>JAEOTQ010000202.1 GCA_016839785.1 Candidatus Hodarchaeota archaeon | reverse complement strand
TCTCCTCTAGATAATTTATCAGCAGAATGATTCTCATCTACAGCTTATTGTCAAAAAAGATCAAACTTCAGTGAATATGAATGGTCGTAAACAGGGAAGAGGCTCTCCTAAGACAACTTCTTCGGGGTTCAAGAAATAGGCGACAGCGGAGGTGGAGCTTAGAAGAGAATTGCCATCTTGGGGAGTATAAGAGTAACCTACCACTTCAACTTTATCAGTAAAGAGATTACTTTTCCGAACTAATAGGGAAGGAAGAACTATAACCGTTTGGTTTAAAATCCGACCAAAGTGACCGTATTCACGTCCGAAACTGAAGATAACATTAGCATCTGTTTTGTTTGTAACCGCTACGTAAGGATCATCACGGAATTTTCTTTCAACATCTTCCAAATTACAATCACAGTCATGATTATCCAGAACTAGATGAAAAGAGGCTACATGCATGTATTGAGTATTGAGTTTAATAGCACTGGAAAAAACATTCAAATGATAACCAAGTGTGGAATAAAGTCGGTAGACATCCTTCGCATGGTGCGTGCCAAAGGTACTGTCCTTATGTGGACCAACTGATGGACTAGCAATAAATTTTCCAGCTTGGGAAACATCAGTTGCCCGACGCATAAAAACAAATCTCCCTTCACTCAATTTATTCTTACCATTCTTATCAAATGCCAGGTTCTTTAGAACTCGTGAAGCATTATGAGTATTACAGGACACTACTTGGATGAATTTGTTTTTCTTCCTCGTCAATACATCATCGTTAAGTCCCACACCGTAAGGAAGTCCGAATCCATGTTCACTCCCTTGGGCTAAAAAGGCACTCGCTGAATCCTGCATTTTCTCATAAAAAAGTAATTTGTTTCTGACTCCCATTCCCTCAGTGGAACAATCAACAATAACTCTCGATTTTTCAAGTGCTTCTTCAAAAGTATAAGTTGGTTCTATACCCAATTCACGGAATGCTTCAAACTTTTCTCGTTGTGCAGCCATCTGGGATCCTTTTGATAGCAATCCTTTCATCATAGGTCGATCAGTTAGACGAGGTGAATGTTTATAAAAAATTAATTCATCAATTCCTAGATCTTTGGATATATTTTTATCACTTAAGAGTCCTGTCAGTGGTTCTCCGATTGTACCTGTTCCTACTACCAATACCGTGTTAGTATTTCCCAAAATGCATACCTCGTCAGTTTTAATAACATTATATCCGCGGAATGTCCTAAAAATAGCGGTAAAGAAGAAGGTTTATAAAATAATCCTTCACCCCTATGGGCAATACAGGTCACTTTTTTCTTCTAATTGGTCTCCTGCAAAGGTGTTTCTTTCATAAATTGAAGAATATCAGCTAATTTTCCGACTTCCCCCCTAGATAGTTGATATCCAGCCACTGCATTTGCAAAGGCCAGTACATCTTTGTATGACAAACCTACCTGCCATCCTACTAGAAAACCTGCATGCCATGCATCACCTGCTCCAGTTGCATGTTGTAAGTTTACAAGATGACACTTTTGGGTGGCGAGTAAGTGAGTTCTATGCCATAAATATACCTGATTTGCTGTATGCAAGGCGAAGAATACTTCTGGAAAATCTGATGATAATGCCTGACCCGCTTCCATAGCAGATGCCTTTGGTAACTTTGCTAAAAGACGAAATTCATTTTCATTACCTAACACGAGGTTTGGAGGGCGTGTTAGGTGATTTAGTAAACGTTCACGAAATCCATCAATTCTAGATAAATGTGGAGTCAAATCAGAGAAGTCTAAGCTCACAATAATTTCTTTGGGAGTATTTTGGAGAATACCCTCTGTTAAATCTTCAAGCTCGAGATTTTGAGCATTAGTTAATGCTATAATTCCACTATTCCTCAGAACACTCCATTGTTCATTTGTAAGAGCTGATGAGGAGAAACCTGCGACACTACCAGCACTTGAGAGCATAATATTGGATTTATCACGTTTTCCAGATGATAGCTCAAGAATAACCGAACTCGCTATATTGCCTGATGATGTAGCTTCGAGTTTAATTCCTAATGGAGTCATAAAATGCTCTAGAACATTTATTCCAAAATCGGAGGTTTGAGTAAGAAATGTGGTCTCAGCACCTAATCTAGCTAGTGTCTTCGCTACGTTTCCTCCGTTTCCCCCTGGTACGAATTTAACCTCTGTACCAATAATATTACCTCCACCGCGTGCATAAACTTCTTGTAGTTCCTTGTTTAATTCTTTAAACGATCTATGTGGATCAATTATAACGTCAATGTAAAAATCAGGAAGTACGGAAACAAGAAGTTTACTAGTTCTCCTCTGAAACTCTGAAATGTCGTCTGTGAGCATAATTATGATTACTGTAAACATCCTCTTAAAGGTAAGGGTACACTTAAGAGAAAATCCACAACATTAAGTGGTTAATCTGAAATCTAGTTGGAGGATAATAAATGAAGAGAAATGAAATCCGAGAGGTCGTAGTAGTAGAAGCAATTAGATTGCCTATAGGAAAATCCAGTCGTGCACAAATGGACAAATTTGGTGGTTATTATAGAAATACATCATCACAAGATATGCTGGTAAGCGTATTAGAATCGTTAGTAGATAGAGTTGAATCAAAATCTAGTAGTTTTGATGCTCATGAAATCGAGGATGTTCAAGTAGGGATATTATCCCAGATAGGAGATCAAGGAGGGAATATTGCGCGAATTGCCCAACTAATGGCGAAAAATCTCCCAGATATTGTAGCTGGTGCAACAGTGAATCGCTATTGCAATGCAGGATTACAGGCTATCAACACTTGTACGAATGCCATCAAGGTTGGGGATGGAGATATTATGATTGCCGCGGGAGTCGAAAATTTGACTCATTATTCAATGGGAATTGATATACAGTTAGGTACCTTTATTGATGTAGAACAAATTCATGCTCAGTTTTCAAATCGTATGTCAGATCTACAAGAACGGATGAGCTTTGTGCAAGGTGAATCAGCAGAACAAGTTGCAGATAAATATGGACTAACAAGGGAAGATATGGATAAATTTGGCATATGGTCGCATCAAAAAGCAACTAAAGGTATGAGAAACACACAAGAGTATGAAAAACGGGTTATCCCCATTGAAATCGAGATTGAACAGCCTGATGGATCAACAGAGACGAAAACAGTAACAAAGGATCAAACTATTAGAGAAATATGTCTGGATGATCCTGAAACCGCTTGGGAGCAAATGAAAAGCTTAAATCCCGTTTTTCGTGAAGATGGAAGAGTTACAGCAGGAAATTCGTCTCAAATTTCTGACGGGGCTTCAGCAGTAATGTTAATGGCACGAGAAAAAGCAGATGAATTAGGGCTCAAACCTTTTGTAAAAGTGTTATCAACAGCAGTTGCGGGGGATGATCCTCAATTAATGCTCACTGGGCCTATACCTGCCATGGAACGAGCTTTAACAAGGGCTGGAGATTTAACCATGGCTGAAATGAACTGTATAGAACCTAATGAAGCATTTGCCTCACCATGTCTGGCCTTTGCGAAACACTTTGATTATGCGTTTAATGATTCAAGGGTAAATCCATATGGTGGTGCAATTGCAATTGGTCATCCAATCGGTTCCTCTGGTGTGCAATTCTTTACCAATATGGTGCATTATCTACTTAATACTAACCAACGTTATGGTATCCAAACTCTTTGTGGTGGCGGTGGTGTTGGTATCGCAACAGTTGTAGAGCGGACAAAATAAAAGATTAAGCATAATCTCTCCTTTAAAGCAAAATTAATGATTATGTGACAAAATTAGGTGAATTACATGAAAAATATTTTCTTCATAGGTATATTTCTAATCTTTGCAATTTTATTTCTTGGAATAGGGAATGTTAACTCAAGTTTATATAATTCTTACAACATGACCCAGGAGAAAGAGAATTATATGAGAATGATTGATCATTCAGATCTGAGCTGCAATTATTACAAGCCAGGTTCAATTTTCCGAGATGAGGGATTGACTATTGACATTAGATCGCGACTTGTTGAGGATTTAGAAGGAATTCGTGGACCCATGGCAGTCTATATTTCCGATGGTGTGGACTGGTTCATTGTTTCTATTGGCCATCATTTTCTCAACGTTGAATATGATCTTTACCAATACCATATTTGGAACGATAATGGATCTTTTGATGTTTCCCAATGGCATACATATCGTTTAACAACTCTTTCAGGCGATTTGTATGTATATGTGGATAATCAATCGATTGGTGGTCCATGGACGACCCAGCGTCAAGCAAATTCTAGAGAGTCAATAAATGAAGTACGATTTGGTGTTTTGTGGTCAAGAACCTATCAAGCAACTATTGATTGGGACTATGTTTATATTGCGTACAATGAATCGACTAATCCTCCAAATACACCAGAATGGGATGAGCAGCTAGAGATGGATCGATCACCATCTAAGCAAGACTGGATTGCAGAGATGGCTCATACGAACTATATTACTTTTCCATTCAATGAGAATGATTCACTTTCACCTGTAATTTTAAACTCTGTAGATATTATAACTGCATATGAAAATGAGCAGTTTGACGTAAATTGGGATATTATTGAGGAACATCCATCATCTTATTCAATATTTTTAGATGGTGTCGAGCTTACAACATCATATCTCCAGAAAAATGAAATTTCAATAAGTTTTAACGGTTTTTTTATTGGAAATTATCTCCTGTCTTTATCAGTTTACGACGAATTTGGGAATTTTATTGTAAACGAGATAACCATAGTTGTTGTAGAAAAGACAATTCCAACATCGTCCACGACGACTTCCACAACCTCTACCACTTCTACGACCACTACCACTTCTACGACCACTACCACTTCTACGAGTTCTACAATGTCAACTACTTCTCAGATAATTACTCCAGGATTCTCGAACTTCCTACTATTTGCAATTACCCTTTCCTCTCTCATTATTCATAGAAGAAGAAAGGATGTGCCTAGATATTAATTTAGTTTCCATTGGAAAAAGGATAAGAAACGTGTACTATCTCTTATTACTTTATCTAAAGGTCTACCTGCACCATGACCAGCAACTGAGTCTACAAGAAGTAATATCGGTTGTTGGATATTAGGTAGATTTTGCAGTAAAGCTGTCATCTTTAAGGCATGACAGGGTCGCTACTGTTGTTGAAAGTGTCTTTTAATAATACGATAGGGATACAAACTTGGTCATAAAACCCAAGTTTTATCTTATCCTTCTTTTTTGGAAATTAAAGGAATATAAAGATCGAAAGGCGTTTCCCACTGTTTGTTTTTCTGATTATAAGCATTAAAAAGATGGTGCCGTTCATTATAGTAGTGTGGGACAATTTGGAAGAAATAATCTCTAAGTTGATCCTTTATTATTTCAAAACATCCTAAGAAAGCAGTCCAATCTTGTGCAGATAGACGAAGATAACAACAAATCTTAGTTTTAGTTTCTAGGAAGAAATCTACCTGAAAAGGTAATTCAGAAAGTAGCTCAAGGAGATTGTCACTGAAATCTGAGTTGGATATTTCCATAAAAAGAAAAATAAAAAGGATATCGCCTTCCTGAGGAGAGAAAAAATTAATCAGGTAATGTTTTATCACTCCGCTTGTGGAAAGATGTTGAATTCGTTTTTTAATGATGTATGTAGATGTTCCAAGTCTTTGAGCAATTTCAGAGTGAGTTAATCTTCCTGTTTCCTCATGCTGGACTTGTTTGATTAGTCTCAAAATCTCTACATCAATTTCCTTAAAATCAATAATTTCTGGAGTGAAATCCAAATTAAATTTGGTCTTTTTTTTCCTTTCTTGTTTCAGTTTTGTACTAATACCCTTTTTCCAGTCTTTCCAATTCCAAATCCATTTCCTTCGCTCTACATCAAAATACTCAAGGAAAGGTTCACATACAATATGTTCTCGAATCTCTACGATCCAGAAATTCTTTATTAGTCCCTCTAATTTTAATTGGCGAATAAATTCTCTAGGATGCTTTGATTTCAAAGAATAGACGCAATAGCATAAAATACCATTAAATCTTCCATATGTTGATGAGATAAGATAGAAATAAGGAATTTCTTCTAATATTTTGAAAAGGGAACTTGATTTGAAGTGCTCCGATTCTTGAATGACAATACAACAATCACCTAATCCAAGCCGTCGTTCGTGCATTAAAGGGTAAGCTTGCAATAAACCATTTTCCTTCATTTTTTTTATCCGAAAGCTTATGGTTCTATCTGGAATGTTTAATTTCTTACTTAAAAAACGACTGGAAGAATTAAAACCATGTTCAAACAAAGCTTTGACTATTTGATAGTCTTTTATATCTAGGTTTTTTTGCATTAATTTGCCACATGCGCAACTCTTATAAAAGTATTTTTGCTCGAATTAGAAGATCATGATGCATTTCAGATTTTCTTCATACGTTATTATAATAATTATTTGTCTACTCCTCTACGAGAACGAGTCGATATTTCTAAATGGTTCACAGGACGAATTAAAACTGAACCCTTGGCAAAAAATGCATATATATCATGATTTCACAAATAATCATGAAACTCTTTTAGGTCATGGTAATGGTGTTCTTAGAGCTATTTTTTCTCCTGATGATTCAGTAATAGCCTCAGCAGCTTGTGATGGTACGGTTAGAATATGGAATGCATCAACTGGTGAAATAATTCATCTCTTAAGACATCAAAAATATATAGTAGTCAATTCCGTTTCGTTCTCTCCAAATGGTTCATTGTTAGTTACCAGTGGATATTATTGGTTCAGATCTCCTCCTGGGGGAGATTGGTCACTAGAAACATCACTCCACGTCTGGAATGTCACTTCTGGATCATTCATTAAAAAATATGAAAAAATTGGCAGCTGGTACTGGGGTGCTACCTTTTCATTGAATGATAATGTGATAGCATATGCTGAGAATTCTTTAGATGGAATATCTTGGATTAAAGAATGGAACATTGTAAGTGAAGAAGAATTACTCCTAGGGGAACATTCTTCCTCTATTAATAGCTTAAATTATTCTCCTAACGGTTCCTTATTAGCTTCGGGAGATGAAAATGGAAACGTTAAACTTTGGAATGTATCTACACGGTCATTACGACAGATGTTCTCAAATCATTCAGAATCGGTTAAGACAGTTCAATTTTCTCCTGACAGTCAAATCCTAGCCTCTGCTAGTGAGGATGGTTCTATAAATTTGTGGAATATTACAACAGGTTTACTCTTTAAAACTTTAATTGGCAACAATGAATTCCACAGCTTGGATTTTTCACCAGATGGTGAAATTCTTGCATCGGGATATTTTGATGAGAGTTTAGACTTATATGATCAATATAATGCAAGTATTTTTTTATGGAATATATCTACAGGAGTAGTAATAAAAACCCTGATAGGACATACTAATGTTATAACTTCCTTGGATTATTCTAAGGATGGATTAACATTGCTTTCAGGAAGCTGGGACTGGAGAGTAAAGCTTTGGGGCAATATCGGATCATTTGAAGAAAATTCTAATGATTGGCCATCCTCATTACCCGAAGAACAGGGAATGGATAGTACCAAGCTTAAAGCGTTATATAGAAGACTAGCGGAAGTTTATGGATATGAGGCACATGGTATGATTATTATGAGGCATGGAGTTATTGTAGGAGAAAAATACTATAATGAGAGCGGCCATCACTACATAATGGAAGACCCGCATCAGACACATTCGGTTACGAAAAGTTTTACATCAGCTTTGATAGGAATTGCAATTGATAAAGGATTTATTCTCAGCGTAAACGAAAAAGTAATCGATTTTTTCCCTGAATTTACATTCAAAAATATGAGTGTTTGGAAGTCAGAAATGACAATAGAACATTTACTAAGGATGAGAACTGGTCTTGATTGGCCAGAACATGCTATTGGGTATGAAGGGCCAGGAGATCTTGCAGACCAAATGCTTGACAGTAATAATAGTATTCAGTATATTCTTGATAAACCTATGGAATCTAAACCTGGTGAAAAGTTCGAATACTGTTCTGGAGCGTCTCATCTTCTTTCAGCAATAATTAATAGAGTAACAGGGCAATCTACATTGGAATTTGCCCAAAAGAATTTGTTTGATCCCCTAGGAATAAAAGAAGACGAAGTTACCTGGGATACTGACCGTAATGGGATAAATAGAGGCCACTCAAATCTATTTCTTTCACCGCGTAACTTAGCAAGATTTGGTTACCTTTACCTGAACAATGGTAGTCTGAATGGACACCAAATCATTTCAAAGGAGTGGGTACAAAGATCAATCAATAGTAGTACGGGATATGGGTATCAATGGTGGATAGAACCAGATCATTATTATGCATCAGGTCTTAATGGGCATTATATCTACATACATCCTAAACTTGATTTAGTGGTAGTATTTACCGAATGTGATTTTGCTGCTTATCTTATACAAGTAAACATTCTGCCTGCGATTATTGAACCAGATATTATAAGTAGTTCTTCGAGTATCTCCGTAACTACAGATATTTCTTCTGTTATTAATAGCTCATATCCATCATCTACTTCATATCCATCATCTACTTCATATCCATCATCTCCTGATATGACTGAATCTAGTGTTCCAGGAATGACTTTTATTATTCCACTTCTCATACTACTGATTATATTTAGAAAAAAAAGAAAGATTTCGTGATGTTAATGGCACGAGAGAAAGCAGATGAATTGGGACTCAAACCTTTTGTTAAAGTCTTATCGACATCTGTAGCTGGGGACGATCCACAATTAATGCTTACTGGACCCATTCCTGCCATGGAACGAGCTTTAACTAGGGCAGGAGATTTGACGATGGCTGATATGCATTGTATAGAACCCAATGAAGCATTTGCTTCTCCCTGTTTGGCGTTTGCTAAGCATTTTGACTATTCATTTGATGATCCAAGAGTAAATCCTTATGGAGGAGCAATTGCAATTGGTTATCCGATTGGTTCGTCTGGAGTTCAATTCTTCACTAATATGGTACATTTTCTTGTTAATACGAACCAACGTTACGGTATTCAAACTCTATGTGGGGGCGGAGGGGTTGGTATCGCCACAATTGTTCAAAATGTCCAATAGTGTGATCCCTGAATCTGGAATAAGAGTTTTAATATGGTGTTGTAGAACATATTGTAACATAAGTGGGTGAAATCAATGAAAAGAATTTTTCTGTTAGGAGTATTAGTAATCCTCTCCTTCTCTTATGTTGGGATCATAGAGACTAGCGAAAATTCAAGTGGTTCTCAAGACATAAATGAAGAGACCGAGGATTTTATGAGGATGATTGATCATTCAGATCTTAGTTGTAATTATTACAAACCAGGTTCAATTTTCCGAGATGATGGAATTACTATCGACATTAGATCACGGCTTATTGAAGATTTAGAGGGTGTTCATGGACCAATGGGGATTTATGTGTCAGATGGTGTAGATTGGTTCATAGTATCTATTGGCCACCATTTTATCGATGTTGAATATGCTACTTACCAATATTTCAGATGGAACGATAACGATTCTTTTAATGCCTCCCAATGGCACACCTATCGTATAACAGCTCTTTCGGGAGATTTAAATGTTTATGTGGATAATCAATCTTTAGGAGGACCTTGGACGACCCAACGTAGAGCTGACGAGAGAGAATCATTAAATGAAGTTCGTTTTGGTGTATTATGGTCAAGGAGTTATCAGGCAACTATTGATTGGGACTATGTGTATATAGCGTATAATGAATCTTTGAATCCTCCAAATATTCCCGAATGGGATGAAAAACTAGAAATGGATCGCTCACCATCAGAGCAGGATTGGATTGTGGAAATGGCATATACAAATTATATTACTTTTCCAGTAAATGAAAATGATACTCAACCTCCTGTGATAATAGATGCTGTAGATTTAGTTACAGTATATGAAAATGATCAGGTAATTGTAAATTGGTCAATAAATGAGGAACATCCATCTTCGTATTCAATATTTCTAGACGGTGTCGAGTTACAAACTGCATATCTGCAGAAGAATTCCATTTCGATTAGCTTTAACGGATTTTCAATTGGAAATTATCTCCTAAAATTAACAGTCTACGATGAATTTGGTAATTACGTTGTAAATAATTTAATGATTAGTGTTATCAAAGAAAAGACTTCCACGCCGTCGTCTACTACTACTACCACTACTACTGCTACAACTACAACCTCTCAAATAACACAAATAACTTCAGGATTTTCGAATATCCTACTGAATACTATGACCCTTGTCTCAATAATGGTGTACAGAAGAAGGAAAAGGTAAACATATTTAGTCTCCATTGAAACAAATGATAAGAAACGTGTATTATCTGGAATTATTTTATCTAAAGCTTTGCCTTCACCATGGTTTTGGTCACTTTTTAATGTTCTGCAGTTTAGGATTGATGAAATTCTTACTTTTCTAGATGATGTTGTCAGAAAATTCTTGAATTTTATCAAGCGTAAAAAGAATATTGACAATTGAGAGGAGTTATCTAATTGTTTGTCGGATAATATTAATATAATTTCAAGAGATGGCCTTTATACACCCCAAAATTGTGATAAGGTTTGATTTCAGGAATTACCTTATCTTGAATAACAAATTCGCATTTACCAGTCAATTGGAATTGAGGTAACAATTTTGATAGATTTAACAAAGAATGAAGAAATCCTAAAACGTGCTGTAGAACGTGCAAAAGAAAGAAATATTATCATTCCAACTTATAAGGAACAAAAGAATCCAGTAAAATATGTACCAGACCGTATTAAAGAGGAAATTAAAGCGTTGAGTTTGTGGGAGGTTGCTCCGAGAAACCTTTTCCGAATTTCATGGAAAAATCAACCAATAGAGAAGGGTGGAGGATATCGAGAACTAGCTAACTATATTGAACTACCACCTGAATTGACAGGAGTTGAGGCCCGAATCATTGCTTTGGTAGGAAAATGGTTTCCAACTGGAGCACATAAGGTAGGGGCAGCCTTTGGGTGTTTGGTTCCACGGCTAGTGACAGGTCAATTTGATCCGACGTCTCAAAAAGCAGTATGGCCAAGTACAGGAAATTACTGTAGAGGTGGTGCGTATGATTCAAGTATTCTAGCATGTGAATCGATCGCTATTTTACCCGAAGAAATGAGTAAAGAACGATTTGAATGGCTTAGTACGGTTGCTGGTGAAGTAATTGCTACTCCAGGAAGTGAATCCAATGTTAAGGAGATTTATGATAAATGTCACGAATTAACAGCAGAGAGAGGAGATGATATTGCTATTTTTAATCAATTTGATGAATTTGGTAATCATCTGTGGCATTATGAAGTCACGGGTAATGCGATTAAAGAAGTCATAGATAAGGAAATCCATGGTGGGTCGTACAGAGGATGTGTTTTTACCACTGGAAGTGCTGGAACTCTTGCTGCAGGAGATTTCTTGAAAGAACATTTTCCAACCGGCTTTATTGCAGCTGGGGAATCAGTACAGTGTCCCACATTATATATGAATGGATTCGGTGCCCATCGGATTGAAGGGATTGGGGATAAACATGTACCCTGGGTGCACAATGTCAAAAACACTGATTTTATTGTTGCTATTGATGATGCTGATGCCATGAACTGGGTTCGCCTATTTAATGAACCTGCAGGACTTAAATACTTGAAAAATGATATTGGTGTCTCAGAGAATATCGTGAATCAATTACATCTCCTTGGAATTTCTAGTATGGCTAACGTACTGTTTGCTATCAAAATGGCAAAATATTATGAAATGACAAATAAAGATATGATTGTTACAGTATTTACTGACTCAATGGAAATGTACCAATCTCGTGTGAAAGAACTCCGAGAACATTTTGGGCAGTATGAAAAAATTCACGCAGCCATTGATTATCACCGTTCTATCCAATCAATCAAAACCGACTACATCCTTGAACTTGATTATGTCCAAAAGAAACGAGTTCATAATCTGAAGTATTTCACTTGGATTGAACAGCAAGGTAAAACTTTAGAGGAATTAAATCGGCAGTGGTATGATGACTCATATTGGTCCTCTATCCATAAAATGACTCCTCAGCTGGATGAGTTAATCAACCAGTTTAATACAAAAGTGGGTATCCTCTAAGACTATCAACTGGAATAGAATTTGAATTTATTTGGAGTGTAATTGTGTTGAAAAGAGGATCCCAGCAATTTTATGATTCGGTTCTTATATGCCCAAAATGTAGAGCTAAAATTGAGGAAGAAGATTTTATTAAGAAATACTGTGGTTGTGGTTACAGGTTACAAATATCATTTAAGTATGATGAGCTGAGAGAAGCAATTACAAAGAATTTACTTGATAAAAGACCTTTCAACCATGAACGATATGTAGAATTTTACCCATTGAAAAAAACAGATAATTTGATTAAGTTAGGGACTGGAGGGACACCTTTTCTCAAAACGGAGAAAATTGCGAAGAAGATTGGAGTGAAGAATCTTTTTCTAAAAATTGAATCAGCCAATCCTTCAGGAAGTTTTAAAGATCGACCCATTTCAGTAGGTGTCTCGAAAGCAAAAGAACTAGGATCTACAACAGTTACCGCAGCATCTAGTGGTAATGCAGCTGCAGCTTTGGCAACATTTGCAGCACGATCGAATTTGGATGCAGTTGTATTTGTACCTGAACATGCACCTCAAGGAAAAATAGCTCAGTTAATATTTCTTGGAGCAAAGGTTATAAAAGTCTCTGTTGTGAAGGAAGGGGAAGATCCGACAGTTGCTTTATTTAAAAAGGCCTATAAAGAGTACAATTGGACTCCTAGCCCTTCATTCGGACCATTTAATCCATTCCAGTTTGAAGGAACAAAGAGTTTAGGATTTGAAATATGTGAACAAAGTAAATGGGAAGTACCAGATTGGATATTATGCAATACAGGAAGTGGTGGTCTTCTTGCGGGTACCTTCCAAGGATTTATTGAGTTTCAACACTTAGACTTTATTGATAAATTGCCTAAAATGGTCGCTGTTCAACCCGCAGAATGTGCACCGATTGTTAACTCTGTAAATAAGAAGGTTAAGCCTTTGAATTTCATAGATTGGACGAAAACACCAAATACAGTCGCTGGAGGTTTGGCAGATCCCCACCCTTGGGACGGGAATGAGGCACTAGAAGCAATATATGAGAGTCAAGGGTCTGCTGTGGCTGTAAACGAATCAGATATATTGAGAACTCAACGCTGGTTAGCAGCAGATGAGGGAATTTTTGGAGAACCATCAGGGACAGCCGCATTAGCGGGATTAGAAGCATTAGTAAACGATGGAACTATTGATCCGAGTGATTTTGTTGTACTTCCTATTACAGGTACTGGTTTTAAAGATCCTGAAGTCGTTTTTGAGAACGTGACGATATATGATGCGATCACACCCGATTTAGAAAAGTTAAAACAATTATTAGGTCGTATGAAGAAGTGACTACTAGTTTAAGTAATTGTAAAGAAATTTCTAGAACATTTTTAGGAACATAATTCTTTCAAATAGGATGAATATTCCCAGTATTTGTGCGGAATTATCTGTGATTTCAATTTCAAAGCTTAAAGAGCTCTTATCCATGGGAGGAACAGGTGGAATAGCGAGACGCTATATGGTAATGAATTCTTTTGATGGATCATTAACTGCGTTGGGAATAATTATTGGATCGATGTTAGCAAATGTCGAGGAACCTTCGACAATATTGTTAGCAGGTCTAGGGGCAAGTATTGCGATGGGAGTTAGCGGTGGATTTGGTGCATACTTAACTGAATCGGCTGTGAAAAAACAAGAGCTAGCAGAAAAAGAAAGTGCAATGTTAGAGGAAATTAATGACACTGTTCATGATCAGGCAGCTCAGGTATCCTCAATATTCGTAGCTATCGTCGATGGTATCAGTCCTTTTGTAGCTGCATCAATCAGTTTTATGCCTTATTTCTTTGCACCATTATTTAAATTTGATATTGAATTTGCTTTTGTTAGTTCGATCTTATTGACAGCCACTACGTTATTTGTTTTGGGGGCTTATTTGGGGGTTATATCTGATGAGAACAAATTCCTTTATGGTCTCAGGATGATTGTGGCTGGAGTTGTAACAGCAATTCTCGTGATGATGCTAGAATTTCTCCATTGAGGAAAGATTCTCATATTCAAGTTCTTCGAAAAAAAGGGAAGTAGAATTTATTATCTACTTCTATTAAAGATTTCTTTCTTTATTTTTGAGCAAAGGTATCGATCATTAACTTAACATCATCAGAGAGTTGATAGAGAATAGGACATGTACAACCATTATCAACCCATTGTTGAACACGATCATAACACTCATCAGGAGTCCCACTTGCAGTTATTTTCTGAACAATTTCATCAGGGATATGTCTCATGGCTTTTCTAATTTGTTCCCTGGTAGCTGGCCACGTAAGTTCTGCATGTATTTTATCTAAGATGTCTTGTGGCATTTTACTAGCTTTCATTAAATGTGGCTGCTGTCCCATATATTGTGTGAGCAATTCACGGGCCGCATCTAATGCCTTGTCTCGATCGTGATCCATTGAACAAACGATTAGTTGAGGACGGTCTATATCATCTAGCGATCCTCCACCGCGTTTGGCTCCGATTTCAAGGTGTTTTAAAGCAGTTTTGTTATAATCAGGTGTCACCATATAATTCAGGACAACACCATCGGCGAGCTTTTGGCCGCATAGTTCCCCTGTTAATTCCATCATCTTCATGCCTGTAGCTCCTATGTAGATTGGAACCTCTCTGGCCTTATCAGGGTCTCCATGAACAATATCTAGGGTGATTCCGTCAACTTTTACAAATTCACCATCAAAAGTAACAGTTTCCATATTAAAGAGCTTTTTTAATACAGTAACATACTCTCTCATTCTTTTTAGTGGTTTTGTCCTAGGTGTACCAACTTTACTTGCAAGTGGTTCCCACCAAGCGCCAATTCCACAAATAAATCTTCCAGGTGCCATTTGATCCATAGTAGAAAATGTAGCAGCAACTGCAGGGGCTACTGTAACTAAATTATTTATAACTCCCGATCCTAGTTTTATTTCTTTTGTAACAGCTGCCATAGCGGCCATTGGTACCGATGCTACTCTAGCTAATCGACTTTCTGCCTGCCAAATTGCTTCGAATCCTTTTTTTTCAGCATATTTAGCGAATTCCATCGACTCAGGTATACTGTGCTTATCTTGTAGGTAAATTGCTACGCGTTTATAATTGCTCAATGCTCTAAATCCTCCTATTTCTAAGTAAATTAGAAAATTCTTTTTTACCAAAAAACTTTGTCATCAGGATAAAGAGGGATTGAGTCCGTGTTTGTATTTAAATTCAGGACGACCATGAAATACTACTGCAGTACATTTGATATTATTAACTAGCTTTTCTGACGGCCGCTTACTCATTCTGGGTTTTCCATACCCCAAAATTAGGAGATCAAGATTATCTTCTTGGACTATATCGCTGATACTTCTCACGAAATTGTGTCCAAGAACATGACGCTGTTGAATAGGAATTCCCATTCTGAGGGCTTCTCCTATATTGTGTAAAAAGATCGCTGTATTCTCTTGAACTCCTGGTGCTTCTGACATGACTTTAGGAGTAATTAAATCGGGCACTTCAGTCCAGTGATACGCGACTAAATCTGACATCTTCGTAGATGAAACAACGGAAATCCCAATCTGAAGCAGGAATTGATCACGTTTCGTACCTGGAGTTAATGCTCCAACTTGATTGAATGTGAAATGTTCCTTTTTCTTACAGTCTTGACAGGGAAACACTTCAAGACCAGGAATTGGCATTTTACGAATAGAATCATGAGATAAACTTCTTTGGAAAAATTTTCGATTCCTACGAGACGGTAAGATAGCTAGTTGATAAATTCCAGTCGAAGTGATATCACATAAATGTTGGACAATATCCTGTGGCTTATATGTATGCTTTTCTGGATTAAAAATCCTCAGTTCGTAGGGAATATGGAATTCAAGTAATCTTTTAGTATATGTCTCAAATTTCTCTTCGAGTTCGAAACCATAGTGATAAAGAGTTATTTTCTGCCCGAATTCATGGGCAATGTGAACTGCTATCCGGAATGCGTCCCATTCATAATCCTTTCCTGCTAAAGGGACAAGGATATTCTCACAGACTGTGGTAAAGAAAGCCTCAGGGATATAATCTGCTCTAATTTTTGTATGCTTTTCTAATCTTGAAGATACTTTCATGGGGGTTCTACTTCGAGCAAAAGCAAAATAAACCATCGAACCCAGAGCTAACCAAATTAAAGTGGTAATGAAAGCTTCAATGTGCAGGATTAGTGTGAAAACAAAGATTATGGCTAGAGCTATCCCACCCATTAGAGGAATTAGAGGGAAAATTGGGGTTTTATATCCATAATCAAGTTTTTCCCTAGACTTCCGAACCTTCTTCCGAATTATTACAGAGGCTAATAAGACTTGACCAAATAAAATCATGAACATAAAGTCTGCGGAAGCTGCAACGGTGTCAATAGGAATTATTACCGCCATAATTAATATAAGAAGTCCTGTGACATTAATCGATGTCATTGGAGTATGACGCTTTGGAGAAACAGTTCCGAGTTTTGATGGAAGTGAGCCATCTCGACCTAGAGCAAAGGCCACCCGAGTTGAAGAATAAATTGCTGCATTCAATGCAGAAAGGGTACTAAGCAACCCTCCAAAGAGGATTACAACTAATCCCAATCCTGGGAGCATTTGTTCTGCGGCAAATAACAATCCAAGTTCTTGATGTTGACTAAGAAATTCATAGGTTTGTATTCCACCAGGGGCAGTAAATGCACCTAATGAGACAAGTCCAACAAGTAGATAAATTGGAATGACAATTAAGACCGATAAAATTACAGATTTTGGGATGCTTACTTTTGGATCATAGATTTCTTCCCCAGTTTGGCATACAACTTCATATCCTTCAAATGCGATAAATGTGAAACCCATTGCCATGAAAATAGTAAAAAATCCCTTCGGAAAAAAGTTATCAATATTATTTAGTGCTTGAGTGGGATTTCCAGTCATTATTAAAAGCCCTGTCACAATGAAGAACACCAGAATCAAAATTTTGGCTCCAGAAATCCATACTTCGGCTTTACCCATTACTGAGGAACCTAATTGATTAATGAGTAGAAAAAGAATAATTATAATAACGGCGATCGTTTTTTCGACAATAAAAATAGAGTTTTCGGGGATCCCTATCCCAATATTCGATAAAAATGCTACAAAATATGCTCCAAATCCCAGAGCATAAAGAGACCCCGCAACTGCTGCTGCAAACCAGCTCATCCACCCAGAAAAAAAACCTTGAGTTTCTCCAAGACCAGCACGAGCCCAAATATAGCCTCCACCCGCTTCCGGCATTGCAGAACCTAGTTCTGCATAAACCATGGCAATCAAAGTGGCGATAACACCGTTAAACGCAAAAGCAACTAAAAGTCCTGGACCAGCAATTCCAGCAGCAATTCCTGTTAATACAAATATTCCTGCTCCGATCATGGCTCCAACTCCCGTCATGGTAGCTTGAGTCACCGTCATATCTCTTGATAAGTCAGCTCCAGTCAATACGGAATCTGCCCCTTTAGAAGGAGTTTTTTGAAGAACGTACCTCTTTCTACCGTAAAAGAGAACTTGAATAAGCGAATAACCAGCTAAACCGACCACCACTATCATAGCAAGGACTATTAAAAATATTCCTAATACTAGATCTGATGATACTGCCATCTGTGATTACTCCTTGAAAGAATCGGTACCCCTTTGAATATACTCTGGATAAACGAACTTTTAGGTAATTATAACATCAATCAAGAATTATTCAAATTTATACCTAGAATCTAATGAGACTTACTCCCCGAGTAGAACCTTTCTGAATGCGAAAGCTGATATCAGGTCGTAGTGCTCGAACTTCACGATGTAAACCATTTTTTTGCCAAATGTAGGCTTTGATTGCTTGACCATGTTTGTATCCGTGAATTAAACGTACTTCCTCTACTCCACTCTCAAATGACTCAATAATATCGTCGACAATTCTTGTTTTTGCTTCATAGAGAGGAATACCATGATAATCAAATGATAAAAAGGGATGAACTGAGGTAAATTCTTCTCGTTTTGGATGGGTTTGCCCCTTAGAAAATCCTCCAAGACAATTAAGACTGCAATAACCCATAAAAGCTTCATCTGTCAGTTTATTACCACAGTTTTTGCAGAAAGTCATTTTTTCCACACATCTGAGGAGAAAACGAAAAGATAATAATTTTGATTGAAATGAAGTATTAATATAGGAAGTATTCAAGATGTCCCAAGGTTTACCCCGTAGAAGCGTAAAATTTGAAGAAGTGCCGAGTTTTGCTATATCTGGATTTTTTGGAGGTATAAATCCCAATGAAGGTAGTATTAGCTTTTTTTCGGATAAATTAGTGCCTCAGCTAGGTGCTAATGGTCAAATTGTATTAGATACAGTTGAACATGAGTTTGTAGCAAATATCAAGATGAGTCCCTTAATATTCAAACGAATGGCTATCTGGATGTCGGAACATGTGAAACGCTACGAAAATATGCATGGTGAAATTCAAATAGGACAACAGAAACAGAAATCTGATTCCTCACCACCACCTTATTATGGTTAATGAGAAAAGAGCGAGAAGAATAGATAAGAGATGATCTATTTTAACTTACATGAGATTCTGTATGGTTCTCAATTACTGGTCCTTGAATAGGATCTTTGATCTCCTTGGCTCTGATTAACGCTTTTTTTAATAGAAGTGGTCCAATGATTTCTGCAATAAGAACACTTACTGCAATTACATCTATCAAAACAATTGCAATGTCACTGGCAGCTGGAACATTTAATTCAAATAATCGGGTATAAGCATAAGCAGCTAACCCTAAAGCTACACCAGCTTGGCTTAATAGTGAGAAAGGAAGATAGCGTGTTACTTTTTGAGGCATGTCAGTCAAAGAAGAAGCCACGTATGATCCAGTAGACTTTCCAATTGCTCTAGCAAAGAAATAGAGCAAGATAGTAAATATCAAAGGTGAAACTAGTAGATTTAGTTCCATTTCATATCCGACAATGATGAAGAAAAGTGCAATTACTGGACTAGAAAGCCTTTCTACACCACGAACACAAGCACTATTTTCACATTTAGCCAGTGTACTCAATGCAAAGCCAAACACGATGCAGCTTAAAATTACAGAAAAATGTAGTAAGCCTGCCAAGGAAATACAGATTAAAACTGAGGGAAAGACGTATTCCGCCGATTCAGATGCTTTCACACCTTCTATATGAAATGGCCTTAGAGCGAATGCAAGGGTAGTTCCGATGAGTACTGAGCCAATCACCTCAATGGCGATAGGAAAGAATATTTCAAATATTGAGAGAGTAGAAGTTACAAAAGTGGACTCAGCGTAGCCTAGTGCAATATTGAAGAAAATGATGGCCAAAATATCATCAAATGCGACAATAAATAAGATTGTTTGGCTTAGTGATCCGTGTGCATTATATTCCCGTATTACTTCTGATGTTGCAGCAGGGGCGGTTGCCATAGCGATTGAGCCTAGTAGTAAAGCTAATACAAAATCTTGAAGTAGGAGAATCACTAAGATTGCTACAGCTAGAAAAGCTCCAATAGATTCTCCAATTAACACCAAGGGTAATCCCCAGGAGGCATCTCGTAACTTATAAATATCGATATGAGCCCCAATATTATAACCGATGAAACCAAGGGCTCCCGTCGTAATTAAGTAAATTAATTCTGGAATTGGAGCTGTAGGGAAACCTAGTGAAATTGTTAATCCTCTGATAACTACTCCTGCAGTAATCAGACCTAATACTTGAGGAATTCCACGATTTCCAAGCACTCTTGCTACAATAAGAGAAAAAATTATGACTGCACCGATTTCAAGTACTCCAATTAGAAGACCTGTCTCATTTATTGTTCCTAGTATCATAGTATTCCTCAATACCCTTTTCACTTAATTTTTGTCAAATAAGCGCTAATTAAAGATTGTTTTAAGATAGATTTTATAAGATTATAAGAATTAATTTCTCAGAATGAAGATTGAATCCTGTTTAAACATTCTTGTATCTCGTGTATGATGAGTTGATCGACTGGAAGCTGCTCGGTTGTTACTCTGCGGTATCGAGATAGTCTCAACCATATTAAAGGTAACTCTCTCAATTAAACTAATCAATTTTGCTTGATCTTCTTTCTTCTTAAATCCCGTCCATAAACACATATAATGATTGGGCTTAAGAATCCGATAACACTCATTCAGACTATTTTCCAAATTCATCCAATAGCTGTTCCCTCCTTTCCCAGACCAACATAAATCTTTCTTTGGGAGCGGCTTTGTCTCTAGTAAATGACTAATGAAGTTTGTTCTTTTCGATTTTTTAATACTCCTTCTCTGGATCTGGATATGTTGATATTCAACATCTACTTCTAAATAAGGAGGTGAAGTGAGAATAAAATCTATATGATGATCTGGAATGTCCATATTGTGATTTGAACCTAAAAATAATTTTGGTGGGTATTGAACTGAATGTGGTAAGGAGGAGACCGCGTCGATCATTTTGTTACATTTACGATTGAACATTGGAATGATGGATTGGTATTGCCAATTCTTGCGTTCTTCAAAATCTCTCCTCCCTACAATTTTAACAACATGAATTAACGCTAAATTGAAGAAATCTTGCAGGTTTGTGTTAAAGTTTGAAGTTTTGACGATGGAAGCAATTTTATTAATTTCGTTTGATAGTAAAGGGCCTAGACATAATTTATCAATTGAATCAAGAAAATTTGATGTCGGAACACGTGAAAGATCAATGTCCCTCAGGATAATCTCCAGGGTTTTTTGGAGGTTTACTTTCGAGACATATGCCGTTTTCACTCTAGAAATGAGTAGAGCAAAAGGATTGATGTCATACCCAAAAAATTGTCGGTTTAAGAGCATGGCTTCCAATCCTGTTGTACCTCCTCCTACAAAAGGATCGCAGATCTGATCACCTTCTTGAGTGAATGTCTTTATTAGCTCTCGAGGAAGTCGTGAAAGAAATTTTGCTGGATAGCTGTAAATTGATCGGGTATACCCTGTTTCGCGTGAAGGAGTAGCAAATTTTCGAATATTGTCAAGTTCCTTCTCATTAATCATTCCTGCTAGTACCCCGTAATGTCTTCATCCTCTAATTTCGTTCCCATCATTTTATAGACCCATAAAGTATACACTAGGATGAGAGGAAGAGCTATAATAGCTACTATAAGCATTACCATTAATCCTGTGTCTGTTGCTGAAGCATTATGAATTGTAAGGCTATATGCTTCATTTAAGGAAGAGAAGACTAAATTGGGATAAATTGCAGCCCCAGCACCCAAGATACTAAATGCAATGGACAGAGATGAAAGAAGAAATGTCAATTTGGCATCTTTTTCATTCCAAATGAAGTAAGTAGCTAAAAGAATGAATGTAAAGCCAATTAATGGGATGATTACGAGAATTGGGAGATCAACATAATTATCAATAATATGTGGATGGAATATCAAACTGACTACTAATGAACTGGATGAAATGGCAAGAAAGCTTATAATCCCTAATTTAGCCCACTGAGTAGCCTTTGCTGCTAATTTATCTGTTGCTCTAACCCGTAAGTACACTGCTCCATGCGTTATAATCATAGATAATGCTAAGAAACCGATAAGAATTGCGTAAGGATTGAAAAAGTCAATGAATGAACCTGTAAATTGTTTATTAGCATCAATCGCAATCCCTTGAACTAAATTACCAATTAAGACCCCAAAAGCTATTGCAGGACCTAAACTGCCAATAATAAACGCAATATCAGAAATTTTATGCCAGGTCGGTGATGGGAATTCTTCTCTAAATTCGATTGAGACGGCTCGAATTATTAAACAGAAAGCCACCAGGATTAATGGAACATAAAAAGCACTAAATACTGTTGCATACACATCCGAGAAAGCAGCAAATAATATTCCTCCTGCGGCCAGAAGCCAAACTTCATTCCCGTCCCAGAATGGGGCAATCGACTGAATTATTTCCTTTCTTTCATTGAGTGTAGTTTCTTCATGTTTATCTTTAGCGAAAATAAACCAAAACCCAACACCAAGATCGAAACCATCTAAGATCACGTAGACTATCACAATTACGGCCAAAAATAGAAACCAAACTTCTTGGAGCGCTGTCATACGACCACCTCTTCTATTTTACCGAGCGAAGGTCCTTTATTGAAAATCCGTCTCATAACAAGAATCCATGCAATAAATAGAACAATATAAGTTAGGATATATGTAATCAATGAGAAAATAATTTCTTCTCCTGGTGCTGCAGATGCAGCATCGGCTGTGCGAAGAACCCCTTGAATAATCCATGGTTGACGTCCGCTTTCAGCTGTAATCCAACCTAAGTTTATTGAAATAAGAGTTAATGGTGCTGCTAGAACTCCTAACCGTAAAAACCACTTTCTTAATTTCGAGGATTGATCAGTCAAACCTTTTTTCCAAAGTAGATAGACGCCCAATGCAGCTACACCAACTAGAAATATACCAATCATGACCATCAGGTGAAACGGATAAAATGAGAGAAGAACTGAAGGCCGATCTTCTAGTGCAAAAGCATCTAGTCCAGTTACGGTTGCGTTGGGGTCTCCCCACGTTAGAAAACTAAGTAGAAATGGAATACCTAGTTCAAAGAATACTCGAGAATCATCGAGAATCGCAAAAATGACTAGTGGGGCACTCGCTGTCGTCTCAAAAAGCCCTTCTTGAGCTGCGAATTTCGCGGGTTGATAAGTAGCTACAATCGTGGATTGCCAATGGCCAAAGAATCCTTGGATTATTGAGAGAGCAATACTGACAACCAAAGCAACTCTTAAAGAATCGTAGGCAAATTTATGATGTCGATCCTTTAGTAAATAGAGACAGCTAATACCGATAATAAAAAAAGCACCAGCAATAAGACAGGCATTAACGGTATGAAAAAATCTGGCGAACATGGAAGGAGTAAATACTACATCCCAAAAATTAGTCAATACTGCTTTATCTCCCACGATATCCCATCCTGATCCTGGTTCCCCAGGAATACCTGGTGTTTGCATCCAAGAGTTTGCCGCTAATATCCAGAATGATGAGAGTGTTGTTCCAAGAGCTACCATCATGGAGGAGAACCATAAAATTCGATCAGAGATCTTTTTTGTCCGCATTCCTGAAAGGATTACTCCAAGAAAGACTGACTCTAAGAAAAAGGCAAAAAATACTTCCAGGAGTATCAATGTAGCAAATACTTCCCCAACAAAGCGTGAGAACTCGCTCCAATTCATTCCAAATTGGAATTCCATAAGTACGCCTGTAGGGATCCCAATAGCTACCGTTGTTGCAAATAATTTGATCCAGAACCATGCCATGTCCTTATAATACTGATCCTTTGACCGAATATATCGGGTTAATAGGTAAGCAATATACCAAGAGAGCCCGATTGATAAAGGAGGAAAGATAAAGTGAAATCCAATTGTTATATAGAATTGAATTTGACTTAATATTGTCGGATTAACCATTGTATTAAAAACCGCCGTTGTCTATTTATGAAGAATAGTTTTCTGGAAACTGTGCTATGAAGTGAATTCAAAACTTTTTTGCACTATAAAATAACTGAAAACTCACCATTCTCAAAAGACTCTACTTTTTCCCAACCTGAATTCTTTTGAAAGAGAGAATGGACCTGCAGATCAAGGTAAATTATAATGCGATTTACAACTTTGGGTAAAAGTGAAACCAAGATTTCACAAATAGGATTGGGGACATGGCAATTTGGATCAAAAGGGTGGGGTTTCGAGACAGATTTTAACAAAAAGGATGCAATAGGAATTGTTCACAGAGCTCTGGAGCTAGGTGTTAACCTCATTGACACAGCAGAAGTATACGGAATGGGAGAGTCGGAAAGAATTATAGGTCAAGCATTGGAAGGATATGAAAGGGAAAAAATAGTGATTGTCTCAAAATTTTTGCCTGCAACCATTCGTCCATCCGCAGTTAAGCGTGCTTTAACTAAAAGTCTTAAACGGTTACAAATAGATTATTTAGATGTTTATCTGATTCACTGGCCAAACCCTCTACTTCCATTAGGAGCAACTTTGAAACATATGGAAAAAATGGTCGATGATGGACTGATTCGGCATATTGGAATTAGTAATTTTGGATTAAAACGATTTCAAAAAGCCCAATCCAAGATGAAAAAATATACCATTGAAGTAGATCAACTTAATTATTCTATGGCAAAATCAAAAGTAAAAAATTCTTTCTTACCTTATGCGGAGGAGCATGAAATAACGGTCATGTCATATTCTCCATTAGGACAGGGGTATCTTACAGGTAAATATAATCCGAACAATACTCCAAGCGGAACTCGACGAAGAAACCGTCTATTTAGAAAGAGTAATTTTAAACGTGGTGTCCCATTGCTGGAGGAATTAAAGTTAGTCGCTCAAGAACATAATGTAACAATGGCAGAAGTAGCTTTAAGTTGGTTAATTCGTAACAAACAAGTTGTTGCAATCCCTGGAGCAAAGAGCATTTTACAGCTTGAGGCGAATGTTAAAGCAGCAGAATTGAGTTTAACAGAAGCTCAACTCTCTCGACTAAACCATGAAGTGTCTAAATTCAATCCTAAACTATTGTTTTAATCATTTTTTTCCCATTTTTCTTATTTTTCCATTTTTGAAAAATTCATAAATACTTGTGAATATAGAAAATCTTAAAAATTAGGTATATATACGTTTAAATAATTGTTTAAATAATTTTTCAAGATTTGAATAATTTATTTTTCATTGATGGTGAAGTGAATGAGTGAAATTCAAAAAATAGATAAGTTTGATGGTGTTATAGAGGGATTTAAACATGAACCTGGTGTTCATTGTACTTCATCTGCTGTAAGAGATGTTTTCGAATTCCATGGATGGAAAATGAGTGAAGCATTAATTTTCGGTTTAGGAAGTGGAATGACTCTAGCCTATCTAAAAATTCCAAAAATGATACCGTTCTTTGGGGGTCGGAATAAAGACTTTGTAGCAGATCTTTGCAGTTCTTTATCGGTTTCACTGAATGAATTTAAATCGAAAAACGAAACTGAAGGCTGGAGAAGATTGAAACGACATTTAAATGAGAAGACACCTTCTGCTATCGAAATAGACATGGGTTATCTTAACTATCAAAAATCCAGTCTTCCGTCGGATGATTTCCATTTTGGCGGACATACCATAGCTATTTGTGGATTTAATTCAAAGCAGAACACAGTTTTCGTCGCTGATACCAATTTTTCCCAGCTTCTTGAAGTGACGTATGATGAGCTCAGTAAAGGGAGAAATTCCACAATTGATAGATTTATGGCCCCAAATAATTTGATTTACGAATTTGACTTTCCTGTAAAAATGCCCGAACTTTCTACGATAATAGAAGATGTTTTGCATCGTACTGGTAAGTATCTTACCTCAAAAGGTGGTCGTATGCTTAGAATAATGGGTATTCACAGTGGTACGACTGCTATAGATGTGTTGATCAAGGATCTTGATCGATGGCTGAAACAATCAGATGAAAAGTTACAATTTAGATGTATGCAGCAGGCTGGGTTTATTGGTACGAAAGAACATAATTATGGTACTGGTGGTGGATTGTTTCGGTATTTATTTGCAGAATTTCTTGAAGAAATTTCCATAAAACTAAATAATGAGCTTTTACACCAATTGGCTTCCTTCTATGAAAAATTAGGACGTAAGTGGGAGATCTGTGCGGAGTCATTTACTCATATTGGAGGAGGTCTTGAAAAGGATGAAACCAAAAGAACATTGAACGATATCAAAATTGACTTATCAGAGATTAGAAAACTCGAAGAGGAAGGAGCAAATAAGCTACTTAATTTTGTGATATAGGATACTGAATCAAAATGATTTCTGCTAAAGAATTCCTCATCCTAGGAATGGTTGCTCATCCCCCATTCGATAATACGGGTGTCAGTGGAACGGAGTTAAACAAATTAATAGAAGAAAGAAATATTCAACAGTGGTCCAAACTTTCTTTCTCATCTGTCTATTATACGTTGAATCAACTCGAAAAAAAGAAACTGTTAAGAGTAAAAGATTCAGATCCTGATTCAAATTTACAAGGTGAGGTAGGGGCACCCCAAAAATCATTCTTAGTGACCTCAGTAGGTCAAAAGGTATTAAAAAATACTGTTATACATTATTTTAGAAATTTAGACATGAATTATGAAGAGATGAATCTTGCTTTAGCCTCTGCTTTTGTGTTTACCGAAAAAGAATTTCTAGAAACAATTAGAAATTACAAAAGACGAATTGATGAACGAATTGAAATTGTCCGTGGACGATTTATTGAAGATAGTAAGCAAAATCAGAAAGAGATCCTACCAATTCATGTTTGGGCACTATTTAGCTATGCGTTTCACTCGCTAAACGCAAATAATGATTTTTTGAACAAATTAATAGGTAAGTTGGAGAAGGGAGTTAGAAGTGCTTAATATTCAAATAGGTGAAAAGAATGCCAGTTAAGAAATCTGATCTAAAAAAACAGTTTCCAAACTTGTACAATCCTGCTAGAGATCCACATATAATTGACATCCCCGATATGTGGTTTTTCATGGTAGACGGGGCGGGTTATCCAGGAGATAACCCTTTGTATCAAGAAGCAATGCAATTACTTTATGGTGCATCCTTTACTCTCAAAATGAGTGTCATGAAACCAACTGGAAAAGATTACGTTATCCCCCCTCTTGAAGGACTCTGGTGGGCGGATGATATGGGAGTTTTTACTGAATCATTTATGGAGAGAAAAGATGAATGGAAATGGACCTCAATGATTCGAATCCCTGATTTTGTAAATGAGGAACAAATCAAAAAGGCTCTTCAGATCTTCAAAGAGAAGAAAAATCCATCAAATATTGACAAACTTCGCTATGAGAAGTATTCTGAAGGTACTGTGGTTCAAGTACTGCATATTGGACCTTTTAGTGAAGAAGGGCCAGTAATAGAAAATATGCACAAATATGCAGAGGAAAACGGCTTTCTTTTACATAATAAGCACCATGAGATTTATCTCTCAGATCCACGACGTACCAAACCTGAAAAATTACGTACTGTTATCCGACAACCAATTAAGAAGAAATGATTTAGTACGGCGATAGGCCCTAATAGAAAAATATTAAATATTTGGTTCATTTCTTTATATAGCAGGACGAAATAGCTTATTAGATATGAAAGATTGAGTATTCTTGGAGGTTATCAGTATTGATTGAAGTAAAAAATCTCGAAACTGGATTAACATTTACCGATTATATACAGGGAATTCTCCCAAATGTTCCCACTTGGATGATTTGCACTAAGCCTTCAATGGAAGAATTAAAAGCGATTCAAAATACATATAAAATACCGTGGGAGGATTTAGAGGATTCTCTGGATGTTGATGAACGACCTCGGTTGGAATTATCACCTGAAAACGACCCTCCATTTATTAAATTAGTATTGAGAGTCCCTTCTGGAGAACAGTTCAAGAAGACTGATTTATTTCAATCTCGTCAGACCACACTCCCTGCGACTGTATTTTTAACAGGTTCTCATTTAATAACAATACAATATCAAGCAATTGAAGCAAAAAGAGTTAGGAAACCAATTGGTTCACGAAGAAAAAGATCAAAACCGACTATTTTAGTCCTTCTCGATTGGTTAGAAAGCGTTGTCAAATCTTATGAGCTAGGTGTGGATATTATAGATCAAGAGCTTGCATCTTTAGAACAAGTGATTTTTAAATCAGTAAAATCTAAATCGATTGAGCAAGTGTTTACTCTTTCCCGAGAAGCGACCTATTTAGATGCGGCACTTAGAGGAAATGTTCGAGCATTTTATCAGCTTCAAAAAGCACCTGAATTTAAGGAATTACCAGAGCTACTGGATGATCTAGAAGATTTATCAATAGATTTGCAGCAACAAGCTGATCTTCTTCGAATTTACCGTGACCTGATTGAAAGTAGTCTTGATGCATATGCTTCTGTTATCTCTAATAATCAAAACGATCTAATCAAAGTACTGACTTCAATCTCTTTAATTGTGATGGTACCAACCCTAATCGCGAGTCTCTACGGTATGAATTTAACACCTTTACCACTTTCTGATAATCCATACTCCTTTTGGATCGTGATCTTCATTAGTTTTGTTCTAATTGTACCAATTTGGTACGTCTTACATAAGATAGAACTCATCTAACAATTGTTGTGAGTCACAAGACCGATGACACTTCTTTCCCAAGATCACAAAGACTTGGGAGTGGTATATACACCAAGGATTTTGGTTGAATTTATTTGTAGGACTACAATCCATACATTTATTCTTGATCATCTGAACCGCAAATCAAAGATACAAGGTATACTCGTGTTTACTGATCTTCCACCCGAGACATATGACAAAGCATTAACTCTTATTGAAGGAATTAGAATTTTAGATCCTGCAGTGGGTGTAGGGTTTTTTCTTCAGACTTCATTTGATGTTCTATTAAAACTTCATATCTCTCTAATTGAATTGGGGGTACAGAAGAAACCAGTCGATCAAATTCGTTTGGAAATCGTAAAAAACAATCTTTTCGGTGTGGATATTTCTGAAAAAGCTGTCAAATTATGTCGTGAAAATCTAGCTCGTCTTGCATACGATAATAACAAGGAAATTGACGCACAAATAGTCGTTTCAAAACTTAAATTGCATGTAAAGATAGGTAATACGCTTATTGGAAGAAGCTTTATAGGAGAAAAGCCCCCTCCAATACAACAATTTCCTATGTTCAATTGGCCTGAAGAATTTCCTGACATTGCACAAGGTCTAGGATTTACTGTGTGTGTCGGAAATCCACCCTGGAATATTCTAAAACCATTAGAAAAGGAGTTTTTTTCTCAATATGATCCATACCTCTCTAAATATCGAGTAGACAAACAAGAAGCGCAAAAAATTATTGAGAGATTAAAATCTGATCATACGATTTATCCTAAATGGATAAATTATGAATCTAATATTAAAAAGCAGTCTGAATATTATCGAAAATACTATCGATTCCAATCTGGTTTGATTCAAGTAGGGAGGGATACGAGGAGAGTCAGTGGGGATCTAAATCTTTATAAATTATTCCTAGAACGAATTTTTTTCTTGTTAACGGAGAATGGTGTATGTGGAATTATTCTTCCATCTGGAATTCATAGTGATGCTGGAACTAAGGGTTTAAGGAAACTTATTTTTGAAGAAAATGAAGTTACAGTGCTTTATTCATTTGAAAATAGACAAGGAATATTTCCATCAATTCATAAATCATTTAAGTTTGATATTTTGATATTTCGGAAAAATCAAACGAAAACAACAAATTTTCAGACTACTTTTATGCAAAGGAATCCTGAATTTTTGAATCAGGACCAATGTGAAACTCTGACAGTTTCATGGGAGAAGATTAAACGTTTTTCCCCAAGTGCTTGGTCAATTATTGAGTTCAAGAATAATCTTGATATTAAAATCACCGAAAAGATGTACCAATATCCAGTTCTTACAGAATCGATATCTGGTTTTTCAGAAATTGTATTTTCAAGGGAATTAGACGTCACAATTGACAGTCATCTGTTCAATGCGGATAGCAAAGGGTTACCTATATATGAGGGGAAAATGATTGAGCAATTTACTCACCAATATAAAAAACCACGATATTGGATCGAAAAATCAGAATTGAAGAAGAAATATCACAATGATTATTTAGAATATAGACAAGTTAGAATCGGTTTTAGAGCTATTGCTGCGAGTACCAATAGGAGAACGATGATAGCAACATTGATCCCTGCAAATAGTTGCTGTAGTAATTCAATTCTGTATGTGAAGAATTTTAACAAATCGAATCAAAAATTAATGAGAATTAGTGAGCTTCTGTATTTACTAGGAATTTTTAATAGTTTTGTATTTGACTATCTGCTCCGACTCAAGGTTTCTCAAAATTTAAATATGTTTATCATTCGTGATATGCCTCTTCCGAGAAATAAAAAAGGTGATACCTATTCAGAGATAGTAGCACTAGTTAGGGCTATATATTGTGAGGTTCCTGAGATCAACCGAGATATAACGTCAGGAGAAATGAAATTTTCAGAAATAACATATTCCCAGAAGCGTGCATTCCTTGACGCTTTGGTGGCTAGAACGTATAATTTAACTTACAGAGAGCTGGAATACATCTTGGATCAGTTCCAGATTAGTGATAACAAGAAAAATTCTGACTTAGAAAGCCAAAAAAGAAAGATTCTATCTTACTTCAAGGAAATACAATTTTAAAGTAATAGTCTTCTGAAATTTCCTTATATTCCCCTTTTAAGTCAAGTGACACCTAGATTGATTTTATGCATTTTTTGATAATATGAACATTAACAGAATTCTTATCGAATACAAGGAAAAACCAAAGTTCTCCTTTAAAGTGTAAATATTTCTGCACCATCCAATTTACCAAAAACTTTTTCTAGTAATAGAGGAAAAAATGTGCTACTTACATCAAAATGCCAATAGGATAGGATAAAATGGGTTTTATTACACTAATGCCAAATGATCCCTTGATATGGAATTTTATCATCGGTGTAGTCGTTGCACTGGTTTACGTTCAAGGAATCATCTTGTTAATGGAAAAAATGGTCACGAATGGGAAACTTTCTTCTGATCTCAGCAGAAAAGTTATTCACATTGCTGCTGGTTCATTTATTTGGATTTGGTTGTTTATTGATACTTCTGATGGGATTACCTCCTTGTTTAACATTGCCGTACCTTTACTTTTCTTCTTTACGTTTTTATATAAAGGGTACCGTGGTTCTCCTGATGATAAAGATGTAAAAACGATGTCTCGTACAGGTGATCCTCGGGAGCTCCTCAAAGGGACATTATACTTTACAATTATCATGATGATCGCAGGTACAATCTTCTTTGGATCTTACGCGGGATTCCTCATGATGGCTGTTGTAGGATGGGGAGATGGAATTGCTCCGTACATAGGTAAACGTTTTGGTTCACGTAAATACACAACTTTGGGAAGAGAAAAAACATTAGAAGGATCACTAGGGTTCTTTGTTATCGCATTATTAGGATCACTCTTATTTTGGATCTTTCTAGGCGTATTAGGAGCATTAGATACCCCTGTTCTCGCTGATCCCGGAGTAGAGTTACTAGAAATATTAATTGTAATTATTTCTTGTTGTTTTGTGGGAATGGTAGTAGAAGCCTTTTCTCCCGCAGATTTAGACAACATTCTAATTCCCGCTTCGACATTAATAACACTTCTAGTGGTGGATTTTGTTTTGTATTCAGGAGCTTCATTTATAGTATTTTTTAGACCTCTCCTCTAAAATCCTCCAATCCTTTCTTTTTTCTTTTTTATCATGGTAGAATGAAGATTGCGCTAGATTTCATCAAGAAGTGCTAAGATTTTTGTGAAACTTATTGGTTTTACTAAGAATGCTTGAGCTCCAGCGTCTAAGGCCGAGCTTTTGACATTTTGATCGGCACTTATGAAAATAATCTTACATGTTGGATACATTCTAAAAATAATTTTTGAAGCCTCTAATCCTGTCATCTGGGGCATACGATGATTCATAAAAATGACATCAGGGAGGGATTCAAAGCTTTGAAGAAGCTCAAGTGCTTCTTCTCCATCAGAGGCTTTACCGAGAATAGTATGTCCCCTGAGAGTTATGAATTCCTGAAACAGGGTGACGATATCTGGGTCGTCATCAACGATTAAAACTGATGCCATGGTAACTCCTCAATTAATTTTTCAATTATATTCAGATTTTCATAAATTTTTAATCTTATTAATCAATTTAGACGCTTCATTACTTTTTTTCAATATAAGTTCAGATTTTTCTCGTGAATCGTCAGGAACTTCGAGCATTTCTGTTGCGCTACTAATTATTTGTAGAATATTTCCTAAATCGTGGGTGAAAGTATCCTTTAGATAATCCTTCTGGAAAGTTGTAACCGAGTGTTCAAAATGGATCATTAATATGACAATGACCAGAGAAAGTGCGATCCCTACTCCATAATTGAGAATTATGAGTAATGCATCTGAAGAATCATAAAGACCGAATGAACCTCCTTTGAAAATGGCATAAATCATAATTAGTATCTGAAGAACAACTACTACTCGTAAGAAGATAAACCATTTATGTGAGTTTCCCACCTTTTCTTTGAAATCTTCTCCTACCAAAGAATCAAGAATCATGATAATGAAATAAGAAAAAAATACAATGATTGATGAAATTATGCTAACTAGCTTGTTTCCTCCACTTAAATTTACTATCACTGGAAGAATTACCAGGAAAGCAATGATACTAATAACTAATCTTGGTTGATAGGAACGAAACACATTTGTAATACCGAGAACGATAAGGAAAGCCCCTAAGGTGACAAACATCCCATTGAGAACTATAAAGAATTCCGTTAAGAAAGATTCAATAGTAAAATCTGCAATTAATGGAAATAATCCAGCTAGAAACCAACAAAACCAGCCTAATATGAGAAATATGTACCGATTGTTTCGTAGGTTCACGTAAAAGTCTAAAGATATTAAAAATCCAAAAACCCTTATTATTGATAAAACAATTAATCCAAAAACAACAAGGTCGTCCATTGTGTAACAACTAATGTTTTCTCTATTAGGCTTTGTCCAACAGAAATAGCTATTTATTTGTTTACAAATTGAAATTCTCCAATCCCTCATCCGTTTAACACTAGATGCCTGAAGAAACTAAGCTAAGGAAAAGAACTCGAAATAAATTAATTTTGTACATATCTGCTAGAAAATACTAGTAGAAAATCTCTTAGAGAGCTATTAAAACAAATTTCAAGTACTCTGTTTTTTCGTTATAATTTGCCAATTACCTGTGGAATTGTCAATTTCCACATTGATGATTGGTTGCTTCATTGACTCTAAAGCGACTAAAATCTCTTTTCGTGAAATTTCTTCTTCTTTGGATCCAATAAACTTTATGATTTGATTATCGGGTGATTGTTTGACAGCTCTGCGAGTTTTTATTAATGGAACTGGACATTTGAATCCTGTTATGTCGATAATAAGATTTTCCTTCGATTCAGGCATTTTGGTTTCTAGCTCTCCAATTCATCAAGAGATCTGCCAGTTTTTTTGAGGTAGTCTTGAATGGCACGTTGAACTGCATCGACAGCTAAATTTGAACAATGCATCTTGGTTTTTGGTAACCCACCAAGTTCCTCTGCAACCTGCTTCTTTGTAACCTTATATGCGTCTTTAATTGTCATTCCTTTGATGATCATTGTAGTTTTAGAACTTGTAGCAATTGCTGCAACGCAACCAAAAGTCTTCACTTTCACATCCTGAATAATGTCTTGTTCATCAATTTTGAGATAAACCCACATGATATCTCCACAGACGGGATTGCCGACTTTTCCGATAGCACTAGCATCTTCAATTTCGCCCATGTTCTCTGGTTTTAAGAATAAATCCATAACTTCTTTTGTATACATACCCATTTGTTTATTCCTCCGATTCGTCATCATCGTGATGGTGATGGTCTTCTTCAGTATATTCGCCGTTTTCTTTCATTTCTTTCCACTCACGCATAAAATCTTGATCTACTGGACTCATTGCTCGCAATCTCTCAACGATCTGGCCTAGTTGCACAATAAATTCATCAAGTTGTTCCTTTTCATTATATTTACTTAAACCAAGGCGAATACTGCCATGGCTAATTTCAGTTGGAAGGCCAATAGCTGATAAGACGTGACTTGCTTTGAGTTGTTTGGATGAGCATGCTGATCCAGTTGCTACCATAAAATTTAACATATCCAGGTACAATAAAATTGATTCACCCTCAACATAGCTAATAACCGCAGAAAAATGCCCAGGTAAACGCTTATTCTTATCCTTGGCCCCAGTGATTGAAAATTCAGTTAAGTTTTTGTTAAATAATTCCTGTGTATAATCCCTTAACTCGGTAATTTTAGAAATGACTTCAGGTGTGAACTGTTTAACCGCTTCAGCAAATCCAACAATTCCAGGAATGTTCTCGGTACCAGCTCGTTTCCTGTTTTCCTGAAAACCACCATCTATTAATGGACGTAGTCTCTGTTTCTTTCTCAGATAAAGAGCACCAACACCTTTTGGACCATGAATAAGGTGACTGGCAATTGTCGCCATATCAACAACAGACGCATCTGTTTCTATTTTACAGAAGGAATATGTCATATCAACATGCAATTTAACATCGTTTTCATGACATATGTTTGCTATGATATTAATATCCTCTATTGTTCCAATTTCCACATTCCCATGTGGTATGGTAACTAATAAGGGTTTCTTCTTTAACAACTGACGTAAATGATCGTGTTTTATAAACCCTTCTTTGTTGACTTCTATAAGTTCTAATTCAAATCCATGATGTTTAACTAAAGATTTTAAAGGATCCATTACAGTAGAATGTGATACTGCTGAGGCTAAAATAAGTTTAGAATCAGATTTCTCATTTGCTAATGCAAAACCTTTCAAAGCGGTATTATTTGATTCGGCCTGTCCTGAAGTGAATATAATTTCCGAAGTATCAACGTTTAGTTTGTTTGCAATGATTTCTCTGGCATTACTCAAGGCTTCTTGGGCTTCAACTCCAAATGAATTTCCATATTCAGAGCTGGGGGGGCTTATTATCTCTGTAAAAAATGGTGTCATCGCTTCCAATACGGCATCATCGACTCTTGTGCTCGCGTTATTATCTAAAAAGACTTTCACGTAAATGAACCTCTAAATAATGACTATGTACGTTCTTCACGATAGTTTTTTTAACGATTGTTAAACAAAAAACACAGATTATACTCACGATTAGAAATGTCTATCCACAATCTTAAGTCAATGTGACAAGAAAATCGAATTTATTACGAAACAGCTAATCGAAGAAAATAGCTGAATTAAGGAAATATACATACAGTCATTGAACGATCTTAGTTTGACTTTTGAAATGATCATGTTGATTGAGATGAGATATTCTAAGTAACTTCTAATGAACTATCTGGTTTCAATTCAACTTTGACCTGAAATGGGGATATTATATCCTCTGAATTACAGAATGGGCACTTATGGAGATCAGGTAGTTGTGAAAGGTTAGCGAATTCCAATCCACAGTTATCACAGCATTTAGGAAAAAATTCCAGCTTTCCAGAACAGTCGGGACATAGATTCGATGCCTCGATTGTTTCGTGATGATGATCCAAGCAAAAAAATCGATTACAAGTCATACACTGTTGATAAACATTAATTTGGATAGGATTTAAGCAAATAGCACAAACTTGGCTTTTAATTGGAAGTTTCAGTAAAGAAAATGAAGGGAAAGTTGAAACAAGAAGATTATCTTGCTTTATCTCCATAGGGATATTCTGTTTAAGAAGTTTTAATGTGTTAACTGCTGTAAGTTTTAGTTTTTCTGATATTGGATCAAGTCGTACATTTTTACCCTCTGTTAAGGCTTTAATAGCTCTTTTCATTATTAAATTCTTTTCTTCTTCTTTTATATCACCAATTAGCAAGAATTTTACTAAAGGTACAATTTTTATCGATAAAAATGAAATAGTAATTAAGACTACAGTGAAAATGAAGAAGAAAATCAGAAAGCTATCGGTTTCGCGTGTCAATATAGCTGACTTTGCTAAAATTTGAGTCTTTACTTGATTATAATGTAGAACATGGTTCATTTATTGATACTCCAGAAATTTTGCTAATACTAAACCAGAAACATATGTAGATACAACACAAATTGAAATTGTTATCAATGAAACTAGTAATAAGTCCGTGGCTACTGGAATAATATATGGGGAGGGAATTAAATAATTCGCTATAGTAGACAGATGAAATTGCAGTGTGAGGGAGTAAAAAATGGTTGGTAATATACCTACAGAAATTCCATTGTACAAAAACTGTGGAAGAACAAATAAAATGGATAGTGGAACAAGAGATGATAGTACTGGACGTATTCCGACCATTTTAATAAGAATATACCCTAAAAACGTTATTGAAGAGAATGTAAGAATGTCCATTGACCCTACACTAAAAAATACAAGAATTAAACCCAAACTTGGGGGGGTTATGAATATAAAGGAAAAGCAGTAAAAAATTGTCAGAAATGTTATGTTTACTAACGTTAACAATACGCTAGTGCTCACAATACGTGCCAAATATGGTTTTCGCCTACTACCTAGACTGGTTATAATGAATGACATAGATGAGTCATCAAGGAGGTAAGTGCCTACGATGATGGAGTAAATACTTAATATGAATTGGAGGATAAAAGCAAACATACGTGCTACAAGATATAAGATTTCCTTTTGATTAGATGTTGTTAAAATCGCTCCTGAGAATATTAAATAGAAATATAGAACTAGAATGAGTAGTAATGAGATAGGCAATATGGATATTACTAATAAGGATGAGAATGACCGTTTGATATCAAATTTAATAATTTCTTTGATACTCAAGACATCACCTTTGACTTATCGAGATTAAATGTTTTATCAGCCATTTTTTCGGATCGGTCCCTACTAGGATCTGCGAATATTATACTAGAACCCATAGACGCTAGTGATCTTAGTTTTTTTATCAATACATCTGCACTTTTCTCATCGAGTGAAGAAAATGGCTCATCTAGTATAAGTAATTGTGGGCTATCAATCATTGATGCAATTAAGGCCACTTTATGCAACATTCCCTTCGACAATGTTCCAATTGGTACATTTAACCATTTTATTAGGTCAAATATTCTAACAAATTCAATTAATTGCGATTCTCTTATCTCTAATGGAATTATACATGAAATAAAATTGAGAAAGTCTGAAACTGATACGTTACGATAGATTTCTGGATTATCTGGACAGAATCCAATCCTAGGTGAGGGCTTCCTGATTTCCTGATTCAATTTTATTTTAATTGTTCCTGATGTCGGAGAACTTAAACCAGCAATAATTCTCAGGAATGTTGATTTTCCAGATCCATTGCCTCCACTTATGCACACGAGCTCTCCTTGATCTATTGAGAGTGATACTCTGTCCAAAGCTTTTATTCGGATTCGTGAAAATCTGCTTCCATGAATTTTCGATATTTGATCAACATTTAGAATCGTTTTATTTGCCTCCTTCCAAAATAATCTTTGATCGTTTAGAAAACCGAATGATAAGAATGAAAAACGGAAGTATTGAAAAAATCGAGGCAAATCCGATAAATAAAAATAAAGATGAGATGTCTGGGATTCCCATTATAGGAATATTAGTATTTTCTAGAATTACATAAAGAACATGTTGAATTTTGCCCTCAAAAGCATTTTCCAGAAAGTGACATCGTGCGTGGATTAAGATTCCTGTGGAAAGGTGAAAACTCGCGTTGACACTGAGTTTTGAATATGCTTCATCTTTGAAGAAATATTCTGCTACTTCTATCTCTTTATAATTCCATTGAACTGAACGTGTTTGAGAATAAAATGCGTTGTATGACCATAAAATGACATCCGACTTGTTACTGATATTTTCTAAAGGTATAAAAATGGGATTATATATTTGGATTTCATTACCAAAATGAAAGAGGACCCCATTTATAATTTTTCCTTGGTGATTCTGGATCGTGATACTTCGTGTGATTATATGCTGTGTCATATTTAGATCCTGCTTGTCTTGGATCCAAGATAGATCAACTACAGCTTCAAGTCTCATCTGAATATGAGTAGAATTCACACTATTGAAGTAATTGACTTCAGCATTCCCAACGATGCCTAAAAAGTTCCCATTTGGAAGAATTCTCTCATAAGCTAATCCATAATTTAAATAAGAACCTTCAGGAGGGAAGATTCCATCATTTGGGCTCCCAAGAATGGAACGTGAATTTACTAATACAGAAGTCATCAGGGGGATTACTACGAGAATTATTGCCATTAAACGCTTAAGAGGCCTCATAGAAGAACCTTTCTTGGGAAAAAGAAGGAGATGGATTAGAATTATATTCCTAAGTACCAATAAATGGTATTCGGATTAAATAATAGACCATCAATCCTACTAGTTCAATACTTGTAATTATCAAGAAGATCATCGTCAATAGTAGAGTTTTTGTAACTGGCGAGAAATATCCAGCATCTTCAAGTCGATTCAATAGATCGTAAATGTTTGTAAGTACAAAAATTCCAACTGCGATTATCACAACTACCAACAATAGGAATAGCACCCCAAATGGGGCCTGTAGGACATAAAATTCTGCATTTAACCTAGCAATTTGGAGAACATAAAATAGCATCGAGATTCCTGCTAGGACGCCTCCTAACCAAAATGATAGCTTTGCAATAACTGAAGGTTTCAAATATTCTTCTAGTGTAGACATTTTAAGCCCTCCTGATTAGATAAATGCCTGTAGCAGTTATTGCAAATCCTAATGCAGCAAAAACGAATAATTCAGCGATTAATATTGCACCAACACCTGTGAGAAGTCCTACAACGACAAAATCAAATCCAAATAAGGTAGAAATTGCACATAGGAACCCAAACGTGAAACAAATAATTCTTATAAGATTGTTATCCTCAGACAACCCTTGGCTAATAAAAGCGATTGAAAAAACACCTAAACTTGCCGCAAAAAACATACTATAGAACAAAGTATCTATTTCAACCACTACACCTGTTGGAACAATTAATGCTTTAGTTATTCCCGCTAATACTAGTAATACTAACATCGCTACTAGTCCTAACATAATAACTCTAATACTCGACTCTTCTTTCAATTCTGTTGTCATACCGTTCACTCTCAAAAGAAATCAAAAAATTGGTGACATTCTTCGATTTGAACTTAATTACGTTCAAAAGGATTTCCACACTTAAATACTCCTTATAAAACAAGGATCTCGAAATTACACTTATAATCTCTAGTGCTGAATCTGAAGAAGAATTAAGAGGGGCCCTATTATGTTACAATTTCCTAGGCATCTCGAGAACAAAACATGATTGCTCCTTATAATTACACACAGCGATCCTGAGTAAATTTTTCGGAAGTTAGATGAAATGAGAGGGTTATCTTTCAATATATTTTTAATTTTACTTATTATTTGCCCAATTTTTGGTTCTAATTTTATTATTTCTAATTCCTCTGATGTCTTGAATTCAATAGAAATCTCCCGACTTGCTCCCTTTGATGAAGAGTCTAGTACATCTTCTATTGTTGATAATCTGGTAAATTCTCTACCATTGGATACTAAACATGATTCTAAGATATTAAATAACATTTCTGAGATCGGTTTCCTTATGGTCCATAACAACTTCGGGAGTGAACACATTGTATCATTTTTTGAATCAGCTGGATATTCTGTGGAACTTATCTATTCCAATATCTCTGTAAAAAGTTTATCTCCATATGAGATCGTGTTCGCTGGAGAGGGAGATTTCTGGTCCACTGAGGAAATTGAAGCATTAGAAGAGTATATTACTAATGGAGGGATTTTCATCGCAATTGAAAATGTGAACTTACATTCTGGACCAATCGAAGTCGCCCGTAAGTATGGAATATCGTTACCAGGGTTTAGTGAAGGTGTTCATGGGACAACAACAATTATTGATCCCAATCATCCCTTAATGGAGAATGTCAGCTCACTTTATATCCCCTCAGGTTCTTCTTCACTAATAGTTGCAGAACCAGCTAAGTCAATTTTGTGGGATTCGACAAATACAGGAGTTTATGGTACATCCATTGATATTGGAGATGGAAAATTATTAATCTTAGCAGGGGAATTTTATTATAGCTTGTATAATGATGACAATAGCCAATTTTTTAGAAATATGATATCTTGGAGAGAACGGAGTCCAATAGTCGAGATTTACTCCTCTAAATACAGTAATAATGATTATAACCTTTCATGGAAGTACAATTTCAAAGAAAATGAAACAAATGTCGTGACACAGATCTTTCTGGATGATATTTTTCAAGGGAGTACTTCAGAGTCCTTTTTTATTGTTACTGCACCTTTAGAAGGGGATTATAATATTTCTGTTACAGTAGAGACAGATTTTTCAAATTTCTATCACGCTTGGCAATTAGTGACATTCGATTATACTATCCCAGAAATTACATATATTTCACTTGAAAACAATACGCTTCATCGAAAAGCGTACCTAGACTTCAATTGGACTGTCAACGATAATTTATCTGGGATAAAGACACAATTTGTTTATCAACATATTCAAAATTCCTCAATATACCAAGATATTACCTTTTGGAGCCATCCAATATATGGTGGTACAGCAGAAACAACTTTTAATGAAAGTGGGACATATATTCTTGAAATCAGGATTATGGATAATGCGGGAAATACAAACATCACCAAATTGATTGTGAATGCAGAAATTATTGTTATAGGTATTCCCTTAAATCACGCTCAGGATGGTCTGTGGAACATACAAAATTACTATCAGAATGAGGGATGCTATATTGATATTTTTAATGAATCTACTGAATTGACATCCGAATGGTTTGAAAATAAAGACCTAGTACTGATAGGTGGTTCAGGCTTTGAATCATATTCCCGCCAAGAATTATTAGATATTGAAGAGTGGTTTACAAATGGTGGGTGGGTTCTACAGGTAGGAGGGACAAGTAATAGTCTATCTTATTCGAAATGGTTAACTAAAATTGGCTTACAGTTCGGAAATGCACTTGGATCATCATACAGTTCCAATTTCAATACTTCTTTTCCTCTCTTTGAGAATGTTAATACACTTTATTTTGATGATGCTAGTGAGTGGCAAATTAGTGATTCATTTAATCCTGTAATCTGGGATCAAGGCGGATCTAAAATATTTGTTGGAGCAATTGTTAAGTTAGGAACATTTTTAGCCATAGGAGGGAATTTTAATGATGGGATTTATCAAGCGGATAATCGTCAATTTCTTATGAATATATTAGATGCTGCAATCAATACTACTACTGATGGGGTCTTCTTTAATCCAGCATCACTTCTTTCTAATAGCACCCAGAAGGAAATATCATGGAATTGGAGTCTTAGCGGTGCAGAAATGGATCATCTTGATATTTGGGTTAATGAATCATTTATTGGGAGTGTAACTAACCATTCAGTAACTCTACATGGATTAAATGAGGGAAATTACAACATAACCATTATCATACACGATAATCAGACTCACCACTTCCGAGACAGTCAAGTTCTATCAGTTGATCAAACACCACCAAGTATTTCCTCTTTCAGGCCTCTGAATGGAACTGAAATTACGGTAGTATTCAGTAACTCGACTTGGATCAGCTGGGATAATCACACAGGGGTTATAACAGAAAATCTGATGCTAAAATCTCCTACCACCAATTTAACTAAACAATTCCCCGATCCCTTTGGTAATGGAGTACCTCTATTTTTTCAAGAGGAAGGAGTCCATATTCTTAAATTAGAAATTTCTGATTGGGCTGGTAATCTTGCTACAATTATGGTTGAAATTGAAATTAATTTCTTCTCTATCGGCTTTATACAATCGCATTATGAGGGGTCTCTTAGTAATGTAAAGAATTATTGTTATACACTAAATGGACGAGTAGAAACGCTATATTCAGGACAGATGGTAACACTCGAGTGGTTGAATCAGTTTGACCTTATCTGGATCGGATATGGTGGAAATCTCTGGGAAAGGTCGGAGATTCAAGCACTTTCACGGTATTATGAAAGTGGTGGTTGGATATTCTATAATGGGAGACAAGGGTATTCCGTTCCATTGATGCAATGGTTCAATTTATTAGGCCTAGAACAGAAGGATTCAGGTCCTGGAAGTGCATATAGTTCTACGTTCCTTCATAATCATCCCATATTTGAAAATGTGAGTCAATTCTATCTGAGGTATTCTGGATCTTGGAATTTCCTAGGAGGAGACTTTTCACCAATTGCTTGGAGCCAAGATGGATTTTATCAAACAATTTGCGCCCTTGAATATAATGGGGCAATTTTTGTCTCAGCAGGCGACTTAGATTATTCTCTATATAATGTAGATAATGTAAAACTAGTAGAAAATATAATATCAGGATCGAATCAAGATTCAAAGGAGGGTGTATACCTTTACGAAACACAATTGTTGATCAATACTTCAACAGCAAATATTGGTTGGAGGTACACATTAACGAATACTACATTAGACTATTTCGAAGTATATTACGATGAAATTCTACAAGGGAATACTACAAGTCAGAATTGGACATTTTCTGGGTTGACAGAGGGAACCCATAATCTCACAGTTCTTCTGTGTGATAATCAGTCTAAAAAATACGTTACTACAAGAAATGTTCTTATCGATTTAACAGCACCAGTGATTACTCTTGAAAGTCCATCTGATGGAGCTATTGTTACAATAAATTACTTGAATATTCATTGGAGTTCCATAGATACCACTACGTTCATTATTCAGACAAAATTATTCATGATATCTCCATCTAATAGTTCTTGGTCAGAATTAGCATTATTCAACCAGACATATTCACAAATATATTTCCCTCAAATTGGCCAATATTCCTTCAAAATATCAGTCTGGGATAGAGTAGGTAATAGAAAAGATGAAATTTTCTTAATAACTGTAGATATACCTTCCGTGGGATTTGTACAAAACCATTATGAGGATAATCTAGGGGGAATTCTTTCTTATTATAGTAGTAAGGGTTATATCTATGAATATATTTATTCTGACAGCTTTATTACATTTTCATGGCTCTCCCGATTTGACGTTGTGTTTATTGGATATGGAGGATCAGGAAGCTGGATTGGTTCCGAATTATCAGCATTAGAAGATTATTTGGACTCAGGAGGATGGGTGGTGTATGTAGGCCGTGACACATATGCAACTCCCCTGGAAAGCTGGCTCAACACAAAAGGGATATCCTTCAATCAAAATGGTCCTGGCTCTCTCTATACTACGAATTTCTATACCTCCCACCCTCTATTCCAAGATATCACTCAGCTCTATTTTCGATATACGTACAGAACTTGGACCCTTTCAGGATCTGCTCAACCAATAATCTGGTCGGAAGATGGGACCTACATAGTCGGGGCGTTTGTGGAGGGTTTAGGAGGATTAATTGCCTTATCTGGGGATATTGATTATTATACTCATTACGCGAATAATGAAGGTTTTCTTGATAATATTCTGAAAGAAGCTGAAATGGTAAATGAGGGAATTGCTCTTACATACTCAAGTTTGATGGCAAATGAAACCACGATTTCAATTGATTGGAATTGGTATTTAGAAAACACTACTCTTGACTATTTTGAAATATATCTCGACTCTTTGCTACAGGGAAATACAACAAACGATTATTGGCCTCTGAGTGGATTAACAGAAGGAGTCTTTAACATTACTATCAATTTATATGATAATGCTTCAAATTCGTTCAGTGACTCCAGAAATCTCATTGTTGATTTAACAACGCCTATTATTGAGATAATCCACCCATTATCTGGTGTGTTCAATCAAACATATTCACATTTGTCATGGAATGCCAGTGATGCGCTAACTGGCGTTGCTAATGAAAAAGCATTTATTAAAATCCCTTCAAATTCTTCGTGGACTGAACTATACATAGAACCTTGGAATCCCTCTTATGTTTATCTTTCGTTCTATGAAGTAGGAGAATATCAGTTCAAAATATCAGTTTGGGACAATGCTGGTAATAGAAAGGATGAAATTATTAATATTCTAGTTGATATTCCTGCAATTGGGATTATTCAGACTCATTCTGAAGATAATTTGGGTGGGATATCAAATTACTATTCGGGTCAAGGATATATAGTTGACCATTTAAACTATGAAATTGAGGTGACTACTTCATGGTTAACACGTTTTGAAGTCGTTTTTATAGGATATGGAGGATCAGGAAGCTGGACTGGTTCCGAATTGTCAGTATTAGAAGATTATTTGGACTCAGGGGGTTGGGTGGTGTATGTAGGCCGCGATACATATGCAACTCCTCTGGAAAGCTGGCTTGGTACTAAAGGGATATCCTTCAATCAAAATGGTCCTGGTTCGCTCTATACTACGAATTTCTATACCTCCCACCCTCTCTTTCAAGATGTCACCCAACTCTATTTTCGATATACTTACAGAACTTGGACCCTTTCAGGAAATGCTCAACCAATTATCTGGTCGGAAGATGGGACCTACATAGTCGGGGCGTTTGTAGAAGGATTAGGAGGATTGCTTGCTTTGTCAGGGGATATAGATTATTATACCTACTATGCGAATAATGAAAAATTTCTTGACAATATTCTAAAGGAAGCTAATATGATTAATGAGGGAATAGCTTTTACTTACTCAAGTTTGATGGCAAATGGAACTTCTTCTATGGTTAACTGGAATTGGTATCTTGAAAACACTTCCCTTGACTATTTTGAAATATTACTTGATTCACTAGTTCAAGGGAATACTACTAGCGATTCTTGGTTGCTTAGCAATTTAACAGAGGGTGTTCATAATGTTATTGTTTATATGTATGATAACAATTCAAATGTATTCTATGATTCAAGAAATCTAATTGTTGACCTTACTAGTCCTATAATTGAAGTCGTTCATCCGTATACAAGTATTATCAACCAGACTTATTCTTATTTGTCATGGAATGCCAGTGATGCGCTTACTGGCATTGCTGATGAAAAAGCATACATTAAACGCCCCTCGAATTCTTCATGGACTGAACTGTATATAGAACCATGGAATCCCTCTTATGCTTATCTTTCGTTCTATGAAACAGGAGAATATGAATTTAAGATATCAGTTTGGGATTATGCTGGTAATAGGCATGACGAAATTTTACCAGTTCTCGTAGATATTCGTACCATAGGAATAATTCAGTCTCATTTTGAAGATAATTTAGGAGGAATTTCCTCTTTCTACAACAACCAAGGATTTCTGGTGGAATATTTAAATTCAGGGGAAAGTGTTACTTTCTCGTGGTTAACTAGATTCGATGTCGTTTTCATTGGTTATAGTGGATCAGGAAGCTGGACTAGTACTGAATTGACAGCTTTAGAGAATTATTTGGACTCAGGGGGTTGGGTGGTGTATGTGGGGCGTGATACATATTCTACTCCCTTAGAAAGCTGGCTGGGTACGAAAGGAATAACTTTCACTTATAATGGTCCAGGAACGATCTATACATCAACCTTTGAAAATGTACTACCATTATTTAACGGAATCAATGAGCTATATCTAAGATACACCTTTGCATCCTGGACTCTATCAGGAGATGCTCAGCCCATTATATGGTCGAATGATTGGTCATATATTGTTGGAGCATTTGTGGAGGGTTTAGGAGGATTAATTGCTTTATCAGGGGATATAAACTATAGAACGTATTATTCCGATAATGAGCAATTCTTATTAAATATCCTTGATGAATCTATTCGCCATCGAGAAGGAATATCAATTCAATATTCGAGTTTGTATATAAATCGGACCGATCCTATTATCAAATGGAACTGGTACTTAGAAAATACATCCTTAGACAGATTCGAAATTTATTTAGATGGTGTCCTACAAGGAAATACAACGAATTCAAATTGGCAATTGAATAACTTGGTAGAAGGTTATTACGATTTTACAATCAAGATGTATAACAATAATTCTCAAGTTTTCAATCACTCTCGAATAATACTTGTTGATTTAATTGCTCCAGAGATTTACATTAGTTCTCCCGAGTCCACACGAATAATGAATTTATATCAAACTGTTATTTGGAATGCTACAGATGATTCATCAGGTATTTCGATCCTTAAAGTATTCTGGAAGATTTCAGATGAGTCTAATTGGACTGAAATTAGCCTGAATTATTATGATCCTTTTATTATTTATTTTTATTTCCCTATTGAAGGAGAATACTCCTTTAATTTTTTAGTTTGGGATAGAGCTGGAAATCTAGGGACATTACAATTAGAGTTAGATGTAGATGTTTTAAATGCAGGTTTTGTTGAAAACCATAATGAAAATCGCTTATATAACTTGCTAGATTATCTTAATTATCAGAATATTCAGTATGAGTATCTATTTTTCCCTGACACTGTAACCTATACGTGGCTAATGCAGTTTGATATAGTTTTTATAGGATATGGTGGGGATAACACATGGACTTCATTAGAATTTGATGCTTTAGATGCTTACTTAGATGCAGGAGGTTGGATTTTATTCGTCAATCGCGATTCGTATACTTCTAATTTATATGATTGGTTTGTAACCAAAGGAATAGGAAAATCAGACGAAGGTCCAAATGAAAATGTTGTTACTTCGGATTTAAACTTATTAGACTCATTGATGAATGATGTTGAGACCCTTTATTTCCGAGATGTTGAGCAATCTCTCGTTGTATCTATTCCAGCTTCCTCAATGATATCATATGCTGGATATGTTATTGGAGCTTCATACGATAGTATGGGTAAACTTCTGGTTTTTTCAGGAGATATCACTTATTATATGTTTGAGGGAGATAATGAACAGTATTTTAACAATATTCTGCTAGAAGCATATGGGGAATTCTCTGGCATTCGAGTTAAAGGAGGGCCAACAATTTTTATCAATGCCACTAGTTATGACGTGGTCTGGTTTGCGAATCCTCCAAATGAAACTACTGTCCTTGAGTATATTGTAGTACTTGATGGAGTTACTGTTGGTTTTACGTCAGATACGCAGTATCTTCTTACCAATCTTGAAGAAGGCCAACATACCATAAAGATTATTGCATCTTTAAGCAATTTAGAAGAGATTCTATATGAACAGACGGTGATTGTTGATACTGTTAATCCTGCAATTGATATTCTATCACCGGTAGATAGTAGCGACGTAGATGTGATTTATCTAGATCTTATTTGGGTATCATCAGACATTGGGTCAGGAATCAACACCCATCGGATTGAGGATTGGGATGAGGCACAACAGAAATGGAACCTCGTGAGTCAGACGTTGGAAACTACCTTTTCTTACCATATCGAATCATCTGGGACATTAAAATTACGTATAATAGTTTTCGATAATGCTGGAAATACCAATATCGCGATTATTAACGTAAATGTCGTAGTTCCTGAAATCCTATATGTCCGAAGTCACAATGAATATTATTCAGGATATCTCACCGAATTATATCAGAATCTAAGTATTCAAAAAGTGATACGTTACGAACCCATAAACGAAACACATCTTTCTACTGCTGATATTGTGATTATTTGTGGTGGAAGTGAAACGTGGGAACCTTCTGAGCTGAGCGCTCTTACTGATTATCTTAATAAGGGTGGCACAGTGTTAATATTTACTCCACAGGGTTTACCTGTGGGGATAGTTAATTTTCTAGCAAACTACGGACTTTCTTTAATACCTGACGAGATTGAAGGTGGATTGACTACGTATCACAGTCATAGATATCCGTTATTCAAGAATGTTACCAATTTCTGGGTTCCTACAACCATTCTTCATCTCGGTGTGAGTGTACCATCAGCTAGTATCGTCTACGATCCCTCAGGTGAATACTCAATAATTGCGAAGTATGAGGGAATTGGAAAAATATTACTTTTTGCATGCCATCCAAATGAAATTCTTCATCATGGGGACAATAATATATTCTTTAGTAACATCATTGATTGGATAAATGCAGAGGAAGGTACAAGTAATCCTCAAGATAGTACAATGATGATTACATTAGTGTTACTAATTATTAGTTTGGTTGGAGTAACTTCTTTCTTAATCATAATCCAGAAATTCCTACCATTATTGAAACGAAGTTTATAAGTGACAAAATTGTTGTTTCTTCATAATTACACGGAAAATCACGGAACAATTCTCCCTATCTCAAGCTTATTTAAGAAGAGAAATACCAATGTTACAAAACAAATGATATACTAATGTGGACTCCTTTTGGCACAGAAAATATATATTCAACTGTTCATTGGCTTTCTGCTACTTTTAACGTTTATTCTAGCTATAATTGCCTTTTTCTTAGAACCTACCTCTCCTTCTCCTCCTCCGACATCTGATGGAGAGTTTCCTATTATTTATCTTGCTTTAATGGTGTTAGGTGGATTGGGAATCGTTGGGGGGTTGCTAGTTCGTTTAAGGAGATAAAATGTAAACTTCTACCAGTTACTTGAAAAGGGGGAATGAGAAAAAAAGGAGGGGTTGAAGAGACTGGTCTCTTCTGCCATATATTTCAAATCCAGTCTAGAATTCCAGCGAAAAGAACAATAGCAATAATATCTACAGTATATATAACCGCTAGTGTCAGGATTTGATTTTTTCGCTCTTTCATATCATAAACCCAGAAAGAAACGACCATAAAATGAAGATAGCCAAATATAATGATAGGAATGACTCCTAAAAGACTAGCCTTCCAAAAATCATAAACCCAAAGCAGAGCACCTGCATCATTCAATATTACTTCTACAAATACGCAGAAGATTGAGTTTCCAACTGCTAATGCCCATCGATTGGGAATCTTAAGCGGAATCTTGAGTGGAGTGAGGTCAAATTTATAGTTCTTGTCCTCAGGAAGCATTTTCGTAAATGCAATACCGGCCATTGCAAACATCATGCTTATCTCAATATTTAATCCTACAAAAATAAGATATCCCGTTTCACCGCTGCAAGTCCAGAATGCCTGATAATCAGTGAAATACAAGATTAGAGCATTCCAGATTTCATTAAACCAATCCATACCCCAAAATGCGAGGCCTGCAAATACTCTGTTCCAATTTTTTTTCTCAATCTCTACTGCATACATATAAACAACTATCGCGAATAGAGGTATGAGGTACCATTTGAAATCATCTGGCCACAAGCGCAAAATTGCTAATGCAGCTTCTGAATCGGGTGTGGGAGTCATTCGTTAATTCACCATTTATATGAGAATCTTTGGAATAATGGAGTTAAGGTTCGTATAAATCTTTGGGAGATTGAGCTAAAATACATACTCCTCATGATCAAAGGTGACCCATTTTCTCAGGATAATGAAATCTATTCGGACTACAAAGAATATTCATTACCGTGAAAAGTAAGATTATTAGATGATGAGAGAAAATGGAAAGAATGATAGAGGCGAGTTAAGAGAGGAAAATGGCCAACAAAAAAATTAGCTTTAGTGAAGCAATATTACGATTGGATTCCGAAGAATACCCTGATGAAGCAATAATGGACATAGAATTTGAATGTCATGCCAAAGACCATTCTTCTAAAGAAATAACTTATGGTATGGCACCTTTTCGTCAGATACCTGTCACAGACAAAAAAAGTTCTGCTACTCGAATGTTATTAATCTGGGTAAATCCAACGAATCAAAAAAATATTACTTCAGTGAGTAAACTTAGCAAGGGAGATAAAATTCTAATCAGAAGCCCTTTAATTCCAAAAGAAGGAAGTTATGCAAGAGATCAATGGGGAAATCGTGTTTTCTGGGTTGGTCATCCCACAGAAAAATTCAATCAAATGAATTCAGAACTGATTCTTCTCTCAAGTGTTAAAGAAACATGTTCTGTTTGTAGACATATAATTAAAGAGGATGAAGATCGGATTTATTGTCCGACCTGTCAGAATCCTTTCCATCTTCCTCATTTTGCAGAATCCTTGAAAGTTACTGGAAAATGTCCTATATGCGCTGCTAAAAGTTCTTTAAGTGAAATCATGAAAACTAATGTAACAGAGTCATTTGATTTTTCAAAAATCATTACTCTCAAGAGTTTTCCATTTATTAGAAGAACCTCGAAATTTTATTTAAAGGATAATCCAGAAATAGGGAATTATGGCCTATTTTTGCATCAAGAACAAGAGGAAGCAAAACTGAGATCATTTCTAAAAACTATTCGTGACTACCTCAATACTCGCACAGGTGCTCGTGCAGAAATCGCTAATAGAGTAGGACAGAATTTCATAATAATTCCGTATCAAGATACAATTACATTAGACATTTTAGAAAAATTACTCATCCAGTTCGAGCGAACGATGAAATCAGAGAATTAATGTCTGAATATTTGAGAACCGATAGATTGACAAATGACTGAACACGATTCCATTCTTTTATCTAGTTATTGTTGACACCTGAATTTTTTAACTTCTTCATCATTTTAAGGAAAATTGAAGTAACAATGGAAAACGCTCAATCTTCCCAGAAAAAACCATTCTACTTGGTTACGACCGATATTGGGATGGGATTTTCAGTTTTTCTATTTGTAATCGGACATACAAGCCTATGGTGGGATCATACATTAGATTCTCAATGGCCTAGCCTACCATTGCCTGCATGGCTGCTTTTAATTGTAGCCTTTTTAGTGCCACCTGGTTTTTTATTCTGGTACACATTTAATAGTGCGAATTCTCTCTTAAGGCGAAAAACTGATGCCGAACGCCTAGGTAGTCGGCACAGGCTAGTGAAAAGAACTATAATCTTCTTTATTGTTGCAGAATTTGGAGAATTTGCTACAGCAATATTCCTTGGAAAACCAATACTCAATTATTTGGTGACCTGGGAATTATTTCATATGTTTTCCTTTTCTACGATCTTTATATTAGTAATTTTTGAAGTAGCATGGATGGCTGAAAGGAAAGGATTAGGAGATTTTAAAAAAGCTGCTATGGTGGAACTTCTTGTCATTATAATAGTTGTGCTCGGGATTTATTTGGTATTCCATGATTACGCTCAGAGTAGAAACATCGCTCATGCATCCGAGCTCAGTCTTTCCTCAATAATAGAACGAATAATACTCGATTATGGTCAGGCACCGATTGTTCCTTACCTTGCCTTTTCGGTTGTAGGGGGATTTTTAGCACTATATCTTAATTTACCTAATGAGGACAAATCTAGAATTCCGAAGAAAGCCATTCCTGTCTACATTATTGGAGCTATCTCCTTCATCATTGGAATTTTATTGCTGGGAGTTGAAACCTACACATCGCCACCTGTTCAATCACCAATTTCCTCAAATTTAGTTTTTATATCTATAGGTTTCCATCTTCTAACTGTAACAGGTGGGGTGATATTATTAGATTTAGATACACTCTACGGAGTCCCTAGAATTAATAAATTTGTATTACCATTGGTATTAATAAGTAAAATTAGTTTAACAGTCTATTTACTACATAATCTGGCCTACGGGATTCCTGCTGAATCAGAATTGATTCAAGCTATAATCCCAACCTTAGAAATGTCAATGCTTTTCGGATTATTATATGCTCTATTCTGGGTTTTACTTGCCTTCTTCTGGCAAAGAGCGCGATTTATGTTCAGTATTGAATGGATCATTGTTAAAATGCAGAGAAAAAAGTGGCAATGGTGGGTCGAATAATCCTGGGTGGATTGGCGGGTACTTAGTGGCTGATAGTACGAAGAAAATGGGTATAGATATTTCATTGGTCAGATTCTTTATCAGTAGCTGTCTTTCCCAATCTCATATATTACATTGTTTTCAAATTTATCCCTAGTGAGAAGTCTAATGAATTCCTTTTTATGATATTTTTGTCTTGTTAGGCTTGCATTGAGGTTAAAATTCTTCAAGTGTGCCAAAGTCGCTTTAAAAGAACCAACTTGTAGAATGTAAATTTTTTTAATAGATTTTTCTGTTAAAATCTGATTTATGAAATCAATTACTTCATTCCGATGATCTGGGTCCCATATGTAAAAAGTATCTAAGATATTGTGTGATTTAAAAAGGCGTCCATCATTCACACCTTGAATTTCTATCATTGAATCAAATATCTGAGAACAAACGACACAACTTTCATTCTTGAGATTCGTAGTACCAATGAGAAAACTCGCTTGTCTCGAATTAAGCATTTTGTGATTTAAAGTTTTTATTAAGTGTCTTTCATAGTGATTCCAAGTGTTTTGGACGAAAAGCAGCAAGCACAGATGAGTACTTGTCATCTTTGGACGTTTAACCATATTTTCTGATCTAAAGAAGAGATATTTATGGTTATTGATGTTAGGATTTTAGGTTGAATCGTTTGTGAAGAACTCATCAGCTAGATCTTCTACCCCTAATACCCGAAATGAAGATCTGACGGTCTTCTTAACGTGAGAGATTCCAAAATTATAGATATATCTAAACAAAGAGTCGCTTTCTATGATTCCTTCATCGATTGCCATAATTCATTTTTTCTTAGGATATTCTCCTATTTGAATAGGTCTGAAACAATCTTCAGCAATCAAAGTAAAGTGGACTATTGTTAGATTTACTCAACCAAAAAGTAAGAAAATATGATACCTTCGAGATCTGGAGATTCATTGTAATATTAAAAAGATTTAAGCAACCTTCGTATCTTAATGGTATCGAAATCTAAATGGATAGGAGCATAAAAGGAGATTTATTGATTGGGTAGTATCCTCTTGCGTGTCATCAAATTGATCTTGGAAAATTTCATCTACAGTTTCTAATCTTTCAGTAACATTAGCTTTAGTCATGTTTTACATTTCCTTTGTTCTAGTGACAGATTTATTATAAAAAATTGCACTTATTTCTTTAATAAATCATGATTACAATGAGAGGGAATTTCGGTACTATTAGTGACTCAAAAAATATCATTTCTAGTCTGAAAATGCCAGTTCAAATGTAAATTACTGATACTTTTTTCTAGAAATTTCGATACCAGTTATATCGTGAAGTGTCTACTAATTCAATTCGATGACAACCCAGCGAACATATAATCAAATTTTAGCCAATCACAGGGGTTTTAACCACATTTCGCTAATTTAAATGTAAATAGTTACAAAAATAAAGCGCCACAATTTGACTTATAGATTATCTATTCTTCCCCTGATAAAATTCGTAGCAAAATCATGTTGTTTAATCGAAAAGGACAATTCTGGTGAAAGAAAAGTACTTTTCATGGCACCAAAAATTTCTGAATAATAATTATTGAGATTTTCTTGCCACTGTAAATATTTCTGTATTGTTGGAAATGTACTGGCAATAAAGAGATTATATCGTCCCTGATTGGTACGAATAAGAATTACCACATGTGGATCAGTCAAAAGAGATTGAAGGGCTAGATTATCCTGCTTTTTAATTTCGATAAAAGAAAACACTACTACAAAACAGGTTGGAGCGAATAAATTGGGGAAAAATGAACGGGGAAAGGCAACAACATTGGCTTCGAGTAAGGACTGGATACGTCGAGTTACAGATTTTCTACTCATATTGAGCTCATTTGCGATAAAATTCTCATTTGTACGGATACATTCTCCTTTTCCTATAGTACGAAGAATTTCAAATGTTAATGTATCAATTTCGCAACCATCCAAAATGCCAAAACTATTTTTTTTGTATTCTTGTTCAAGAATTTCAATAGGAGACCCAGGATCAAATTTTAAAATTCGCTTTGTGCTAAAGAACAAGGCCTCGGGAAAATGTTGGTTATCACATGAGGTTACAAGATTATTTTTATAAACACTGTCGCTCCAAGTCTGGTACGAATATAAATCCTTGTGTAGTTGTATCGTTATGGTGTTATAAACCCCTTCTTTGAATATAAAAGCTGATAAGAAATGAGGAGCCGTATTTATAAACGATGTGGTCTTCTCATCTCTACAAAACTCAGCTTTAGAGATAACCAAGAGATTTAAGGATCGGAGAAGACCAATGTATGGATAAACAGGTTTTTCCAAGATTCTATTGTAAAAAATTATATTCAATCGTTCCTTGATGGTTTCTCTATGATGTTTAAGACGTTTAGACAGTTGATTGATATTCGCATCTACACCACGACCAGATACTAAAAGTTCAAGGATCTGTAAACTAGTCTTGTCATTGAGGTAGTCCTTCATCTGAGCCGATTCACAATAAGAGTCCAGATTTATATAGCTTTAGGACTGTACAGTGCGATACTTCAATCATGTTATGAAATGATTATATGGTATCTTTTTTTGTCCCTAAGGAGGATTTTACAGATAGCTAAGTAATTTTTCTACTTGATAGTTGGACTGCTTAGAAGCATTTGTCCAATTGAAAATGGTTTCATGAATCCTCATTACTTCCAATTTTGTTATATCTTCGTCAAAATCAGCAGAAAGAATGTCAACTAAGGCAATTAATCCAAGATAACCTATGAATTTTTCAAAATTATCGGAACTAAACCATAGGACATCTTGGAATCTATTAATGTTTAAAAAATCATGAATTTCGGGATTTGCAAGTAGTAAACGAAGGATTTTTCCTGCATTCGTTAATTTTTTATCTTTAAACCAGTACTGGTGTCTAATTAAAATTTTAACGAGGTTGATGTCGTAATCAGCATCATCACTGGTTACACCTTGAAATGTTGATAGTTGGTCCCTAAGCACATGCCCAACGTGCCATTGATCTATACGAGTTCTGCTTTTTATTGAATAATCTTCTTCTCTTCCAATAC
>JAEOTQ010000201.1 GCA_016839785.1 Candidatus Hodarchaeota archaeon | reverse complement strand
TTAAAAAACTAATCAGCCCAAATAAAGCTAGCCAAATCCCTGTGAGAAAGAAAATTAATACTGGTAGAATGGCTTTACTAACATACATGGGATGTCGTACTAATTTATAAGGGCCTCCTGTTGCTAACACGTATTGATTTTTAATTGGTTTGAAATTTGGTGAGTAATTCACGTTATAGAAAAATACAGAAATTCCCCAAACATAGTAACACCAAAAAGATATTAGAGTAACTAAATTCATCCATTTTGGAAAGTTGAAGAATAAGAGGGGCGAAAAATCCGCCCAATAATCCAGAATACAAAGGATTAATACTGAAAATAATATAATAACACTATAACCATATCCAACGGAAAAACCTAACCGAGACCATCGTGTCCCAGGTACTTTTAAGTCGTCAACACTGACATTGGATTCAACAACCATCGATCCACTTGGCATGTAGGAACCTCGGAACACCTGAATAATAATGAACACAATTAACGATACTACCCAGGCACCACCCACACCGAAAAGTAGTTCAAACCGATCAAGCATAGATCAATGTTAGATAGGGTATGTTAAGAAGTTTTTCAACTTCATATCACTTATTAATACTGTAATCAAGAATAAGAAGAAACAAAACTAGGAGGTTGCATCTTATGAATAAACAACTATTTGTCCTTTTTAATAACAACAAGGGAATTTTTACGCATATCCTCTTGAATGTCTTTGATTTAGCAGAAAAAGGCTATGAAGTTGGTGTCATTTTCGAAAGTGAAGCATGTAAACTAATCAGTGAATACGAGAATAAAAAGTATGAAAAATTTGAACAACTTAAAGAAAAAAAATTGATTGCCGCTGTTTGTGAAGTCTGTGCAAGGGCAATGGGTGCATTAGAATCCGCCCAACGTCAAGGATTACCGATTGATGGAACGTTGCATGGCCATCCAAGATTAGAATCTTGGATAAAAGCTGATTTCCAAGTTATGCTTATTTGATAACCATTCTGACTGTTGCTGGAGAATTCCTTATTCAATGAATGACCATAGAATACTTTACGGAGATGTGTGGGCAGGACTCTTATCATTAGAGGATAATTCTATTGACTGTGCTGTCACATCCCCTCCTTATTGGGCGCAAAGAGATTATGGATTCAAAGGTCAGATCGGTTCAGAACCGTCATTGAGCGATTATTTAGCTACTTTAGTTACTGTTTTTCACTTGTTGAAGCAAAAAATTAAACCACAAGGAGTTTTTTTCTTAAATATTGGGGATAAATATGTTAGCAAATATGGCAACACCCCGTTGGCAATGATTCCTTATAAATTAGCCTATCATTTAGTACAGGATGGTTGGATATTAGAAGATATAATTATCTGGTTTAAAACAAATCATATGCCAGCAAGTGTGAAAAATCGACTGACTAATACTTATGAACCGATTTTTGTGCTATCTAAAAACGAATCAAATTATTATAACGAATGTAAAGGGAAGAACACCTTTTCTAATATCTTAAAGGTTCCTCTCCAACCTGTTCAGTACAAGCATATGGCTACTTATCCTGAGAAATTAATCGAATCTTTGTTAAAATTAGGCTTACCAAACAATGCTTTAGTCCTAGATCCATTTGCAGGGTCAGGAACTACTTGTAAAGCTGTTCAAAATATTTCTGAGGGGTATTTCAACCCTATAAAAATGCGTTCAATCATGATAGAAGCCCATAAAGACTATGTAAAGATAATTAAAAAACGCTGTAAAATTAAAACAAAATTCATTGAAAAAATACCTTTTAAGTCTTACAAAACCCAATCTCTTTCTAAACGCCCTCCTTTCTTAGCTAAGGAGAAAAAAAACCTCAAAAATTTCAACATTGAGCCAAATAATGTCATTATAAGAATATTTGAAGAACCAGAAGAGTTTAGATCTTTCATTCCACTTCTTTATGATGATTCTCTTATTGAGGCCTTAGATGATGATGGAATCTGTTTCTTAGGGTTACCAAACCACGAGATTAAAGATATTTTCGATATCGCACGCCTCAACAATTGGATTATTCGAAACATGATTGTTATTCCACAAGGAAATGATTGGATTCCAATCTTCATGTTGGTCAAAGATATCAAATCAGTGCGGTACAAATTCAATCTTGATTCGATTAGGATTGATCATCAGTTTGAAATTTCAGAAAATTGGAATGAGGTCGATTTCGTTGGCTATCGTGTTGAGAGGTCACAAAGCCTCTATAAAAATCCAGAAAAAGGTCTTATTGGTAAGATTCTTTCAAATTATCCAAATGGATTACCTCATTGGATTGTTGTCAAATGGAAGTCAGGAGAGTACTCCTTAGAAGAAGTTATTACTGATTCTGGAAAACATAAATTCATCAAAATGGTCTGTCCAGAATGTGAAACAGAATTGACAAATTATCACCATTATAAGAATATTATTTCTTGTCCCTCATGTTCAATTCAACTGTGGAGAGATGTAAAAAGTATTCCAAATCTTTTAGAAACAAACACGCGTGTTACGCCTGAATACAAACATAAAGAATTTGATGTCATTGAAAAAAATACTAAAAAAGACTACAATGGAAAATTTATCGATGTTGAACGAATCAATATCGGACAATCTCCTGGTGCTAGAGTTTCTGTTGAAGAGCAGTTTTTTTCGATCAAGCGATACTACAATGTCAAACAAAGCATGATATCAGACTATTTAAACCTCCATCGAATAAAGAAAGGTTTGACAAAGAAAGAATTAACAGACAAATATCCACATGAGTACAAGCACACAGTGGGTCATTGGCTGAGGAAAGATATGGGGGGATCTCTTCCTAAATTTGAAGATTTAATGAAATTGAACGAATTACTTAATCTAGATCAGACATATATCAATTACATCAGTCGAACAGGATTGAAATTACAGACTGTTATAGCTGATACTAAAGGAAAAAACCCTGGTGACTTTTTAGACATGCCGATTTCAGACGTAATAGATATGCTCAAACGAGTTGGAGACTATTAGAGATTGTGTATCAATCATCTTTCAATTTTACCTGGGAGATAGAAATCATATTGCTTTCGGAATAACTTAGTTTGAATGTAGCGATCAATTAGTCTAGCATTTTGAAAAATAACCCAAATCTGTTTATCCTCCTCGTAATAATCATGAATTTCTTTGTATGTTATAGGGGTTATGTTTAATTCTGCTGCTTCATCCAAGAAAAAGTCATTGATGACTTTTATCAATCCAGGTATTAGTTTAGGTAACTGTTCCTTAAAAAAGTTAGCAATTAGGTCAATGGTTACTAAACGAAGATCATAATACCGACCTACTACATCCTCAAGAAAGAGTGCTTTCAATAACCATCTTAAAAAGAAGGGAGCACTCTTCAAGAAGAGAATAGGTTCCATTGCATCCACATTGTTGATTCTGAACATAGGAGTAGAGGTATCAAAGTAGAGAAGCTTATCCTCTTCTGAAATTTGGGGGTTCCGCGGATTATAATTCATCACAGCCCAGTTTGAAATCTGACCATCTAAACCAACCTTGAAGGTTTTGCTTCGATCATTAAAAGCCCAAATTTTATTCATCTCTCGCATAATAAGTAGAACAAGGATCTTGATTTCTTCTTCGCTAAGTTGATGAATGATCTTGTTTCCAATTGTTTCAGTTGGGACCTTTTTTTGTGCACAATAAAGAACAATATTACCTTTTTGAGACCAAAACCAAACCGCGTCCTCCAGAGGAACTGAAATTCCTAGCCGTTCCAAAATCTGACGATACACTTTGTAAGCAGAAATATGTCTTTGCACCTGAGTTTCTGTGTCAAAAATAGGAAGACGTTTGTAAGCGATATCAGGCTCAGAAACTAGTTCAAAGACCAAGCTTATTTCTCCATAACCAAGCATATTAATAGGAATCTTCCCTCTTTCAGGATGGATAGTGTCAATGGTTTTTTCAAATTTTTCTAACAGTCCTGTATTGATTTCCATATGATCCCTCAGAAATGATGGTAAGGATTAACAACTATGAGTGTGTGAAAACTGATAATATTCGTTATTTTGATCTCTGGTAATTAATTGGATGGAGAACAACTTAATCAATAATCTTATGAGTCTGAAAATTCTCGTTTAAATTGTGCAATCTTGGCAAATTTTTCTTCTTTGGGAAGGGTTTTCCACATAAGTAATTGTCTTCTAATATGTCCAATAAATCGTCTAACTGCAGCCTCCCATGCCATAAGTACGCCTTCTAGGCGAACTAAATTTATTTCGAATTTCCAATGATCCTTAATTTTGTCGTAATAAGTGAAAAAAATCATGATTTGTATTATTCCCATATCAAAGGGAGCTAGATTGACAGTAGCAGTCAATTGCTTTTTCCTTCCTTTAATATTTTTGACAAGCATATTACTCACAAAGAACTGACCTCCCACATTCTCTGATTCATATATCAAAAAGTATTCCCAAAGAAAAGTAATAATTCCTTCAGCTTCCTGTTCACTAGACGTAACAATTGGTAAATGAATATTCCATTTTGTTCCATCTTCTATAGGAAAAGTCGTCAATTCCCAGCTTCGTTTAAGAGAGGGTACAGACATTTTGCCTGATATTTTAAGTGGATAGAGTATACTCAGAAACATTCCAGCTCCGCTAAAAGCTATCGCGGTGACAACTACTCCTGATGAATAATTGATGGGTAGGGTTTTAGGAATCAATCCAACTGCTGAAACTATCCTAATAAAAGTAATTCCTCCAAAATAACCCGTAATTGATCCTATCACTGCAGACACCAGAAATTCTGTTAAGAAAAGGTCAACAATATGAGCTGGTGTAAGCCCTATTGATGTGTATATAAAAATTTCTCTCTTTGATGTGTACACGGTACTGATAGAGGTGTTAATCATAAGAAGAATTGCTATTGCGACGGGTAGTCCTAACCCAAGGAAATTTACCCCGATCAGAGCACTAGCAGACGTATATAGGGTTAATGAGAATGTTAAGAGGCCAATACTTGATAGATTGATAATTGTCCTTATTTTGTGCTTCTTCATTCTAGAGATCCCAGTTTTAACTGCCATTAGAATTTCGGACATATTACTCGTGCTAGGAAAATGAGAACCCAGCATTCGTAAGCGCTGACGCTTAAGATAACCATAAACTTCTTGATAGAGCCAGAGAATTACGAATAGAACAGAGACAACATTGATTACCCCTAATAGAGTTAGAATAAGATGAGGAGCTACTTGGAATGCTGGATGGATGACGTAGAAGAAGCTAAAAGACAATGCATAAATCGCACTTGTTGTGAAAATCCATTTAATGGAGGAATTGATGTTGAAAAGAAGCTGAGACAATATGAATGAAAAAGGAATGAGTAAAAACGCGAAGAGAATTGCAGTCGATATAGCTCCTGCAATAACATCTCGAGCTTGTTTGAGGGATCGGTATGACCAGATTTGAGATTCACTTATGGTTTCAATCGCTTTTGAGTACTCATAATTCTTTTTTAATTGAATCGCTGAATCTATAAGAATCGATGTTCTCTGGAAGCTTTTGATAACTTGATCATCATGAATACCATAGGTTGCCAGCAAATCGATGTAAGATTGCGTAAGGGATTGGATATCTTTTAGAGTATTGAACGATATGATACCCAAGTTCTTAAATTCACCTTTATGAATCAGAAGTCCTTTTCCTCGTAATGTGTCAGTGCTAGAATTCGTGACATATACCCCTAATTCTCCATCAGGAAGCTTTCCGATAACTATTGATGGTGTTTCTGGAGACATAAACACTAAACTAACGGATTTCGCTCCCAAGTGACCATACGAGAACAATTGAGTACGTGTTTCTGGATCCAAAACTTCGTAATTAATAACTCTAGCCGAGGGAGACAGAGTAAGGGGATGTAATACTCCAAAAAAGCTAACTGTCCCACAACTAAACACTATTGGATTAATTGTGATTTCATTTTCAACTAACTTCTGTGATCGTTTGAAGAATTTACCATATTCACCTAGATTGGTTGCTTTTATTAATCTCCCTTCAGAATTAAAAACATAAGCTTCTACGAAGAATTCGAGAGGATCATCGGGTTGAGACGAAGAAACACCTCTTACCTGATAATAACCATTTTCATCAGTTTTTGTATAGTACGAATATGTCCCCTGAATGCCTGTATTTGTATCTTGTGAGGTTAAACGAATTAGTGCATTAGGAACATTTGTTAACCATCCTGTTGTTTCATTATATTCCTTACAATGACCTTCAATATTACCAAATCCAACATGTGTTGTGTGTTTTAGTGAGAAATCCTTATGAGTCAAATCAAGGTAATTGTCAAGATTTTCCTCATTGATAAGTTGTACTAACGCACAAATAGAATAAACAACTTGCGATCTGAGCATATCAAATTGAAGATAGTTTGGCTTGTCAAAAGGTGTGTTAAAGCGTATACGTCGAGATTCAGCCGTATAAAATGATAAGCCTAATATATTTGATGCAATAAATGGTTCATGATCCCCTATAAAACTGATTGGAGCGATTTGTTCAAAGTTTTGCAAATTAATATAAGATTCAACTTCAAATAAATCGCCAGTAGCCTCACGAATACGTTCTGCATAATTAATTAGGAAATCCTCCCCAATAGTCTTTAACCGAGTAAAAAGGTTATTTCCAAGAGTGAATCTAAGCTGAAATTTATAGAGGTATCCATAAGGATTTAATCCAATTTTATTGTTACTAGTTGAAAGGTCAAGAGAGAGAAAAAGCTTTATCCCACCTTTAACATTTAAAATATCAAAGTTTTGATAGACAAAGTCCCTAGCTCCTGCAGCTGCCTGATTATGACCAGAAAGGGCTAAAAACATTATTGTTTTTTGAGGAGTTATGTTCTCATTTTTCATGACACGAATAAGTTCTAGGAGTGTTGCAATACCACAAGCTTCATCAGCACCTGGGGCAATGGAGGGAACGACAGATGAAGAGTCAAAATGGGCTGAAATGATTATGATTTCATCATCCAATCCAGGTAATAATCCCATAACATTCTTTGCATCAACGGATACCCATTCAACGTCTAAATAAAGTGTGATGGAATGTTTTAACTGAACACTTAACTGCTTAATTGTATTTGCAGTGGTTTTATTGTTGATATAAATTCGGGGAAAATCGAGAGGTATATCTATACTTTTTACTTCTGCTTCAAATCTGTCAGTGTTGTCTGGGGGTAAATAAATGACAGCTTTCGCTCCAAGACTTGCCACCTTGATCCAATTGTCTCTAGTATTGAATTCGAGGACAACAATGGAATCCTCTATCTTTTTACCATCTAACTCAGAAAATGTTCCTGAGCCCCCATATACCAAAGAACCCGTTAGTCCACCAGAGTGAGTTTTACAGGCCTGAACAGAATTGGGAATAAGAGCATGAGCCGTAAAATTTTCTCCATTAATAGCTATTTTTGTTTCGTAATCATATGGGATTAAAATAGGGTATGAGAGAGTTTGTATCGATGAGAGATTTTGATTCCTGAAAAAATCATGGATATAGTCGACGGTCTGTTCATAACCAGGATAACCAGTAACACGACTTCCGAAACTAGATAAGAATTCGATGTGATTTTTGATATTCAGAAAGTATGTATCAGAAATTTGGTTAGCATAATATTCAAAATCAATAAATTCTTGTGAATTGGTTGTTGATCCCTTCTTAGGTTGTATCTCACGAAAGCCTTCTCTTGAATTTTTGTAATCAATCCCTTGTGAGTTTTTCGAAGGGAGAATATTTGCTGATATTGTTATCATGGTGACTAGTAAACAGAAAAAAAGACCCACTCGAAATTGCTTTGGAGTTAGAAACATTTGTACATCGTCTGGAGTTTTTTCTTTAATTAAAGTTTTGAGGAATGATATTTGAGTTATATTCTAGTGATCGGGAGATTTAAAAGAGATATTAGGCTCAGCAACTAGCTCAAAGACTAAGCTTATTTCTCCATAACCAAGCAGAGTAATAGGGATCTTCCCTCTCTTAGGATGAATAGTGTCAATGGTTTTTTCAAATTCTTCTAACAGTGCTGTATTGATTTTCATGGGGATTCCTCTAAAAAACTGGGTGAGGAACATCAACAACCATTACTTTTGATCGCCTGAATGGATTTGATTATATACAACTCTGAACACTGAATTAGCTTTATAATCTTTTTAATGAAACTCAACGATGACTTATAGTTGAATGAACCAGAGGAAACGATCATGGCTAAATCTTGTGAGTCCCCTAAAATGATATGGAAACCGTCAGAAAGTCTTACACCTCGCATACAAAGACTACGACAAGAATATTTTTCTTTTTACGATCGCTATGATCGGTTCACTAATGAAGTTAGGCCTTATACAACTGGAAGGTCATGGGACGAGGTTTATAGCTTTATTCACTGGGGAGTTACTCCTGAAGGTATCCCATTTTTTCCTGGATTTAAGGACACTTTAAGGGCTTTAGCTGAACCAGTGGCCTTTCCTGATGAAATGTATAAGCACTCAATTGCTGAAAGAAGAGCATATTTCTTTAACAAAGTTCTTGCAGATCATCTACCCGTAATGATCTTAGAAGGGGAGCTTATTGTCGGTAGTCATTTTAATACTGCTTTGAGCAAGATCCTGACAAAAACAGAAACAAAGAAGTGGGAGAAAGGCCAGACCAAGTTCTTTGAAGAATTAAAGTTTCGATGTGAAACTGGAGAATTCAATTTCGGTGCTATTCCTGGGCATCTTGTACCTAATTATCCTAAAGTCCTCCAAAAAGGTTTTTCAGGCATTCAAAAAGAATTGAAGGAGTTAGCAAGTCAGACCACAGATTCCAATCACAAAACTTGGCTTACTGCCTTGATCGATTCATGTGATGGACCTCGCCTACTTGCTGAAAGGTATTCTAAAGAAGCGCAAAGATTAGCTAATGAAGAATCTGATCCTAAAAGAAAAGAAGAACTGTTAGAAATTTCACAGATATGTGCTAAAGTACCATGGGAACCTGCAGATAGTTTTTGGGAAGCAATCCAATCAGTTTGGATAACCCATGCGTTAGTATTAGCAGCAGAAAGCTATCCTGGAGCTGGTACAAGTCCAGGACGAATCGACCAATATTTCTACCCATACTACAAGAAAGACATAGAAAATGGTACCATAACAAGAGAATTTGCTAAAGAAATACTCGAATGCTATTGGATTAAACATAACTACGCTTATGACTTTCAGGGGCAAATAGGTAACTCGCAAGGTATCAATTCTAGTTTTGGCCAGTTAATTACCATTGGTGGAATTGATGAAAATCATGAAGATGCCTCGAACGATTTAACTTGGTTGATGCTGGAAGTTATTGAAGACATTAACTTATTAGAGCCAAAACCGAATATTCGTCTCCACGCTAAAACACCTCAGGCATTAATGACACGAGTAGCAGAATTCATTGCGAAAACACAAGGGTCACCTTTTCTAATGAATTTTGATGAATTAGCAATGAAAGCTCTTGTTTGGCAAGGAATACTTGAAGAAGATGTATGGAATTACGCTCCAGTAGGTTGTCTTGAAAACACTATGATCGGTAACGATATATCTGGGACTGTAGATGTCAATGTTAATATTGCTAAAGCTATTGAACTTACTATTTACAATGGAAAAGATGTACGAATTAACAAGCAATTAGGGCCAAAAACTGGTGACCCTATTAATTTTACAAATT
>JAEOTQ010000200.1 GCA_016839785.1 Candidatus Hodarchaeota archaeon | reverse complement strand
CAACTACCGCTGATTATTTTGGAACTAAAAATGTGGGAAATAATTATGGTTTTGTCTTTTCTGCATATGGAGTAGCTGGGATTCTAGGAGCTGTAATTCCAGCAGTAGTCATTGATGTAATTAAAGGAAGTAGTACAACCATTGTAGGTTCCTCCTATGCCCCCGCATTTCTTGTGTGTGCGGTCGGAGCAATAATTGCAGTAGGATTAGCTGCTTTTGCAGAGTACTTAAACCGAAAATAAGTGAGAAATTATTTCTCCATTTTCCCCTTTTTTTTTTAAACAAGACCTAATTTTTGAAAATCAGCTATAAGTTTCTGTCTTTCTAACCAAGCATCCTGAATTGCACTTAAATCTTCCAAAATTTCATTTGTTAACCTGCTACTGTCAGAAAGCATTCCACTCTCAATTGATTCATCAAATTGTTTTATTTTCTCATCTAAACGATCAATTACATCAAGGACAGTTTTTTCTAAGGTATATAGATAGCCCAAGTCGAAGTCTTTGATTAGTCCAGAATCAAAGAATGTACTGATGCCATATTTCGACCCTTTAATTAAATATCTTGCATCTGTAAAGGTAGATACCAGTCTATCAAGGTCTGACCATGTTGTAATCATCTGGCTCATTAATGCAGCTTCTTGAATTTTCTTTACATCATCTGAGCAGGTTGACAAACGATTTTCCAAATACTCTCTGATCGAAATATCAGAATTTTTCCTATCTGGTTGTTTTTCGTAACATACATAGCCAGGAATGCTATTATTAAGCTTTTTCCGTGCATCACTACTTTCTGGATCCAGTTTAGGCATAGGTTCACACTCAAAAGGGAGATTATATCTCTTCTTCCTCCTCCTCTTCCACTAATTCTTCCTCCTCTACTGCACTCTCTATATCAGATATTTCGCTAGCAGCTGTAGGTTGCGGAGAAGAGCGATCAAAATCAACAAGGGTGTCGATTCTTTGGACAACACGTTTCATGACTGTTCTAGTTTTACCACCTGATAAATAATTCAGAACGGCGCTAATAAGTATTAGGATCAGGACCACGTTCATAATTGCTATTGTTTGGAATTCGGGTTGTGACAACTCAAGACTATCAAGTAGCGCTGGAAAAATAAATAGTTTTATGTTAAGAATTGGTATTTCAAGATCTAATATCCACTGCGGGGCCATAACGAAATATGAAAGTAGTACTACAGCAATAATTCGGAATATCATTGTAGGAATAAAATATTTAATTAATGAGCCTGCATCTGGTTGAGCTGTTTGTGCAGCTAATTTTATATCTGTTCGAGGATCACTTTGTTGTAAATTAGCCAGGTACGACTGTAATCTCATCATAGATTTCGTATCTCGGACTGTTTCGCCACTTCTGAACACACGTCGTTCAACCATCTCACGAAGATAGCTTGCTGCTAAAAGGCCAAATTTCTTTGATTGAACACTTTGTATCGATTTTTCTGTACTTTTCGTACCCTCTTCTGTTGGTACAAAGCTACGAATTCGTTTAAGGTGTTCCTGAATTCTTTTTTCCCGCTCAGCCATTGGTTCTATAATGTTCAAAGTATATGAGGTCTGAAATGCCACTTCTAGGAGGAGATATAACAAAAAGCCCAAAGTAAAGATAGGACTGAAAATCATGGATGGTATTGAACTTGTATCAATCTCTGTTGAAATCTTGATGTTCTGAGTAAAGATTGCAACTATCAATATCATTTGGAAACCTAAGAATGAATAAATAGCTAATTTTGTATCTCCTTCACGAAGGAAGCCTATTCCTGAGAAAAAAGCAACTGGTAACAAAAATAAGATTGTTGTTGCACCAATGAATATAGAGAAGTCTTGAATAATATCCACTGTAGTAAGATCAATGGTAGAATGAGGAAAAAATCCATTAGAAGGATTGAAAATTGCTGCAAGCATTTGCTCAATATCACCAACATTAATAGTACCTAAGCTTGGATCTCCGATGATACTTCCAAGGATCGGAATAGATGCTTTACCTGAGAGGATGGAATTAGTAATTATTTTTGCAATTCCTCCCAGTGCACTGATGAGGCCTTGAACTATCAGCATAATATAATTTAAAATTTCAAAAACTTTCGTGAAATCAAACATTGCTGGATCAATACTAGCAATTACTAGGTAGCCAGAAAAGATAAACAAGACAACATAGATTATTCGAAAGAAATATGCTGCACTTTGACTAGTTGCCATTTTGATTACACCGAACCTTTTCCAGCTTGTTTTCCTTTCATATATGTCTTGATTACATTAGGGAGAATATCATCAGGACCAACGTTGATGATTTCTACTCCCAGACCTCTCAAGCTATCTTCTACCTGTTTACGATATCCTAAATATTCTTCAAAGATTGCTTCAGCGATAGCTCTTTCAGTTGTTGATAAGTCAGTTAGTTTTGCTTCAAATAATGGGCCAAAAGGTGAAATTACTGTTATTTTATTTTTAGTGGAACGTGCTCGTTTAGCGGCCTCAGTAAAAATCTCTGAATCCGAAGATTCTAAATCCGTAATGAAAACGTAAAATGATGCTCTTGGTAATCTTTGCATGACATAGTCGACTGCGGCAAGAGGATCAGAGCGACCTTCTGGTTCCACCAATGCGAGAATTTCAAGAAGTTGATGGAACATCGATTTACTACCCCCAGGAGGTAAAAAAGATGTGGGTCTATCCGCATATGTAACCAGTCCAAAAAGATCTTGACGTTCTTCAGCCATCTTCATAACTAGCATCACTGACCGGATTGCAAAATCTAATTTCGTATTATACGGAATACCAGCTCCCATACTGCCACTGTGGTCGAGAAATAGTACAATTCGAATGTTCTTCTCAGCCTCAAACTCCCGTACCATTAACTCTCCTGTACGGCTAAAAGCTTTCCAATCCAAGGATTTGAATGGAGCTCCAGGATAATAACGTGCAAGAGAATGGAAATCATCTCCCATGCCTTTTTGCCTTGTTTTATGGGCACCAAACATTTTACCCTGTTGCCTTCGCTTGCTCAAGGCCTCCATTCTACGAATATCTTCGTAAGATGGATAGCATAACACTTCAGTATAAAAATGTCTTACATCTTCTTCAAAATAAAAGCCTAATCGATCATGAATGATTACTTTTACAGGCCCTATCTGGTACACTCCCCTCGTACTGACCTGAATTATATAAGAAAACTCTTTTGCTTCACGACCAGCTAATTGAGTTATAATGAAGTTCTCACCTAAAACTATCTCAAACATGTCGGGAATTGCGTCATAGACTTCTAGAAAATCCATTCTTTTTTTGCCAGTGTTTTCTACTCGAACTGTTACATGAACGTACTCCCCCGCAAAAGCTTTTTCTCGATCTACCATACGTGTAACTCGGATTAATGAAGCGTTTGCAGATCTTCTAAAAAGTGGTAATCCAATGACGCTAGCTAAAATCAATAATGTTCCTAAAAACATACTGTAATCAACAATCGGAGAGCTGTTCAATATCTCAAAAGCTTCGAGAAATTCCATTCCTTCAGGTAAACCACTTGCAGTTTGATTGCCTGATTGTTGAATTAATCCCTCACCACTAAAAAGAATGGGAACCATAGTCGTAACTGTTCCAATTCCCTTTGCACTCAGTCCAATCGAAAGAAGTACGATTCCTCCAATAGCGATAAAAGCACCACGAGACGAAAGCATTCAAGGATACACCTTTACACTCCATACAGTTGATGAGAATATTTCGTTATTCATCATCCTCGATTTCTTCTATATATTCTTCATATACCATTTCTTCTTCAACAGGATCTACTGGGATGGTTAGACTATCCCGTACATCCTCTGAAATTCGGATTTGGGTGATTCCTTCTAGTTCAGCTTCAGGCTTAAGGATAAGACGATGATGTACGATATGCGGAATCATAAGTATAACATCGTCTGGAATCACGAAATCACGTCCATGAATAGCCGCTCGTGATTTTCCTGAAAGTAATAGACTTTCACTTCCTCGGGGAGAGCACCCTAGAATTAATCGTGGATCTGTACGTGTAGAAACCGTGATATCCCGTATCATTTCCAAGATTTCTGGAGACACATAAACACGCTTGACTACATCCATCATGGCCACGATTGTCTGAGGTGAGACCACCTGTTTAATCTTAGCTGGAATTGGCTCATTTTTGAATTTTATGATCCGTAATTCATCATCTGGTGATGAATGATGTATAATCACCTTAATCATAAATCGGTCAAGTTGAGCTTCAGGTAAAGGATATGTTCCTTCTTGTTCAACTGGATTCGCAGTAGCTAAGACCACAAATGGCTTTTCTAATTTGTGTGTTTCTCCTTCTATTGTCACTTGTCCTTCGCCCATTGCTTCAAGCATTGCAGATTGAGTTTTAGGTGGAGCTCTGTTTACTTCGTCAGCTAGTATGACATTGCCAAAGATGGGACCTTTTTTTAGCCGAAATGTCCCTGTTTTTGGATTAAATATATTTGTACCGACAATATCCGATGGAAGCATGTCAGGAGTAAATTGGACACGACTGAAATCAGCACCAAGACATTGAGAGAATGTATTGGCCATATACGTCTTTCCAATTCCTGGAACCCCTTCTAAATACACATGTTTTCCAGTTAGCATTGCTATCCAAAGCATTTCAAATATTTCAGTTCTTCCAATGTATACTTTCCGGATTTCCCCCATGATTTGTTGATATGCTCGAGCGATATCACTCACATCAAGCATTTCATAGGTGATTTCATCGCTTGTGAAATCCTTACCCTTTGCACTGGTATTACTCATTTCTTCCACTTCTTATGTATTAGCATGTATTTATTATTATAATTCTATTTTCATTAGCTTATTACTGATCCTACGTTTTTAAGGAAAAAGTAATGGTCGAGGAATTCCTCTTCAGATATTAATGATCGGGCTTCAATTATATTCTCAATTAATGAGAAGTTCTCCACGAGATTTTTGTACGAAAAATTCTCTGGAAACTCATTCATCAAATATGTAGCAATGACATCAGGAGTCAGATCCTCATCTGGACTATAACGCCTGATAACATTTCGTTTTAATCTTCTAAATATCAGTTCAAGGCCTCTTGAGTACTGTCGATATTCAAGAAACCATCTCATCTTCACGGCAAAGAAACTTCGCCCATAGTAACGTTCAACTCGTGTGAGTAGTAACGGTTTTGCTTGAGTCTTTCTTGGAATGAATTTACGAGACAAAATTACTGCAATAGGAACCAAGAAAATTGCGAATAAAGGAAACATTGTAATCATATCTAAGAATTTGAGATAAAGACTCAAGGGGAATATGGGTGATATCGGACTATTTGCCAGATGTCCTTCATCAAAAATTATTGTTTGTCCAGGACGTTCATTCATCATTATACGTATGACATTATCAGTAAATACTCGATTATCATATTGACTTGCCAGCGGATAATCCGTATTATCAGAATCCAGGTATTGATTTATGAATATTGAGGGATCAGAACACAGAATTATTTGGCCACCTAGTGGAAAGGGAAAATACACAAATACTGGGAATCCTATATTGGGATTTCCCCATTCGTCCAGATTAGGTTCAATACTATTAACATCAGCTTTTGCTGATGAGATATCGGATTCCATCCAGGCATGAGTGCTACTGTATAATACTGCGATTTGTAAACTAAATGACATATCTGGGAGTTCAACTCCTGGAGGCAATTCCAGACTTTCATAAGCCGATGCAGCCGAGGCGGGAAATTCTCCCATTGGAACCCATTTAGTAATATATTCGGTTGCATTAGGATTTGTTTCAGTATTGTTCGGATCAGGATAGCGGACTTTCATAGTAATAATAGAAGCAAAATTCCCAATTACCCCATTTCCGCTCAATCCCGTTGTGAAATCAGTAACCCAAGGAGCAGGCATCTTATAAGTAGTTCCTTCCTGAGAAGTGCTTGGAGATTGAAATATAGGCGTTAGTGGGGTATCATCATAACTTCCTTGATCAGCTAACAAACTTCCATTGAATGCAATTCCTGCTATAGGAAAAGGAAATGTAGTATTTTCACCAGCAGTGCCTGTATCCATCCCAAGTGGATTTGTACCACCTGAATCACCAAAACCCATAGATCCCAAGTCGATCTCGGAGATAAATCCCAAAAATATGGATAAAACGCTTAGAATGTCGTTACCTGTTCCAAAATCGTCAGCAATTATTACTCTTCCCCCATTAATAGCGTACATCAAAATTGCTAATGATTCTGAAAAATCATAATGAACAGATGGGCCAAGAATAATTAATGACCCTTGATTTCCCCCTATATCGGATTGGTTTAATCGATTGAGAACATTGCTACTTCCAACAATAGTTGATATTTCAGCTCCTTCCTCGACAAAAAGATCTTTAAAAGTACTTGCACCATTCCAACCTTCATTATAGATCGAAAAATTCGTAGAGTTATTGGTAAATAGAAATCCGAGTATTGATGCAGAAACGAATGGATAAGAAATGAATATGGCTAGAATAATAAAAGCACTCGTTGTTTTATTGATTTCAGCCATGATAACTCACTTCGTCGAAAGCATTACACTATTTTTTTCGTTCTTATTCTGCTAGGGGAATTTCTCCAAGTGAAGTAGCCATTTGTAGGAATTGATGCAGACCTGATAAGCCATCCTTAAATTCTTGATTAGTTAAGGGGGTCTGTCCATATCTTGCTTTTTCAAATGCTATAATAATTGCATTTATTGCACTAGGATCGAGATCGCCTCTATTCATTAGCTTGACACCTAATTGTCTTGCAGATTCATTTGGTGCACGACCAACTCCAAGGAAGCCCTCGGAAGCCAGAGTCATAGTCTGCCACATTAATACAGCTGCGTCTTTAAACATCTGTTGTCGTGCTAACTGCCTAATTTGAACAAGTCGTTGTTCAATTTCTTGTTCTAAAATTGTTTTTTTGGCTGCAGTGATTCCTAAAGCGTCTATAATTCGTTGACGAAAATAATAAACCAAAGCACTAGCTACTATTAGCACAACAAAAGCAAATATATAGAGTTCTGGGCCAATCTGAGCAAAGAAATTTAATCCTTTCATTCTTATCACTAATCTGTTCCGTCATTTAGTTCTGATTTAAGTAAATCTTAATACAATATTTTGTTATTGGTAAATAGATAGGTTGATTTTACCTCATATTACTTTTTTCTTATAATTGTTCTGAAATCAATTATTGTCTTATCATCATTGATTAATTATATCTAACCTCTTCGTCTAGCTTTTACCTTTTCAAAGATAACGGCAATTCCTATTCCACTGCCTAAGGCGATAATATCGAGTAAGAGAAACTGTATAAGGTCAATTGGCCGTAATACACCAGGGCCACCAGGGGGTGTCGTCGTCGTTAGTGGAGGAGTAGTGGTTGTGGTTGCTGGAAGGAGAATGTTGAAATCATTCGATTCCACTATTCCACTGTTTCCTACATTATCAAAAACAGTTAATCGAAAAAGATAATGCCCATCATTCAAATCCTCGGCGTTCAAAGTGAGACTAACATTGGAATCGTCAATCAATGTCACTTCAGAGGAACTAAAATTGTAAATTTGTAAAAGGGAATCATCATCCGCATCGTAGAGTACAAATCTTGAGAAATTTTCATTTATTCCGCTTAGAAGATCATAGAATGTTACTATAAATTCCAACGTACCTCCAGTGATTTGTGAAGGTGGTTCTGATACCGTAGATGCAACAGGGTTGTTATTTTCTAGCACAACCGTTAGTATTGTCTGTTTGAAATTGCCAGCATTATCTGTTATAGTAAGAACTAGCTCCCAGTTAGTATTAGGTGTATCGAACAGTGCAATTCTAGTTAAAGTGGTGGAATCAAAAATATTCCAATTATAGTTGAAGGAATTCGAAGTAGCACTTATATCGTTGAAATCTAAAGTAGAGACAGTTGCGCCTCCTTGGGGACGAATTATCAATTGTGCACTGGAGGCATTTATTCCACTATTGCGATTTGTGTTTGAACTTGTATCAATTAGATTTCCTGAGATTAAGATATCCCCATTTGCATTCATAGTTGCATAGTCCGTAGTCTGCACGGTTGTGAATGGAACATTGATGGTTACCATAGGGAGCACTACATCAATTACTGCATAAAATGAGACATTTCCTAGATTATTAGCATAATCTAATGCCGTAATCGAAATAAAGAAGATAGTATCACCCACACTTGATGTATCCCAATCAAAGGAATATAATGAACCCCCAATGTTGACCATTGGAGCACTCACTCCACCAATTGTAATTGTAATTGAACTTGCGTTTAGCCCAAGTGAAACGTACCCTGGACCAGTACTCATGTCTGGATCAAATATATCAGCCACTATCGTAGTCGTAGGAGTATTGGGTAAAGCAATTGTCTCAATATCTGTGGGAACCACGATCGAAATATCAGGTAACGTTCCATCTAGGGCAACCCAGTTAAACGTTACTGTGAATGTTTTTGAGAGGGTTGTTCCGTTATCCAAAACATGATTAAGACTCCAAATCCACGTGACATTATCAAATCCTGTGAATGGTTGACCACTACTGAAATAACCGCCTACACCACTGACAATCATCCTAGTCGAGCCATTCCAATCATCATTTAGTTCTTTTCCACTTAAACCACGACCAATTTGATCTTCTAAATAGCCAAAGATCAATATGTCACGATGATGGTCACCAAGGATATTATACGTATTACCATCCGTTATAGGTAGGATAGAATCGTTTGCAATGAGGTAGATTTCAAACGAATTTATCGATATATCATCATATACATTGACTGGCAATTGAACAATCCTGGGCCGATAGTGAAGTAACCCCGGACCCCAGATGACTTTAGCACGAATAGCAATAGAATTCGTAGGATAAGTTTGAATGGGAATCTGATAAGCTAGAGAAAAACTACCTGAGGATAGACTGCCAACCGTTGCGGTTCCCACTTCTTGTGTAGTGTCCCACCCTATTATTCTTATTAATCCAGTAAACTGATTAGAATCAACAATAACTCCCTGATCGTCTCGAATGATTCCAGATGAAGTTACGCTTTCTCCAACAAAAATTGCGTTACCATTGAATCCACTGAGTGAGTAATTAGGAATAAAGACTCTAGAAATCAGCCTAATATTTGTGATCGGGTTGCGATTTTCTTGAGGGGTAGGAGAAGTGGGATCCCAACCGTATATTTGTATATCCTGCAAGGGAATTGACGTTGGTATACTAACATTGGCCCAAAATTCACCGTCACTATCTGTAACAACATTTGCTAGGGTAAAGGTTTGAGGTGCAATTGTTGTATTAAAAGAAATTCTAACGGTAGTAGAAGGAATACCTAGACCTGCAACTGGATCATAATAACTGCCAGAAATATTGATGTAAGTTGTTCCCCGATATATTTCATAATAGCTTGTGGAGACATTCAAACCGACATCAGAATGAGTAACATCCGAAATATCGTTGACAGGATCTTGAATTAGGACTTGGATTCGATCTATGTTCTTAACCTCAAAATTGAAGGTAGTAAAGGAAATAAGATCAGTATGAGAGCCATTCACCCACACACCTGACAAGGATCCAGAAGGAACTGTGGAATGAGTGATATTATAAGTTAATCCTTGAGCATCGCCAAAGTGTGCAGTAGCATTGACAGTGTACCATTTTTCAGGAGTGGATCCTGTTGGTTGAAGTGAAAAAATTGCCTTACTACTACTCGAATCTTGAAAACTCGCCATAGGAATAACATTCATGTTGGCATCCCCAGGAAGATTACCGTCTACTGTAATAGAAACATTTATGTCATTTATATCAGGATATACGGTACCAACACCGCTTAAATAGAGAGTAAATTCAATATTGATCCATTCTGTTTGACCAATTCTCGAGATTGGATTATCTGCTGGGTATGCCCTGATTTCGCCAAAGAAATATTGTGGATTTACCTGTATCGTTTCTTCCACATCTGAATAAGAGCTATTTGAAAAGAAATTTGCATTCGTTGATTTTTGTCCTATATCCCATTCACTATCTACCCCAACATCAGTGGTTAAATCAGCTGTAGCGTTAAGTATTATATTAATGTTCTTAGGAGTTGTTAGATATGTTGTGGTTACACGAACAGTTACGTCACCAGACCCATCACTTGTTGATCCTCCTACGTACGCAAGGGTTACACCAAGGTAACTTCCTACTAAAACGACATTTACATCTACTCCTGCAAGTGGAAAACTCCCAACTTCTGATTGAACCCTGAAAGTCACATCAAGAATATCTCCAGATCGGATTACAGTATCTCCAGATTCATTGGTTGTGGCAAGGATAATTTCATAGGTTGTAAAATCTGGGTCTATCGTTAAACTTGTATCCTGAGCTGAAGTCCATGAGTTGTCGAATTCAGCAAATGTGGCATCACCAGATCTGTCATGGCCAATCCATCGGGCTTGGGAATCATTCTCAAAGTCTACGGTTAAATCTAAAATAATATTCTTCAGAACTTCATAAGTTGTCAGATAGATTGAGTTTACTGTAACTTCTATCATCCCTGTGGAATCGGTATATCGATAACCATTTGCATAGAGAGGATTGCGTAATGCGTTAAATGACAAAGATACCCCTACTATTATTTCATTTAATTCAATTTTAACAGGTACATTTACAAAATCAACCAATGGTGCAGAGGTTGTATTTACTTCAAATACAAGGGTGGCCGACTCTCCTGGCCGAATACTGGTAGCGGTGATCGAATTTAAGCTAATATCTCCAATCCAGAAGTCAGGATCGATGCTGATTATGTTACCTGCAGAAGAAACAGTGACCATTCCTGTACTGCTTCTCATAAATCGATGAGGATTATTAGGGTAACTGCTGGGATAAGAACCCGCTGGTGCATTATTATTCCGTAGATCAGCAATCGCGGTAATGGTAGGAGTTTTTAATTGGTAGGGGATTGGAAATCCTGCAGTGATGACAAATTGGATATGTCCAGTTGTATTTGTCATTGCCCATCCCGTACCGTTATCAATGAATCCCGTAGCAAATTGTAAGTTTACCCCTGTCGGATAAGAATTCAATGTTGCATTGACAGGAATTCCTGAAACCTGGTAAATATCAGTGGTATAAGCATAATCTAAGTTTACTCTAAATGTAACAAGAGTGGAGTTTTCATTTGGTGGTGCGATTGGAGGGGAAGGTACAGCAGATACAAATTCGACCGTAACAACATCCATTTCATTAGAAATGGTGAAATTAGTTGTACTCTCCGCATAATTTGTTGCATTATTACTCCCATCAAAATTCTCAGTGAATCCATCTGCTGTATCAATTGTTGTATTAAGAATGAAATAATAGTCATTTTCAAGAGTTGTAGGATATGTAGTTGTAACATTCAGACGTAGCTCACCATTTGCATCTGTTGTGGTGCTAGGTATGCTTGTGGTCATATCAAGTAGATTATAGGTAATCCCTTGATTTCCATATGGTATAAGGGCATGTGTTGTACCATCATGAAGTTCAATATCTACTGTAAGTCCTGATAATGGTGTGGTTCCTGATTGTGCCTTGAGGATTACTGTTGCCTCCTCTCCCTGACGAAAAGTATTATCACTACTTGCAGTATTTATGAATCCAGGAATTTCCTCAGCTAGAGTTGAAAATCCACTGACAACAAAGTAATCAATTTTGGCAAACGGATCGACATTTTCAATTTTAGCTGTTGTATTTGTACTACCTCCAGGATAGTATTGATATAATGAAACATTATCCCCTGGTGAAATACCATATCGATTAGTTAAGTTCGTCATTTCTGGAATTGTAAATGATACATCGATTATTCCCTCTGTGAGGTCGTTTGAAATAGAAGGAATAACCGGAGTACCATTCGTTACAGCTGTGGCAATAAGATGATTTACATCTGTTAGATTTGTATAATCATGTTTATGTAAATAAATGCTTATTACTTGAGAAACAATAGCCCAACTTCCTGTTTGGGCGCTATTGAAGCGATTAGTAACACTTATTGTTTCTTCTGGAAAATATATGGCTTTTTCTGGGTCAATTTTCGCAATTGAGTAATAAGGTGAGTTTTGTGCATCTTTATTACGGTATATCCCTGATTGGGGAGGTGGAATTGTGTCAAGGTAGGAGTCACGTAATGAAGTAATATATTGTCCAGCTGATTGGTTCTCCTGAGGAATATTAAACCCAACGAAGGGTATTAGAAGGGAAGACATGATTAAAAGGGGAACTATTAATAAAGGAGAATAAAACGGTGATAAACGTTTATTTTGTATTGACAATTTCCATTCACCAAACAGAGAGTTGATTAAAACTGAGATAATTGTCGGAGTGAGTGCGGTATTCAGATTTATGCCATCAGTGGAGAAACACTCCGTATAGTCGTTTTATATAATCCTGTATTAATTAATGTTGCCTTATTCTTTTAAGGAGTTAGTATTTCAAATCACTCCTAATCATGGTGGTTTAACAGTTTTACAGCTGAATTCTTACCTCAGAATAACTTATGAATAAAATTATCTTAACTCTTACATTTGAAAGGTGTTTTTCATTATTTTGTCTATTTGAAAGGAAATAGAGGATGTATTTTGCCGTCAAGAGATCTTTTAAACAATTTAGTCTAGTGTGCAATCATTTGAAGAAGGTTGATTGAATGAGAAGAATACCACCAAAATCATCCCTAACCCTTTGCGAACCTTTATTAGAAAAACTAATGATTATTATTTTAGGATTGGGTTATTAAAGAAAATCAATCATAAGAAATAATGGTTATTTAATTATTCACATTAAATGTGGGCTTTACTGTATTTGTGGAGAAATTCTTAATGGTATTATTCAAGGGAAATAAAATTAAGAAAGGTCAAGAAAAGTTTGATCAAGGCATGGCTTATTATGAAACTCAACGATATAAAGAAGCCATTGATAATTTTAAGAAATCTGCAAAGTCTTTTAGTGATGGCAATGAGAAAAAGTTGAGTAAAAGGGCCGAAGCGTTCAGACTCTGTTCGCATGGTTACATTGACATGATTGAGCTTAATTTTTTGGAAGCAATTCGTTCTTTCGGAAAAGCGAATGTAATCTTCTCCACAGAGGGATTTTTAGATGAAGCAAAACATGCAAGAACCGTTCAAGCTCAAACTCAAGGTGAGTTGGCAAAATCTAAGGCACAAAACGGGGAATTCATTGAATCTGCTCGCTTATACGAATCTGCAGGAGCACTTTATTCGACAACTGGTCTTGAAATGGAGGCGGCAAAAGCTCGTGCCCGTTCTTTTATACAACGCGCTGCAGCTATGGAGTCAGATTTCGATAAAGCATATTTCTTAGAAAGAGCCGTTGAAGAGTTCAAGATAGGTAGAGAAGATGTAACTAGATATGAAGCTCTTGCTTTGTACACTCGTGCAAAGTCACTCATTAGCGCACGAGAAAACATGAAAGAAGCTATTGATCTTTTAGTAAAGGCCCATGAAAAATACGTTAAAGTGGGGAGTACAACTCAAACAGAAAAAGTAAAATTACTTCTAGAAGATCTAACCGAGCAAGTGAAAATTCGTCCATCTGAGTTTGGCATCTGAAAAGAATTGTACATAATAGCCTGTGATGATTAGTTAATAGGTACAGATTTCCAAGATGAAGAGCGATGAGCGGTCTGAGGCTGTATTTCCTTTTTATTAGGACTGAACTACGGTGAAGATTACAATATTCCCTTTGAGGGATTTTCCAATCATTAATCCTGGTGATCAATTAGCAAATATAATTGCAGAAGAGCTACGTAAAGTAGATCTTAAAAATAGGGATATCATTGTAATTGCGCATACAATTGTCTCAAAAGCGGAGAATAAAGTATATGATCTAGATTCGATTACTCCTAGTCCGTTTGCTCTTCAGATTGGAAACATGCAAGGAAAGGATCCACGAAAAATCGAAGTCATCCTCCAAGAAAGTAGTGAAATTATTCGGATGAATGACAAAGTACTAATCACTGCTACCCACCATGGATTCATCTGCGCAAATAGCGGGATAGATAAATCTAATACTCCTGGAAATACTATTATTTCCCTTCCTAACGATCCTGATTATTCTGCCCGACAGATAAAGGATACTATTCAAGACAAACTACAAAAAAATGTTGCAGTAATCATTTCTGATACATTTGGCCGCCCTTTAAGGGTCGGTACTGTTAATTTTGCAATTGGATTGGCTGGAATCAGTCCTCTTGAAGATATTCGTGGGAAGACAGATCTTTTTGGGTATGAACTGAGATCTACAATTATAGCAAGAGTTGATGAAGTAGCTGCGGCCGCAGGAATTGCTATGGGGCAAGCTGATGAGGGAACACCTGTAATTATTGTGAGAGGGGTCGACTATTCTATCAATAACAATTCTGCACAAGAATTGATTCGTGAACCAGAAAACGACGTCTTCCGATAAATAAAAAACAATAAAGAGGATGCTATTTATTGGACTTTAGTAGTATTCTGTGATATTGATTCAGGCGCCGATAGTCTAGTTTGGTAGGACTTCACCCTCCCAAGGTGATAGCCCGGGTTCAAATGAAAATCTCTCTCGAGAAGTTCTGAAATTCCCGGTCGGCGCATTTTTGTACAAGCGGACTGATAGTAGAATGGAAATTCTCTTAGTTTTTCTGGGTTCATTGCAATACGATTTGGGACAAATGGAGCTCACATATGATTTCAAAGAGGGAACTACTACTGTAAAATCCGTTGTTCAAACACTCTCAAACATACCAAAATTTAAGGGTCTAAATCATTTTTTTACGGACTCTTATGAATCTACTAGATCAGTAATCGTTTTCATTAATGATCAAGATATTTCTGTATTAGAAGGTATGGACTCGCCCCTAGCGCAAGGTGATAAACTTACTTTCATCCCCGTAATTCATGGCGGATGAGAATCTTAAACTACTAGGAAGGTTATGCATAATGGGAATTCAAATGAAAGGTAGATCATTATTAACACTTTTAGACCTAGAATCAGAGGAGATTCGATTTTTATTGGATGAATCAAAAGCTTTCAAGCAAAATAAATCCAAATACATTCAAGCTCAACCATTAAAAGGCAAAACGCTTGGTATGATATTCCAAAAAAGGTCTACAAGAACGCGGGTATCAACTGAGACAGCAATGGCTGAGCTTGGAGGTCATGCCCTATTTCTGGGGAAAGACGACATTCAGTTAGGAGTAAATGAATCATTATCAGATACTGCAATTGTCTTGGGACGAATGGTTTCAGCTGTTCTAGCACGTGTATATGCACATAGTACGGTGGAAACTCTTGCAAAACATGCAGGTGTCCCTGTTATTAATGCTCTATCTGATCAGTACCATCCTCTCCAGGGTTTAGCTGATATCCTTACCATTGAGGAACATTTAGGAAGATTGAAAAATGTAAAAATCGCTTGGATTGGTGATGGCAATAATGTGTGCCACACCCTGATGATTGCTTCTATTAAAATGGGAATGAAGATGCAAATAGGGACACCTGTAGATTATATGCCTGATATAAGCATTATCGATTATTGTAATACTAATGCCTCATCTCCAGAGCAAGTGGTGGTGACGAATGATCCCATAGCAGCAGTTGAAGATGCAGAAGTTATTGTAACTGATACTTTCATATCTATGGGACAAGAAGCAGAGACAAAAGAGAAATTAAGAAAGTTTGAAGGTTTTCAAGTCAATCAGGAGTTGGTTGAACATGCTGCAAAGAATTATATATTTATGCATTGTCTTCCACGCCATAAAGAAGAGGTAACTGACGATATCATATATGGCAGTCATTCTGTAGTTTTTGATGAGGCAGAAAACCGATTACATACAGTCGCAGCAGTATTAAATAACGTAATCTAAAAAAATTTTTGATCAGCAAAAGTCAATTATTAAACGACAGATAATTAAGAGAATTAGGTACCTAAATTCAAAAGTGAATAATGAAAGTACTAGCAGAGGAAAAATAAGTGGTTAATACTCCCATATGCAATTTTTGCGCGAAAACTGGAGTGCTATGTAAGAAATGTAAGCAAAAACTCCGTAAAAAGAAAATTAACCAATTAGATATAGAAATATCTAAAGCGTTTGCTAAAATCGAGTTACGGTTTGCCAAACAACTACAGAACGTGACTTTTGAAAGAGCACATAAGATGAATGGATCAGTGGTACTCTTAACAAGAAATGGTCATGTGTTGATAGAGAATGAAGAGATTCTTGACTATTTAGAAAGTGAACTAAGGCAACCTATTGAGATAGTGGAAAGAAAAGGGGATTCTCGTACTACTTTTGCTCAATTTTTTGCTCCGTTGGATATAGTGGAAATTGATCAGATCTTCGTGCCACCAGAAGGCGATGTTGAGTTAAGAATTACATTAAATGGAAATCCTGATGACTTGAGATTTCCATTAAATCAATTAGAGCAAATTGCGGAGTTAATCTCCAAGAATCCCGTGAGAATTGAAATTCAATAACTTAATCGTTTACATATTTATCGTTAGATAAAGAATAGAAAATCAGCAATTGAAAAACTTAGAATCTGTAATATTCCTTGAACAATACAGATTACTCCAATTGTCACTGAAATAATTGGATTGGAAAGTAATTCTGCTATTAGCAAGTATAAGTCTTCAATCATTCTAATTGATCCATATATCAGTAGAAATATAATTATAAAGACTCCCGCCATTATTTTAATTTGATTTGCACCTAAAAATACAAGAATTGCAGCCCCTAGAAGACCTAATCCTAAAGATAGAAACGTTCCGAATCTAAAGTTTTTTATTGGTCTCAAAATAAGGACAAGTCCTAATATTCCAAAACATAAGAGGGTTATCAAATCAAAAGAAGCTGGTAAACCCACTGGTTGTGAATCGAGATAAAACGCAGCCCCGATCATTAAAAGAGAGATAATACCAACTGGGAATCCTAAGATGGCTACTTTTTCAGTTAATGAAACTATTTCTTCCGAGTCAGAGACGGAAGATAATCGAATCAATAACCAAGATGCTGCTACACAACCTCCCAATATCAGGAGGAGAAAGTTCCAGTCAACTAATACATATAATCCATCATCTAGTGCCATGAGAGTACTCTCCGCTTTCACACAAGCTTCCAGTGTAGAATCTCGAGTACAATTTTTGTATTCTTTTGCTTATAAAATTGCGGATTGAAGTAGTGATAGTTATCAAATTTCTACCTGTGTATTTTTTCCTTAATTCTACAGGTCGAAAAGGGAATATAATAGATTCCTTCCTCTTCATCAGACTAATTTTATTACCTTACGGCACTCTTGGTTTAGATCTGCTGCCATCCCATAATTAAGAACGAAAGAGCAAAATTTAAGACTAAGACAATAAGTCCAAAATACTTAATCCTCTTATGAAGAGATTGATTCTTCTCCCCTAAAAACGCTGCAAGTAATTTATCTCCATCTAAGAAGGGTACAGGCAATAGATTCATTAATGCTAACATTAAATTTACTATAAATGTGTACATCAATGTGTTAAGTAACCAATAGGGCATTAATTTAATGAATAAGATATTGGAAAAAATCTTCGGTTTGAAATAATTCCAAGTAGCAATTCCGATATAACCAGTGTTATTATCAATTGTTTCATTAGTGATTTCAGATTTATTCATTGTCTGCAATGTGATAGGATTTGTCCCACCCGCAAAATGAAATGTTAAACTTTGATTTATGAAAACTTCAGCTTGAACAAAAGATGAAAAATCTGAACCTGAGTATATTGCGAAATATCCTTCTTCACTCTCTACCCCAATGATTGCGAATCCAGTAGAAATTCCTTCTTGTCTCGCAGGTGTACCTGGTACCGTATTGACAACAAGAGCGCCACTAGATTCAGTTTCATAGAGGGGAGAAATTAAGAGGGGAAATCCTACTGGTAATAAAAGAATGGTGAGGAAAAAGACTGCGACTATCATATTCGCTAGTCCTCCTGCAGCCATTATTCGCATTTTTGAGCGATTTGAGGCCTTTAGAATTTTCTCTTCCTCAGGTTCGACAAATGCTCCAAAAAATAGTAGAAAAACGAAGATTCCTGTGCTTTTCAACGGTATTTTTTCATTTATCGCTGCAATCCCATGAGCGAATTCATGAACCATGGCCCCAATCATAATTGCAACAACAAAGTACGGTAGTGATGCAAAAGAAACTGTTATCCCCGGAATAACGGGAGTAATGGCAATTGGTGTGACATCACTTGATCTAGGGAGGAAAAATGTAACGATATTGATTGAAAATACAATAAGTCCTGTGAATAGGATTCCTAAACCAGATATTATGCCCACATCCCAGAGCAGTTTCCAAAAAAATCTTCCCCGACCTCCTATTCTAGAAATCAAGTCATTTAACCTAGTTGTATGATAGAAAGCACTACCTAAACCAATTCTCGGATTACTCACTGTAAACCAAGACATCCTTGAAATGCCTGATAATACAAGCCAAACGAATACAATTAAGAGGATAAATGTTAATGAGTCCATAGAAGTCCCTGATTTCGATTTATATTTAGAATAGGTTTACATTCTCTCAACGTGTTACTAGTTGCTACCAATCGTGTGTAAATTGCATTGGATATTTGATGTTTTAGGTTTGATCAATGTTAAATTTGATTAGTTTTATGCTTCCCAGCTCAGGGCATAACGAAGCAAGGCAATCATACCTCCAAAAGTTTTCAGTTGGGAGGCTGAATCACTTTGAGAGGAAATAACAACTAATTTTCCCTTTGTCTGCTCGATGGTCTTTAATAAATCTTGTATATCTGAAACTGGGGCCTGATTAGTCCCATGAAGATACGAGTCAATCAGCAATAATGTTTCAATTACTCCAGTTTCTGCAATTTGTTTGATATGACTGTATCCATACGCAATGTCTCCTGTACCTTTACTTATTCTCTGTAGAAACTCATCGATGTCTCGTTGTTCTACAAGAATCTGAAAATCTTTGGCCAACTTGTCAAGAGCTTCAGATTTCATAAGCTCGAATAAACCAATCCGATTACCACCGCTGGATGAGCTCCCAATTACAATGTTAAGATTTTCTTTGGGTAAGGAATTCCTTAAGTAATCAGCTAATCGTTCTTTAACGAATCCTGGTCCACCTATTAGTATGTTTTTTGTTTCAGGTAAAAGACTACGTTGTACAAGCTCAATAATTGACCCAAAGAACGTACTTGATTGTTCCTTTCTCACCTTTGCTTTTGAATGTTTTCGACTTACTCCAGATTTTTCTTGAAATAGAACATTCAGTTGATAATTATCCAGTATTCCAATACAGACATCGTTTGTATCTACTGCTATTAACCCAATCTTCGGCTTTTTTGATGCGTTTTCTGCATCTTCTAGGATTTTCAGATAATATCTTGACCATTCAGTTTTAAAAATGGTTATGGTATCTGATAGACCAACATTTATTGTATGATATGAACCAATTGATACATGTTGTTCAGGCCCCTTGAAAATTCTTCCTTTTATTCGCAATCGATTACTTGCAACACTTTCTTGAAAAATTTGCCCTTCTACATCAATACCAATAATCATTGTTATGCGCTGGCTTTCATCTCCTGATCTACCTTCAGTTCCTGCTCGTCGAACACGGCGAGAAGTTTTAGCAATTACTCTATCTCCATTAACAATTATCGTTGACAAAATGTATAAATCAGTAGGAGTCTCGGCGCGAATAATTACTTGATTTGTACGTAAGTCAGATTTTATTATTCGCATTTAGAAGAACGCCTTGTAGAGAGTTTATGAGTATCTTGGTTCAATATAGTTTTAGGGTAGAAGTGACTTTCTCAACATCCATCTGGTTATGAGGGCCAATCCCAAGCGCAGTTGCTGTCCCTGGAGGTAATTGTGTTCTTCCTGCATCATTAATTTTCGTAACGGAAACACCCAGTCTTCTTATTCTTGACTCAATTTCTTCTAATTGTGTTTCAGATTCAACCGCCAGAACTACTTTCATTTGTCCTCCATTCCACCATTTGTTGAATGTTGTAGGATTCTGTTTCATCATTTTCACTGCAGCGCTCACTGCTGCATGAGATGCTTGAGCTGCTGCTTTTCCTTTAGACATCTTCAGGTCTTTTCTTAGAATGAGTACTTGCTTTAGTTCTAGCGTATTTATCTCCTCCAAATCCAATTCTTGAAGGTATTATTGGAATCAAGCTCAACAGGAACTTGACAGACATCCTTCAATAGATTAAAGGAGATTAGCTCCTCAGTGAGGTACATGGACATCATAAATAGGTTCAAGTGGTGTCCGATTATGAACCCATCATCAGTATAGGTCAGTATCATCATTTTGGTGATTATAGTAAATCTAGCATCAATAGAAGCTAGCAAATATGCAATCACTTTGAATTAATGAAGGATATCTTGATTATTGGTTATTAGAAGATCATTTCAGTTCTAATTTATTTCTTTAGAGATTCATTGAAATGATCGTTGAGTACTTAGTATTTATCTAAAACGAAAAAATTTTCAAAATTGGGATTTATGCGACTAAATCTTGACCCTTAGTGACTTTTATACTACAAGGAGTTGGAAATTTCGATTTTCCACGTCGAAGAGCGTCTTTCGCCATATCTAAATGTTCAATATTTGTACGGATGAATAGTAATCTATCTTCTTCATAAACACGTGCGGCTACACTAATTACCTTTCCAAATGCTTTGCGCATTCCGTTCTGAATACGATCAGCTCCTGCTCCTGTCATCATCTTATTTTCACGTATGCGATGATGAGGATAAACGCAAATTCTATAGTGATAATTCTCACGCCCTAGATTTCTTGTCAGAAAACGATTAACATGAATTCTAGCAGCTTCTAATGCATTGTGTGAGATTTGACATCGTTCTTTTGCAATTAATGACACTTCTATTGGAAAGTCCGTACCTGGAGCTCCTAGATCGAAAGTACGAATTTTGGGGTCAGGTCCACCTTTTATAAATTTCTTACGCGTAAATGCTGGTCGATCGATACGAGTATAACAGTGAGCTGGTCTTTTTCCCATTTTTATTCACCACAGATAAATTATCGACGCTTCAGTGACTTATTATTTTAGTAAATTATGAAGTGCGTCGTCAGATCCTTATTTGAGCAGTATTTAGAGAAGAATTTTAAATCTACTTCAATACAATTAATGAAAGGAGGAAAAAAAATCATGGTTGAGATTCCTAATTCAGCTGTTGATAGAATAATTAGAAAAAGTGGCGCTAATCGTGTTTCTAAATCCGCAATTCGTGTTCTACAAAAAGAATTAGAGGATTATGGACAGAAGATTGCAACTCTTGGCGCAGAAATTGCTTCTCATGCAGGTAAGAAAACAGTCGAGGGTGAAGATATCACACTTGCAATACACAAAGTCAAATTTTTACTTTAGAAATTTCGTATTACACACTGATCTAGTACCCATAAATTAAAAAAATTGGATGATCGAGGGAATTCACGTAAGCATTAAGAATTAAATTAAATCCTTTGATTTAGTTCACGAAATAATGATAACTACAAAGGATAAATCTCTAAATATTTACGATTACGAGAACAGTTCAAAAAAAAGAAAATTCCCTAAAGATAAACTGAATGTTCATTCATTCAAAATGACACAAAATAATAGGGAAAAATATGTTGATGTTCATAAGAACATCATTAAAACGCGTATGAAACCGCAATTCATGATTATTACATTATTCATTCATCATTACATTATCACAGATCATTGAAACTTTCAATTAAATTGGTGGAGTTATCGTAATAGGAGTGAGTACCGTTTCATCGCATAAATCTGGAGATGAAACTTCAATGGCTAATGAAGAAGATATCGATACTAGTACTGTAAAATACCTAATTCACGAAAAATTTTCTATAAGCGGAGTAGCTGAACGTTCTGATATAATAGGAGCGTTATTTGGTCAAACCGAAGGTTTAATTGGCGAAGGGCTTGATTTACGTGAATTACAAAAAACATCAAGAATAGGCAGAATAGCTGTCAAGTTACAATATCAAAAAAGACAAAGAAAAACAACAGGGACTCTGATTATTCCATCATCATTAGATCGTGTCGAAACTGCCCTACTGGCGGCAGCTTTAGAGACAGTAGATAGAGTAGGTCCATGTGTTGGTAAGATCAATTTACTTAAGATTGAGGATGTTCGAGAAAGCAAACGACGGCAAATCGTTCAACGAGCCTCACGAATTTTGAAAACATGGGATCATGAAGTTGCACCTGACTCGGTTTCAGTTTTAGATGAGGTTCTGAAGGAAGCAAGAGTCAGCATTATCCAAAAATTTGGAAAAGCTGCTTTACCTGCTGGTCCTGGAGTTTTAGATAGTGATAATTTGATCATTGTGGAAGGTCGCGCCGATGTTATCAATTTATTAAAACACGGCTTCAGAAATGTCATTTCTGTTCAAGGTACGGATGTTCCACCAGAAGTAGTTGATTTAACACGAAAGAAGGTAACCACTGCCTTTTTAGACGGAGATCACGGAGGTGATCTCATTTTACGAGAGTTAATTCACCTCGCGGATCTAGATTACGTTGCAAGAGCCCCAGCAAATCTTGAGGTCGAAGAATTGTCAAGTAAAGAAATTTTGAAAGCTCTTCGGACAAAAATACCTATTGAACAAATAATGAAAGAGCTCAATATTACTCCTGACGATGAAGATTTTTCCGAAACTTCTGAGGGTGAAAGTAGCGACAATGATTTCGTTGCTAAGGAAATTCCTATTGTTGTTAGACGAGAACCAGAATCACCAAGTCAGGCTAAAATACCACCCGAATTTCTCAAAGTTGTGGAAAATCTCCCTGAACAACAAGCAGCACTATTCGATAAAGAATTTTCAATTATTGAGGAAAATATTCCTATTAGTGATCTTCGAGAAAAAATCCTCAACACAGATAATATTGAATCTGTAATATTTGATGGAATTATTACTCAGAGACTCTTAGATATTGCCTCAAACCGAGGAGTGCAAAACATTGTCGGTGCAAGACAACATGATATAACTAAAATTCCCCTTAATATCAAAATTTATACATTTTCAGACTAAGAAGTAGGAGTAAATAATCTCCTACGTCTATTCTTTCTTTTTCTTCGTTTTTAAAAATAAAATTCTTGACATTCATAAGTTTTATTGGATCTGTCGCCCTTAACACTAACACTGCGACTACATATCCGGGAGGTTCCCAAATTCAGCCGAGTTCTCTTATGAAGGGCTTTTTGACCCTTACTCCTGTCGCTTAGGAGGGTTAACCCTGTCGCTCATTGTTGGGTGACACACCCATCCTCATGCGAGAGCCCGTCTCCTAATTCATATGGTAGTAAATGCTCAGGATTTCTCTACCCTTTTGCACTCCGAATCATCTTGGCTCATCGTGTCCTCGAGAATAGAATTTGTTCCTTCCTTGCATTGAAGACTTTAGATACTTAAATAAAAAAATGTTTCTTCCCAATATTTAATCGTTCTAATGGAATGAAAACGAAAAACTAAGTGAAAATCTGATGTCCAAATTTGAAAAATTAGGTCTAGGCGGAACTTTTGATCGTCTCCATGCTGGTCATGAACTAATATTAGATCTTGCTTCATATTATTCAGATTTTATCCAAATTGGGTTGATTAGTGAAAAATATTTGCAGAAAAGACCCAAAGCACTAGGGAAACACATTCAACCATTCAAAATACGTTCTGCCACACTCATACATTATCTCAAATCCAGAAATACAACTTGTTCCATTATCAAAATTGATTCTTTCGGTAAGGATAAACAAATTGCAAGCATATCCGATCTACCTGCCTTATTAGTATCGCAAGAAACATACTCCGGAGCACTAGTTATTAATCATGAAAGAAGTACGTTAAAAAAACCTCCTATAACAATCATTCTATCTGCAATTGTGACAACAGATAAAGGTAAAAAGCTGAGTAGTTCTAGGATTCGAGAAGAACTATTTGAAGAGAAATCTTGAGCCTATTATTGAAATGAAAGGATCCTCTATACTCAAGATCATCATCATCTAGGGGTACTGAATTCAGTATTCCTTATCGGTAGGGCTAGAGACATCATGGGATCCTTCCAAAGAAGAATAAACACTAGAAAATTTAAATTTTTGGTAAATACTAGTAGATCTGCTTTTTCATAGAGACCAGTAGTCCTTTAATACGCGCTTAGAGTTTTGGATAGTTGTTTTAGTCTCCTCTTTTATTTGAAGGGAGGGATTTATTTTTTCTTTAAAATCCTCTTTTCCAATAAAAGGATCTATATATGCTGATACTAATTCTGGTAAGAGATTGATATTATATCCTCCTTCCAAGAAATGTGCATAGGGGATATTCAGATTATCGGTGATTTTTTTAATCATTTTTCCAATGTGTCTGAATCCATCAACAGTTACCCCTAATACCCCAATAGGGTCTCTTTCATATGCATCAAATCCCGCGCTAATGGCTAGAAAGTCAGGCTTGAATTGGTATATAATGGGATTTATTATCGAATCAAAAGAAATTTCTAGATCCGCTTCAGAGGCTCTATATCCAAGGGGAATTGGAATGTTGAATCCACGTCCTTCTCCAAACCCAATTTCGTCTGAAAACCCACATCCTGGATAGGAAATTCTCGGATCAGCATGTGTACTTATATATAAAATATTAGGGTTGGATTCGTTAATATAAGCTGTTCCATTTCCAAAATGATGGTCAAAATCCAGAATTGCAATTCGTTGGTATTTCTTCTTATTAAGCGCGATTTGACTACCTACGGCAATATTATTGAAGATACAAAATCCTTGTGGGGTATGTTGAGTTGCATGATGACCTGGAGGGCGTACAAGACAGAATATTGAAGAATTTCTCGTACTTTCAAAAACGGCTTGTATTCCAATTTGAACAGCTTGCATGGCCGCCTCATAGGAATAGCTATTTGCGGCTGTATCCCCATCAAAGTAGAAATGACCATCATAGTTTTTAGTCTTTTCAATAAGATCATGATGGTCTTCTGTATGAACAGACAAAATATCATCCTTACTTGCCAGTTTATCCGAGATTTCAAAAGAAATATCGTCACCTAATTGGGATGAAACCCAGTTCTCAATCATTTCAATTCTTTGAGGAGATTCGGGATGGAATCTCCCATTAGAATGTTTTTTTGCAAGAGTATTACTAATAAATCGAACTGAATTCAAAATCTATTCCACATTCCTGTTGAATCTCCGTACTAAATCATGTCACCTTAAATTAGGAAAATAAAATTTTGTATTTACTGACGTTTGTATTTAATAAGTAAAGATTTAATTATCTTATCAAAGATTGTCACATAGTTCAAATTAAATTAACTTTACTAGATAAAAGAGAATAAGATATATTAGAGGAAATCATCAACATATTGTTGCCAAGATAAGTAATAGCATTATTCCAAGTTTAAGGATGAATAATTGGATTCATTGAAGCAAATTGAAAAAAGATGTAAGTTTTTACATGAATTGATGTTACAGTGTTATTGAAATTTTATAAGGGGTTAAAATCGTGGCTGGAAAAAGGATTATTATCAAGAATATTCAGTGTTCATTAAACCCATCCAATCAAGAAAAATCACGCGGATTCCAAGTCACGGGTTATAAAGAATTGGGAACTGAAGACAGCACAGAGAAAATTGGGTTTATTATATCTGGGATAAAAATTCTAATTTTTAAGCAAATACAGAATCTCGGAATAAGAACAAGAATAAAATGGATCTCAAAAGGTTTTGAAATTAGGGAGGAAGTACATCCAATTTCAGATGTAGTAGCTGATCCACAAAGAAAGAATAACATCTTATTCGTAAGTAAAGATAATAATTCAATGGTTGTTATGCAAGGAGAACCTATCATTAAGGATAATGGTTTCACTGGTCAAATTATTAATGTAAGCTGGAAAGAGAACGAAATTTCAATCTTTCCTCACAGCAACATTCTCTTTCATTGTGAATTAGACCCTAAAAATAGCCGTATCAATTGCATCGTAAAATGAATTTTCTCTGATGCACAAATGAGATATACTCCTAATTTATTACGATGGAATCGATATTCGCTTCCGTTCCTGAAATAATATCTGTTGCATAGCTCTTACATGTCGGACATTGAAAAATTGGAGCTAATTCGGTGTGTTTCTGCGGGATGTTGTCAATTTTTCCTTCAAAATTACACTCTTGACATCGTAATTCTCCTGGAATCCAAGTTATCTCCAACTTTGCATTTTCAAGCAATGTGGATTCTTTTTTTAAGATATCAAAACAAAATCTGAATTGATCTTCCTCAATAAGGGCAAAGGCACCGAACTTGAGTATGACTTTCACAATTTCTTTCGCTGCGCGTTCTTTTGCAATAGATTCGACTGTTTCTTGTACTGATTGAGCTAGAGAAAATTCGTGCATTTAGATCCAATTTATCATCCACAGAAGAGATAAAAAAAACTCTTTCTCATATTTAGATGTGGAACGAAAGATGCCCCAAGTAATTAATGTGCAGATAGATCAAAAGATTCAGGAGAAAAATGATCTAATTGCAGGCAGAATCCGCCAAAAAAGGCTTGATCTTAATATTCCGATGATTGATATAATGGGAAGCGTTGGATCTGGAAAAACTTCCGTCTTGGAGTATTTTTCCAGAGAATTTGCTAAAAATCAAAAGTTCCTTGTTATTAATGGAGATCTTGCAACAGATATTGACGCACAGAGAATTAGTCGATTTGGAAGCAAATGTATTCAGATAAATACAGGACGCGGGTGTCATCTAATGGCTTTTCAGATTGAAAAAGCTCTTACGACTATTAACCTCGAAAAATTTGACTTTATTTTTGTTGAAAATGTCGGAAATCTTATTTGTCCTTCATCAACTGATGTTGGGGCCGATAAAAAGATAACCGTAACAAGTGTTACAGAAGGACCTTATGTATTCCGAAAGCATCCTGTTACGTTTAGAATGAGCGATTTAGCTATTCTTAATAAAGTAGATCTTGCTTCAGCAATGGACATTGATGTTAAAGAAATTATAAAAGGATCCAATGAGCTATATCCTCAATTGGAGGTAGTTCCCACAAGTACTAAAACCGGAGAAGGGATGGAAGTATTTGCTAAGAAAATCGGTCTAAGTATAAACTAAATCAACCTCTTACTAAAAAGAGAATAGTATAGAGGTGAAAAAAACTTGTCAAGGGCTAGAGAATAAACGTTCAATTCCTAAAATAGCCCTAAGAATTTCTTTTTACGAGTTTTTCCCACATCTGTGTCTTGATCATCTTCAATGGAGAACCGAGCAGAGGGTAAATTGTTTCTATGTTCCTCTGAATTCCGATTTTTTGATGAAATGACTGAGAACGGAGAGTCCAAATCAGCAAGTAATGACTCTAAATCACTCTTGGAATAATATAATCCTTCGTTCTCCGTCAGAGGTGAATGGACATCACTTAATACTACGATTACTCTGATTTTATTTCCTAGGTCGGGATCGATGGTTGCTCCCCAGATGATTTCAGCAGAATTATCGATTTCTGTTGCTATTTTCATCACTGCTTCTTCTGCATCTTTTAAGGCCAATCCTTCCCCACCAGATACGCATATGAGTCCTTTCTTTGCCCTGCTAATATCTAAATCATCAAGTAATGGGTTTCTTAGTGCTTCGAATACTGCTTCATCAACTTTCATGGTTTGGTGATCAGATTCTCCTAATCCAATCATTGCCATACCCCCCTCAGTTAAAATCTTTTTTACATCCGCAAAATCAAGATTAATAAGCTGTGGTTTTGTTATAAGCTCTGTGATAGCCATTACAGCTCTCATTAGTACAGCATCAGCTATTCTAAATGCTGCCATCATAGTGATATCTTCAGAGAGCTGGAGAAGTTTTTCATTAGGAACTACAATTACTGTATCAGAGGCCTCATATAATTTTTTCAAACCCTGCCTGGCATTCTCGTATCGTTTGACACCTTCCATTTGAAAAGGTAAAGTACAGATTGATACAGTCAATGCCCCTTTTTCTTTTGCCTGTCGTGCAATTACATGAGCCGCACCTGTTCCTGTTCCTCCACCTAGACCACATGTGATAAAAATCATATTTGCTTGTAAAGTATTTTTAATTTCTTCTAGGGATTCACGCGCAGCAGTTTCTCCAATTTCTGGATTATTTCCTGCTCCAAATCCTCTGGAAGTATCTTTTCCGATAAGGAGCTTCTTGTGTGCTCGTGTTGACAACAAATGCTGAGCATCTGTATTAACTGCAACACATTCAGCATCTACCTCTGTAGTCATTAGACGAAAAATCGCATTATTCCCTGCGCCTCCGACTCCTACAACTTGGACTTTAGGCAGTCGTTCAGTTAAGATATCTGCTATTTCATCATCAATTTTTGGAGGAGAAGGTATAAACTGTGTTGTTCGATCCCGTTTTACTTCTCCGAGATTTTTGAACGATCCTGTTCCACTTAGAGCATCTTTTAAAATTGATTCCATTGGATTAGCCTTCATTTTTGTTATGTACCCTTAACCGACAAAAATATTATAGGATAGGGTAATATCGTCATATTATGTATGAATTAGTCGGTGTCGACTCTCATGGACCAGGGACGAAAAAGAAGAGATGTAAAATGGGTTCGAGGGGAATTTCGTTATGCTTAGTATAGGCATAAGTTCGAACCCCTGAACTCGTGCACCCCAGGCACGGATCCTAGCCAAGCTAGACCACGAACCCCTGTAATTCAATGCGAATAGGTTGGATTTTTTCCATTATCAAACCTGAATTCTAATACAAATGCTAGTCGTGAATTGATTTACAACTAAACACTACTTCAGGGCATTTACAACTCAATGCTATAGAAATTAAAAGTTGTTCTATTATCGAAAAGAATACTCACAATTGCGAAAAAAGATTTGAAAGACGTCTAAGAATCTTTTAATAAAGGGTTAATATATGGAGATGAATCATCAGAGTGGAACATAAGTCACAAATTAAACCTAAATCAGGATCATTTACTAAAACGGCGTTAAAAATGGATAGATTAGTATTATCACCCGTAGGATATCCATTAAAGGCAGGAGATGAAGCATCCCCATTCCTATCAACTGATGATCCCTCTCTTTTCCAGCATTATGCACGAAGCCAATGGATTGGACTAGTTGTAAAGAAAGGGAATTTTTTATTCGATTCTCTTATATTTCCCGATTATGCTTTTCGGGCAATTGTTGTTGAACCTAAAGAATCTCAAATTACTAAAAATACCCAAATCATTTTACATTCTGAACAAAGTATTGATCCTACCAATAAGGTCAGTCAGCAACAGACAATTTTCAGTGATATAATTGGTCAGGAAAAAGCAAAAGAAAAATGTCAGATTGTTGGAAAGTTTCTAAGGAATGTAGATTTAATGAACTCTCCTTGGGCACCCAAAAACATTCTCTTCTGGGGCCCTCCAGGAAATGGAAAGACGATGATGGCTAAAGCTCTTTCTAATAAGATCAAGAGTCCAATGTTCTTAATTAAAGCGAGTGATTTATTAGGTATTTATGTAGGTGACGGAGCAAGAAAAATCAAGAATTTATTTTCTGAAGCAAGAAGATCTGCACCAGCAGTAATTTTTATCGATGAACTTGACTCAATCGCGCTGAAAAGAAATTTTCAAAGCATAAGGGGCGATGTGGTAGAGTTAGTAAGTGCATTGTTAGGAGAAATGGATGGAATTGACACTAATCAGGGAATCATTACAATAGGCTCTACAAATCAACCCAAGATCCTGGATTCAGCGATTTTAAGTAGATTCGAAGATTTAATTGAATTTAAATACCCTACCTCTTCTGAAAGACAAAATATTTTGGATTTATATGCAAAGTCGTCCCCTATTCCTTTTCATGACATATCATGGGATTTGATTGTTCGACAAACCGCTAATTGGTCTGGAAGAGACTTGAAAGAAAGAATTATCAAAAGTGCTATTCATTACGCAGTATTATATCATCGTGATAGTATCACAATGAAAGAATTAAATGATTCATTACAGAAAGCGAAGGTATTTGACGAAAACCTTACTTACTACTCTTAGGATGTCCTATATATCTAAAAAATCTTTTATTTAGTTATTGTAATAATGAGGGATATTTTATTATGAATTCAGGAATTTTTTCCGAGTATTTCTGTCTTTTGTCAGGAGAAAATCCCGAACTTGCGCAATATGAGTTGGAAAGTATTATCTCTACTCTAGATGAAAGTATCAGTTTAGAATACACGAGTGATTCACGAATTGTCAAGATAACTATGAAAGAGAAATCGGATACAGTAGATGAACACTTCCTTCTTCAAAAGGTGATACATAGAGCAACAATGGTTCATTATTGCTGTAAAACCCTATTTCAAATTGAATACAAGAATAATTCAATTAATGAATTTGAAGCATTAATTCAACAGTTTGAGACCAACAATTTATCAGATCTAGATTCATCGGCTACATTCTGTGTAAGAACAAGACGAATTAGAAATCCGATCGGAATATTAATGGACTCCCAAACTACACAAAAACTAACAAACCATTTTGGAAAAGTCATTCTGAAACGATTTCCTGAAAAAAAAGTGAATTTGAAACATCCCACAGAAATATATCGTGTCATTGTGAGTAAATTTGGGTTGTGGTTTGGTTTACACATCTTTGAGTCTCAGCGAAATATAGTTAGGAAACGGACTGCAAGGAACCGCCCTTTTTTTCATCCTAGTTCAATGAATCCCATTTTACAAAGGACTCTAGTCAACCTCGCAGCAATAAAGGAGGGTCAATGGTTATTGGATCCTTTTTGTGGGACAGGTGGAGCGTTGATCGAAGCCTCTAGATTGGGTCTTAAAAGTGTGGGAATTGAAGTTGACCGTCGAATCGTATGGGGAGCGTTTAGAAATTTAAAATCAGATGATATGACTCATTCTTTAACTAATTTAGTGTTTGGAGATGCAAAACACTTAGGATTTTGTTTTGGTGCGATATCCGGTGTTGTCACAGATCCCCCATATGGAACTGCTGCATCAACTCAGGGTTACGACCTTAATGATCTTCTTCTGCAATTTTTTCATGAAATTAAGTCAATACTTCCCCCTAGAAGTCGTCTAGTCATCTCAATTCCCTCAACAATTGATCTAGAAGATAAGGCAGCTAGCATTCTCAATGCGTCGTATAGGAAATTTTTACAGTATGTTCATCGATCATTGACCAGAAAAATACTTGTATTTTCATTACGCTAAGATTTTGATAATGAATAAACCACCCATGTAGGATTTTCTTTTTATTCGATTTTTAACTAATATAAATTAGATAAAGAATTAAATGATCAGTATTTATAACTTATTTAAGTGTTTCATCATGTTTTCTTTTCGATAAAAGAGAACCTTCTTTCTTATGACTAGCTAAAGTATATTGGTTCATGTTTAGTTAAACGGATCGGAATATAATCTGTAAGATGTTCTTATTTTTATCTGTATATTTTCCGCGACTAGTTCGACTTCATGAAACCTAGTCATTTAAAAGAATTCGATGGAAGAGGGACATAAGTAGACATGAAAGAATAGGTGTTTTCTCAATCCATTAATGACGTTTAGTTAATTCT
>JAEOTQ010000199.1 GCA_016839785.1 Candidatus Hodarchaeota archaeon | reverse complement strand
TTATAAGAGCAGGAACCTCTACAATGGCATCATCAGGAAGATTAGAAATTGCACCATTATTCGGAATATTAACTGCCTGTTCGTAGGTATTGGAATTGGTGAGTAGTTCCCCGATAACAGCATCTGCCCTTTCAGCTGGATTGGGTTGAATATCTAAATCTCTTTTACCTTCATTAATATCTGTAATTCGTTTCCACATACCCTCACGCTGCATTTTCCCACGTTCGAAATCGTATAACTGAATACGATATTTTTCCCAATTTTCCTTGGAGAAGGTGTAAGGTAGGTATTCTGCAAGATGACAGTCTCCTGGAACTGGTAGTAAACCAAATATATTGAACATATGTTGAGTTAAAGGTTCGAAATTTGGATGAACGAATCCTGCTTCCTGTCGAATTAGGGGGTATATATCTTCATTCGTATCGAGCCTGCGTACATCTAGCATCCATGTAAAGTGATTTAGCCCAGCTGCTTTTATGTCGTACTCTCCAGCTGCTTCTACTGCAAATTCCGACATAATTTGCTGACTTTCATCAGTCCATTTCACTTCATAATCAAGATTCTCAGTTATACCTAAATCCTTAGCAAGATAACGGCCTAGGATGCCATAACCATGCCAGATTTGATGACACAGTCCGATCGATTTAATACCAGCGTGTTCTGCAGCATAACCAATTCTGGGAACTGGGTTCGTGAAGTTAATTAACCAGCTGTGAGGCGCAAGATCATGGATATCATTTAAGATGGGCATGATGAATGCTAATCCTCGTGCAGTATGGCCGAATGATCCCATCAATCCATTCTCGGCATAGTGGTAAATCCCATATTTTTTTGCAATCTGAAAATCCTTCAGCCATGTTTCTTCTCGATCAATAGCTACCGATAGTATAACATAATCAGCGTCAATCAGAGCTTCTTTACGATCAAGAAAAGATTCGATTGTTATATTGGATTTCCATTCTCGCTTCATGAGCTCTCCTAGTGAATTTATTGTCTTCAAATTCTGCTCATGAATGTCCACAAGCTTCAATGTTGAATTTTGTAGGTCCTCATGAGCAATAATTCCGCTTAAATTGTCTAAACCAAAGCTTGCACTGCCAGCGCCTATAATTACAATATTTGCATCTGAATCCATCAGAGAATCTCCAGATAAGAAATTCGTTAATCAACATATCTAGATATGAATTCGTTGTAAAGCTCATTGGCTTGATAATCTAGAATTGAAGTAATGCCATTCAAACCATTTATTTTCTTAAAAAAATGTAAAAAAAGAAAAAATAATCCAGAGAATGATTATTTATTCTTGAGAGCTCGCTTTAACACTTTACCTACAGTCGTTAGAGGTAATTCTTCTCTAAATTCATAAACACGAGGTTTTTCATATTTGGAAAGGTTTTCTTCTGCATATTGTTTGATGCTCTCTTTTACTGATTCCGTAGCTTCGACTTCACTCTTCAACTGGACGTAAGCGTGAACAATTTCACTTCCAGGACGATTCGGATCATCCATACCTACGATAGCAACCATAGCAATATCTGGATGTTTTGTAAGTACATCTTCTACATGAACTGAGTAGACTTTGTATCCTGAAACAATCAACATGTCTTTTACTCTGTCTACAATTTGAATATACCCTTCTTCGTCCATGACACCTACATCCCCTGTATGAAGCCATCCATCGGATTCAATAGTATCTGCTGTTGCTTCTGGTTTGTTATAGTAACCTCTAGTTACAATTGGTCCTCGAACTAAAATTTCACCTGGTTCTCCTGTCTCAACTACCTCTCCTGATTCTAAATTAATAAGTTTCAATTCAACATCAGGTAAGGGTAATCCCACCGTCCCTATTTTCTTTTTACCGAGAAATGGATTTGATACACAGACGGGAGAAGTTTCTGTCATGCCATAGAGTTCCATTACCTTATTTGTTGCTTTCATCTTTGATTCAAAATCTCGAATCATTTCCGCTGGAAAAGGAGCAGCACCAGATATATATACCCTGATATTATCTAACACTTCATCAGGTATTTCCTGTAAGTTAGGATGGTTCATTATCATCCCAAAGAGGGTAGGTACATTTGCTACAATTGTGGGTCTTCGGTTTGTTATTTCTTTGATAACTTGAGCTATATCTCGGGGATTAGCAATTAATATTTGAGATCCTGCTAACCAAATCGACTCTGACATGACCGTAAGTCCAGCTGAATGAAACATCGGAAATGCGGACAATGTTCTCGTTGTACCTGGTTCCAGTTTCAACCAGTTAGCAAATATTGTATACATAGCATTTAAATTTGCATGTGTAAGTTCTGTTCCCTTGGGAAAACCTGTTGTTCCTCCAGTATATTGGAGACATGCTAAATCCATTTCTACATCGATTGAAACAGGTTTTACATTCGCTGTTGTTGACATTACATCAGAAAATTTGGCGACTTTTTTCCCTGGCCAGTCAAAGATTTTCCCATGTGGAATTTTACCAACTTTCTTTCCCAAAAATACCTTCAGTTTGCTAAGTCCCATATATTCTGATATATTGGTAGGTATAACGATATCTAGATTCGGAATTCCATCCAGTTTTTTTGCCAAGACTTTTTCGTACACAGCATCTAAAGTCACTACTACTTTTGCATTACTGTCATTAAGTTGATAAACAACTTCTTTGGCACTCAATAGTGGATTAAGACCTGAAGCTACACCTCCTGCGAGAAGGGTTCCTACATGTGCAATTATATATTGTGGGCAATTTGGTAAGCTAATTGCGACTACATCCCCCTTTTTTAAACCATTTTCTTGCAAAAAAGTGGCAAATTTTTCCACGTCTGCTAATAATTCTCCATATGTTATCTCCCGTTCCATCATCCAGCATGCTACATTTTCAGGAAATTTTGCCATTTCTCGCGTAAAAAGAACTCCAAGGCTTTCTTTCGGATAACTCTCAGTTTTTACATGCCCATCCCACGATTTCATCCATAGTTCAGGGGTAATCTTTGTCATATTCAACAAACTTCTTATTTTCAGAAGAGTTGGTAATTAGTAATTATAAAGTATTCGACGATACAAACTATGTAATTGTTCTACCAAGGAAGTTCATTTCCTTGCCAATCAAAAAACTTACCTGATTCTTTTAGTGTTAATGAATCAATTACACCTATCATCCCTGAAATGGAATCTTTTTGTTCAATAGGTGCACTTTGTGTCCCCATTCGTGTCTTTACCCAACCTGGATGCATTGGTATGACAATGATCCCTCTTTCTTGTAAAGCATTCGACATTAATTTTGTGAACATATTTAGTGCGGCCTTACTTGCACAGTAGCTGTAGTTAGAAATGTTTTCTCTCATCGATATACTGCCCATTCCACTAGAAATGTTGATTATCTTAGAATTTTTCTTAAATAATTGGTTAAATTGTTCTGCAACTAAAACTGCTGAGATAGAGTTCACTTTGAATACTTCAATTATATCATCCTTAGCTAAATCTCCAAATTTCAGTTCACGATTACTTACCATGCCAGCATTGTTGATAAGAATGTCTAAGTGTGAAAATTTCGATTTCATGGCAAGAAAAGCTTTATTTCTTGATTCACTAGAGGAGATATCCATTGGAATAAGAGTGAGGGCATAACCGAATCTATTTTTCAATTTTTCTAGCTCTAAGATGTTATTTTGCTTTCTAAATGTTGCTATTACCTCTTCTCCTCGATTCAAATATTGTCTAACAAACTCCAACCCTAACCCACGATTTGCTCCAGTTATTAGTATTCGCATTATGTTTCCTCATTTCCGTGTATTCTATTTAGGTATTCTTAAGAATTCTATTTCAATCTATCAAACTCAGTTTCGTAAATAATTTCGCATTTTCTAGTTATTTTCTGTCGTAGGATTTTGACTTCAATGTCTTTCTCTACCCAATTGAATCTCTTACTAGCTAGAGAGGACATTCCAAATGATGTGAAAGAATTATTAAAAACTGGATTCGCGTCATATCAAGATTCCCTTGCGAAATTAGAGAAATCAGAGAAGCTCTATCGAGGTCTTGTTGAGAATTCTCGAGATATTATTTTTACAGTTGACTTGGAGGGTAATATTACGTCCATCAATCCTGTCGTAAAGAAACTTACTGGTTGGTCTGTCGATGAGTGGATTGGTAAACTATTTAGTCCCAAAATTCATCCAGATGATTTAGATGCCGTAATAAGAGGTTTTACAACGATTACCGATGGAGAAACTTTTCCAACTCCAGAGGTACGGGTTTTAACAAAGTCTGGTATTTATAAACCATTTGAGATCAAAGGGTCACCCCAAAGGGAGAATGGGCGGATTGTAGGAATGTTAGGATTTGCCCATAGCAAACATGAACTTAGGGTGAGCGAGAGCAGATATCAAACCCTGATTGAAACTGCTTTAGAAGGAGTTTGGATTACAGATTTAGAAAACAAAACACTTTATGTGAACCCAGCATTGGAGGAAATGATAGGTTGGTCCTTGAATGAAATGTTAGGAAAACAAGTGGAGGAATTCATTGCGAAGGATTCCCTAGAAATATTCGAGCAAAAAGTGAAGGAAAGATATTCAAACGGGATTCCATCTTCAGTTTACGAGCTTTCTTTAATCTGTAGGGATGAATCATTAATTAGAGTAAGAGTTGCTGGTACAGCTTTACTCAACGAAGAAGAAGAACTGGTTGGTTCCTTTGGTTTACTAACAGATATCACAAGTGAGAAAGAAGCTCAAGATA
>JAEOTQ010000198.1 GCA_016839785.1 Candidatus Hodarchaeota archaeon | reverse complement strand
TTTAAAAAAAAAGAGAGGAGAAGTTGTGGGGAGCTTAACGTTTCTTCTGAATAAATGCTAGGATAACAACCACACCAAGAATGGTAAATAAATCAAAACCAGGTGATATTCCAACTACATTGTCAATGGTTATATCCACTTCATCTGAAACCGTTGTTCCCTCAATAGTGACTCGGATAGTGTAGTCACCATCATCAACTTCTTTAGTATCCCACGCGAATTGTTGGGTTTCAAAACCAGTCGCTAGCTCAGTCCAGCTAGTATCATCTTCATGCTTATATTCTACTTTAAAGGTCATAGATTCTGCAGGTGTTGCAGTTGCTGTCCATTTGATGAGATAAGTCCCCTCTATTTTTTCATTAATAGTGGGATTCGTGATACTCAGTGAATATGTGATATCAGATTCAATAACTGTTACCGTTACCAAATCTGACAGTCCAAGACCTGAAGCATCGATAGCTGAAAAATTGTAGGTGTAAACACCGCCTGGTAAATCAGAAACATCTAATGTTACCGAACCTTTACCATCCCAATTTAGTGCCGCTAGAACTTCGATTCCATCTTTTAATACCTTATAGTCAATCGGTGGTATCATTTCAAGAACTGTCCACACTAGATTGTGGGTCTGACCATCATTTTCGTTAAAGGTGAGGTCATTGGGTCCAACAATGACAGGATTTCCTACTACAATAAAATCACCGTCATATTTTACGATGGGTTCCATTTCAATATTTACACCATATATGGTTGTTACAACGAAACTGGTGTAATAAGTTTCACCTTTCAAACCTAAGAATGTATTGCTTTTCGCTGTTACTGTGAGTCCAGTGGTTGTTTTTGCTGATACTGTTAAATTAAATTCTCCATCATCAATTAGATAGATATAGACATAATAATATCCTTTATATGGTGTCGTGACGACCACCTGTTGGGGGAAACTATTAGGTCCGCTATATGTGGTATTTTCATTGAAATCGTTTGACGTTAGGGTATAATTATAACCAGTGTGTTGATCGTTCTCATCATAGAGGTGTAAATGTGTTCTACCTTGTACTGTGATGCTAATAAACGCTGCCTCGCCTAAGACGCCATAACCAATCTGTTGACTAAGAAGAGCTAGTAATGTGGCATACACAGGATCTTCAGAACCAGGCGTATTATCCCAGTACCAAAGATCAGGATTATCTGTTTCACGAATGACATGACGGGTCAAGAATTGATAGATAGAATCGTACATCCAACTATATTCTGTACCCTTCTGATGTCCTGTTAAAATCAGTGCTTTCGCTGCAGAAACAATGGCATAATACTGGTAGCCATCACCATGGAAATGATCATAGACATACTCATCGATCCAAGTACGGTTCATATATCTTAGAGCTTCGCTGATGTCGGAGTCAGAGTCGTCATAACCCATGAGGGATAAACACCAGATACCTGCCGCATTCATTCGTGAGTTGACCCAGCCACTATCAGGTTGATAGGCAAATCCGTAATATATTTCTTCAAGATTAACTTCAGTGAGACAACGTCTAACAAAGGTTTCCGCGGCAATCCAAGTTTGAGTTGGAATATTGATACCAATATCTCGTGCAGCAGCTAATGCGATTATCGACCATTGGCTATTAGAGAGATCAGACCAATAGTATTCAGATAAGGTAGCGTTATCTAGGCTATAACCCCAACCACCATAGTAAGGGTTGCTCAAATCATAACCCATGGGTTCGATATTTTGAGCTCTAATCACCCAACTGACTGCATCTAAGATAATTTTATCCAAATCTGGATTTGCAACACCCCAGATACGGTACGATACTTTGAGAGGAATAAGACCCATTAAAGCGATAGAAGTTTCATAATTAGCTTGACCAACTTCCCAAGAGACGATAGAACCATCAGATTGGACTTGAGACTTGATGTATTCATAACAGCTCTGCACAACTGGATTATCAAACCGACTTCCACTTTGTAATAGGGTTAGCATGGCCCAAGAAGTAAAAGCCACTGATCTCGAACCTAGATCGTCATGATCTCTCCAATCCTCTCGCGACCAGACATATGACCCATCTGGTTGTTGTTGTGAGATAATCCAATTAAGTCCATTATTGATAAGCTCATCTGGAGGAGGAGTGGGATCATCGAATATCGTGACTGGTATTACCATTGTTTGCTGATTATAAGCAACATCTGTGGCTATCACCGTTAAGTCACGAGAACCTATCCAGTCAGATTTTGGGTAAAGATGCACATAAACATGGCCATCATATAATCGTAACTCAGTTATGTTCTCTGGACCTATCCACTCAGGTTGTGAATAATACTTCCATGGATCAGTTGAAGCGATAGGCGCACTAAATCCAGAAAGGAATACATCGACTCCCAACACTCCGCTAATGTCATCGGTAAAATTTGCTTCAAACTTAAAACCGAATTCATCACTAAGAGAAGCACCACTTTCAGGGGATATGATTTGGATTATTGGCCCTGTGTTATCTATGCTTGGTTCAGCTGTTAAGGTATATTCCCCTTTCACTGGTATACTGAATTGGGAACGCGGTACGCATTGGATTGTAAGTAACGCCCAAATATCAGGACCATATTTGTACAAAGAGAAGTATTCGGTATGATTTGCCCAAATTTCCTCTGAATAGCGATAATCTGATTCAAAACCCCACCAAGGAGCAGAGAGATTAAGTGTTTGATAAATCATCTTATAATCTTGTGGAACAAGATAAGATACCGTATCGTAAGGGAAATCAAATCCTATGGGTTCTAATGTGACATTAAAGAGGTTGAAAGGAGATAAATTGTCACTAATGTTGAACCAATAAGTTATTTGGTCACCAGTCCATAGCGTTTCAGTTGCAGTGAACGGGAATCCGTTTGTATAATCTGGTAATGGATCAATATCTTCCTGTAAGAGTGCGTTTGCGTGAGTAAAGTAGTTTTCAACATAAAATTCTCCATAGTATTCGGTAGTAATTGGACGTGCCCAGATATTTATGTAATTCCATTGTGTAAGATTTAGATTTGGGTAACTGGCATTACCAAGAAAGATATCATCATCAAACACAGTACTAATTGTTTTTAACTGTCTAATATCGAAGTATAGATCAACATTGGTATTATTGCCTTTCATAAACCATGATGTATTGGTAGCGAAAAGATTGAATCCTGGGTCTCGCCATTCACTAGTATATAGCTCAGCATTGAATTCATACAACCCATAGACTGTGAAATTCACTGGAATTGACACTATAGCAAAATCAGCATCACCATTACTATCGATATCTTCAACCCTCATTTTCCAAGTAGAGTTATCTTGATTATACAGAATTTCAGGTATATTTGTCTCTTTAGGAAGTAGTGGGGTACTAGTTATGTATGGACTTTCCATATACCAACCCATTTGATAATCCCATCCTTCTAAATCCTCGTCCCAAATGTCAATTCTAACATCGTTAAGTTCGAAAGGACCATCTCCAGTCACTTCTGTGGATGCCCACCAAAGATCTATATAATTAAGTCCTTTAGAAACCATTGTTAAATTATATTTTTCGTGTGAACCACTCATAAAGCACTGTAAACGAATCCATCTTTCATGGGTTGAATTTACTTCCGCTATAATATGGATTAGATCATAATAGCCATCATTTTCTATATCCACAAAATCTTCACTCCATGATTGAACAAACGATCTGATCATCATTTCGAACTGGTCGGCTGAATAAGCTAAAGTCGATGTAAAGATAGTTGGACCAGCTTGATCCATCGTTCCAATTATCAATGCGACATCAGGTAAGTCCTGCGGGTTTTCAAAATCATAGGTGCTCATATCATAGAGGATCAAGTTAATTATACCAAGATGGCCATCCATCCCTGTAGAATTTATTTCCAGACCTCGAAATGCGAGTGTTAGTGTGATGTTTTCGTTGATAGTGTCACCTATATACACATCAGTCATGTCAGGGGCTTCTCCAGAGTATAATCGAAAATCCTGTCCAACAACATAGGGGAAAGGATTCTGAGGTGAAGGTATAGCAGATAAATTTAAACCTGAAATAAGTAAGAACTGACCTACGATGTGGATTTCTAGAGTTACATTGATGTAGTAAAAATCATAGAATCCGTCTTCATCGAAATCAAAAGTCCCATCTACAATAGAATCCAAGTAGATTGTAGCATTTGGACCGTTTTGAGTAGTTGAAGAACGAAGTTTGGGAGTGTTATAAGAAGTTGTACTGGGCTCTTTTGAAGAAACTGTACTTATCGGAATCAAAGAAAGGAATAGCATGAAAATACAGAGAATACCCAAAATACTGGTTTTTACCTTCATATTCTTCATTTTTAAAATCTCTTGTAGTTTTTTTTATAACAAAAAACCTGTAATTACAACCTACATTCATATAAATACTTATCTACGATGAGAAAGTAAAATTAAATATAATAAAACACAAATTGTAAGAATTTATTTTATGATTTCTAGAATTTTTTCTACACCGATTCTTAGCCTGAATTAAGTCTCTTTGCTGATTAACTCATTATTATTTTTCTAGAGCTGGAAAGTGTGAATCTAGATAATTCTTTGCTTCTTCCGTTGTAAGGTTAAGGTTATTTAAGGCAGTAAATAAAGAGAATTCTAGGATTTTTTTCTAGATATTTTTACTCAAAATAACGTCGTTGATTGTTGGTTATTCAAAATCTGTTTTATAATAATTAATATGATTGTAGAATGAACTGTTTAAAACCGAATGAACATAGAGGTTTAAGGATGTGCTCATCTTGTCTTTTTTCTCTTAAAAAGGTAAATGCCAGAAATAGCCGTAAAAATAGCTAATGTAGCAAACTTTGCAGTATTTTTGGATTGAGTGACCCAAGTTGTTAATGTTATAATGGTGGTATAAGTGACCCATGTGGTTTATCCCAATGGAGGAGAGACTCCTTAATTCTTTGTCATATTATCGGGTTAAAGGAAATTGAATTATGAGAAAAAAGAGAAGACTAAAACCTATTACAGAAACTACCTGATTATTGAAGTCTATTTTTAGAAAAGGTAGAAATGAGGGGATCTCACGTTTATAATTTGAATAATCAGATCCAAAAACACTTGTTAAGTGTTTTTCTTCGACAAATGCTAGAATGAAGTAGAGAATCATTTCTATATACCATAAAGCGATAGTTTGTTCCGCAGAAATCCAGCTTATACCAAATGTGTTTTTAATATAATAATAGCTCCATCCAGTAAATCCTATTGTCAAGAGTATAAATCCAGTATACTGCGGATGTCTAATGAATCGATAAGGGCCTGATGTTACTAATCCCCGTCTTTTATTAATCCCAAGAAAGATAATCGAATAAATTGTAAGTGCTAAACCCAATAATATTACTAACTTACCTAACACTACTTCATTTATTGAAAAAAGGGTTTGAAAAATGTCAGTTATCCGTGCAGGGATATTAACGGATAAAATTCCCAGAAGTAGAAATATAGGAGCTGCCATAAGAGGAACCCAGACCCAAATGCCAGGTAACTGCTGTAATAATAATATTAGATAACCAGATATACTTATTAGGAACGATTTTATTCTGTCTCTACCATCCACTTCGTTTTCACCAAGGTCTATTTAATTGGTCATACTAGAAAGATGATCTATTAATCTTCGTTTTAGAACGAGCTGTACTATATTTTTGAACATAGAGAGTACAACTATTCGACTCGCAACAAGATAGAGAGACACTCGGAATTATTGAGAATGATATTGTTGGACATAAATGATCGTGTAAAATTAAGCATCGTCGATCGCGCAATTAAACTAGAGAATTATATACCGTGATATATACCGAACTTTTAGCTCGTATTGTGGAAATGTATTGAACAAAATGAAATACCAAGATTTTAGTAAATCTGTCTTCTAGCAATTCTTTTCTATTCTGAGTGCAAGATAAAAGGAAGAGATTAACTATAATCATAAATTGAAGGAGGTTGAATTCCCATCATCCTTAAATAAGTACATAATTGTCCACGATGATGAAAGAGTTCTTCTGGGATTGTATCAACATCTATACCAATTTTTTCAGTAAATCCCCCCCAACAACTAAATTTTATTTCCCTATCAAGATCATCTGCAGTTAAATTCGACATAACTTCTTTTGCATAAACCTTTATTTTGTCCCCATATTCTAGGAGTTCTTTTGCAGAACTAATTTTTGAAAAATCATACGGAATTAGTGTATAATCTTCTTCCGTAAAGTTCCCTTTTGTTATCGCTCCAGCAATGACCAGTATACACTGGTAAACATGAATTCCGAGATCCTTCACACTTAAAGCATCAGTTGCTGGTTTAAAATCTAAATTTTCATTAGAAACGAGAAGAAGTCCCTTATCAAAAGATTTAATACGATTATCTAATACATCAAGAATTCTCTTTCTTAAAATTTCGACTTCACACATTCTAATCAAATCCACTGACTGTTTCAGGCCAATTCCGTATTACTTATCTGAATTTAACTAAAAGGAAGATTATTGAAAAATTAATCTTTCCTTAGGGTTTTTTAAGTTTATTTTAGGATGAAGATTTAAGATTCGTAGCCTATTTTAAACATGTCAATACCAGTAAACACTTTTTACCATCGCCAAAAGATATCTTCGGCATGTCCAAGGATGTTTTCCACCTCGATAGTTTCACCAGTGTCTAGGACAATCTTACCAGAGTAATAACCATGTAAAAGAGAAGAATTTAAAGCAATAACGCCAAAATTGAGTTTTTCGAGATGCGGGATGAGAGGAGTTAAGGTCATCTCAAATCGGTTATCGTTACTTGTAAATTTCCAGGGTTTGCTGGGATCTCTGTTTTCGTGATGAAATGTAACTTCATCTATTTTATGGGCTTTTCCATCATAAAAAATAATATTTTCAGAGTGTGTGGAAAGATCACCAAACCCATAGCCAATATTCCAGGCAATGGGTATATCATCAACCAGCCCACAGGCGGATCCCCATAACCAGTGTGTTCTATAAGGCCAAATACCCCTTCCCCAATCCATCAACCCAAAGGATGTTTTAGATTCAAGTGGATATTCTTTTTCACCAATTGTGATCAACCCTTCGGCAGGCATGTAATTTACCTTATGGTTATAATAAAATAACCGTGGATCTTCTTTATATCCAGTAACCACAACAGTATTATCCATTGTAGGATCATCAGTCATAGTAATTGAACCAGAAAGACCTTTCTTTTGAAATTTCGGGTCACTAAAGTCTAATATCCGCTTATTCCCAGATTTAGTAATTGTTGCAGAAAATTTCTTGGTAGGAAATTCAATAACACTGTTTTCAAGTGAGCTTTGGGGCAATAACTTCGATTTGGTGAAGAATTTGAATGTACCGATAGTATTACGATCTTTTTTAGTGAAGTCAAGCCAGACATAGCTCATCTGGGTGAGATAACCGATATCACCAATTGTTAGCTGAAATCCAAATTCATTGTTTAGAATTGAATAGTGGTCCCATTCCTTTATGCGTATCCAATTTTTACCGATATTTTCTTTATTATAAGTAAGAAGCGGCTTTCGGGCCCAACCACGTTGGATGAGTGATCCATCCTTGTTAAATACGTCTGATCGTTCAGTAATTTCATTTTGTATTCCCAAGAGAAACTCTCCTTTAATTTCAATTGATTTTTCTTGATGTTTGTATATTATTCAAAAGTCGGGGTATAATAGTCGTACTAGGTTTTAGACTCCATCGATTTTAGTTGAGTATGAAGCAAAGAATCCACCTCCTCTTCCTATTAGGTGTAAAACACCAGGAGTAAAACATAGTACTGGATCCGTTCTATTTGTATGTTAGCACAGTTACGGATTACGAGAACTAAGTATAAACCTTTTAGTCTTGTGTTTGAATAATACTAGAATCCCCAAAAATGAAAGGAGGAAGAGGAAGTCAGGAAAAGCACCCGAGCGAGGGGTAGATACGCCTGTTGGATGAGCTTCGATCTCATTGGAGAATTCGCTCTCGCCGATTGCATTAATTGCAGTCACTACATAAAAATAAGTAATCTCACCTACTACAAGAGTATCATTGAAACTCGTCGTTGCTGTAGTTCCTACAAAAATGTATTCTTCATTTGTAGTACCCCGATAGATATTATATCGGATAATAACAGATCCACCATCGTCACTGGGAGAAGTCCAAGATAAATAGACAAAATTAGCACCTGAAGTTTGTGAAAGGGATCGCGGAGCACTGGGTATGGTCATTGGTATTTCTGGATTTCCTAGAGGAATTACATTCACTTCTGCTGAAAATATACCTTCTCCGAGAGTGTTAATCGCAGTAACTACATAATAATATGTTGTTCCTCCCACAACTGTCGTATCAGTAAAGTTAGTTTTTGTGGTAGTACCTAAAATCAAATATTGACTACTAATGATACCCCGATAAACATTATAACGAAAAATTGGAGATCCACCATCATCACTGGGGATAGTCCAGGATATAATAGCATAATTTTCCCCAGGAATCGCAGAGATACTCAGAGGAGCACTTGGAGTAGCAATCGCAGCATTCTTAATGACAACAACTTCATTTGAGACAATTCGCTCATATTGATCCTCAACGTAGAATCGAACGGTAACATAACCATTAGGAAGGGTAATCCACAGAGCTTGATCTATAGTCCCAGTCTGTTGAGTAAAGATAATATTAGTAATTCCTCCATCAATCGTGTAC
>JAEOTQ010000197.1 GCA_016839785.1 Candidatus Hodarchaeota archaeon | reverse complement strand
CCGCAGGAGTCATGCTTGCCGCTTCTGCCTTTAGTTTGCTTGTTCCCGCCTTAGATATGGAACCAATTTATACGAATTGGGATTTAGAACCAGTATTTATCGTTATGATTGGTTTTGGAAGTGGTGCGCTGATAATCCATGTTATTGATAAATGGGCACCTCATCAACACTTTATCTCGGGACTAGAAGGCTCAAGTAGTATGTCTAAAAGGCTAGCAGCTACTTGGTTATTTGTTATTGCAATAACAATTCATAATTTTCCAGAAGGATTAGCTGTTGGAGTTGCTTTTGGTTCAGCTGCTCAAACTGGAGAAATCACAACAGGAATTACAATTGCTCTGGCAATTGGATTGCAGAACATCCCCGAAGGGACCGCAGTTGCCTTACCTCTACTTCGAGAGGGGTACAAAAAACGAGAAACTTTTGCAATAACCACTCTTACAGGACTAGTTGAGCCAATTGGAGGTTTCATTGGTGTAGCTGCAGTCAGTGTAGCTATAGGGATGTTAGGATTTGGTATGGCCTTTGCTGCAGGAGCGATGATCTTTGTGGTTTCTGACGAAATCATTCCTGAAAGTCATAGAAAAGGACATGAACGAGCAGCGACTTTTGGAGTTGTTTTAGGGTTCATGATTATGATGTTCTTAGATAACTTCATCGCAGGAGCATAAATAGTTCCAGTGACTGATTCTCTTACACAGGCTTATTCTGATAAGACTTGATGATCCCTTTTGCCTCTTCCAGGTGTGATTGGATAGATATTTGATTATAAGAAGCAGTAGGAGACGCCATTATTTGTAATACCCCCGTTGAAGAAAATTTCTTTTGTTTGAGAGCTGCAAGCAGCTCTCTATCGAATGAGGGACATAAATAAGTTATATAAGAAACAGTTTCCAAAGAATAAACATATCTTTCCCAGAGAAAAGTTTTTTCTAGTGTATCAATCAATCGTTCTCTTGTTTCTCTCCAATGTTTATTAATTTCCGTTTCAACCCGCTCTACAAGTTCCACAAGTACTTCAACATCATCAGATATTGTTCTAAATGAAGAAATGATTGCCATTGGTTGACAGGGAGTATCATGCTGGAAGTGGTATTCTTTTAATTGCTCGATACCAAATTGAAACGGAACGAGTATAAAGAATCCCCGTAAGAGTACTACAACCTCTTTCGTCTCTGGGTCATCTGCCCAAAGAATGAAAACTCTAGCACTCCGTTTATCAATGTCGGGTATTTCTTTTGCCCAATCTTGGATGTTCGTAAAGTCAATATGCACAGGTCCTAGATCAGAAATAACTGCAGAAGCATCTAACGTTTGTGTTTGATAATATCTATCAACAACAGAACGAATATCAAACCGTACTAATCGCTCCTTCGAAATAGGTGTTTTTCTACCATCATGAAATTGAAGGTTTTCTATCATCTCAGAGGTCATTCATTCTTCAACCTAGAATTTACTCGATATATCAGTTGTTATTCAAGAGCCAATAACAAGTGTGCTTCCTTAAGCTGATCTATAATAGGAATCTTCTGGGGACATTTCTCTAGACATTCTTGACATTCTATGCAGGAATCTGCAGTTTTACCTGGAGCCCAATTTACTTTTCCGATATTAGAATACCAATTTTTCGCTTCTTCCTGTCCGTATATTTGATATCGAATCATATATTCAAATACTAATTTTATATTTACTTCATTAGGACAGGGCATACAATATCCACACCCTGTGCAGACTAGATCTGACAATTCCTTGAATTTTGATGCAATCTTATCAATTCTCTCTTTTTCTGTCCCTAAATAGCGATTGTAATCGTCTCTTGAGACTAAACTTAAGTTATCTCGAAGCATTTCTTCAGAGCCCATTCCAGAGAGAGCCACCGAAATATTCGGATTAGTTAGGACAAATTTAAGGGCTAAATCCGCAAAATTTTCTCTTCCCTCTGAAAGCCATTGATGCATCGATTCGGGAGGTGCCCCTGCAAGTCGACCTCCTCCTACTGACCCCATTACTGCGACTCCCATACCTTTTTTCGCTGCATATGCAGTCATTTCTTCATTCACTTGATCTAATATATTATATTGGATCAACATTAAATCAAAGTGACCAGTATCGATGATTTCCTTTAAAACTTCGGGTTTATCATGAAACGAAAATCCTAGATGTTTTATCTTCCCTATTTCTTTTGCAGCCATTGCTGACTCAACTAATTTCAAATCCTGTACTTTTTCTTTGAATGATTTGGCATCCAGTCCATGCATTAAGTAAAAATCAAGATATTCAACGTCAAGCTTTTCCAATTGTTCATCAAGATAATAATCAAAATGAGAAGATTCTTTGAAGTCGTTATAAAACACAGGACATTTAGTTACAAGTGTGACTCTCTCCCTGTATCCGTCTTTGAGTGCCAATCCAACAACGATTTCACTTTCCTTATCATGGTACATGTGGGCAGTATCGACATAATTTATTCCTGAATCGATACCCTCTCTAATTAAATTGATAGCCCTTTCACGATCGATCTTAGGCTTCCCTGGTGCCAATGTTGGAAGTCTCATACATCCAAATCCCAGTGCAGACACTTTTATTCCAGTTTTTCCCAGCTTTCTATATTGCATAATTCTCAACAGACCCTTGCTGACGTTTGAGAAAGGATCTACACTTGAAATTATAATTCCTACGTAGGAAAAATTGTATGTCTAGTGAACAGGAAAAAAAGGAAAAAGAAAAGTGGAATAAATTCCAAATTTAAAAAAAAAAATTTCGGGTTAAGATGTTTACCAGCGACTTCCGCCGCCACTACGACGATCACGACCACCGCCACGACCACCGCCACGACCACCGCGATCTCAGCCACCATATCCACCACGGCCACCACCGCGATCTCCGCCACCATATCCACCACGGCCACCACCGCCATAGGATCTACGACGTGGATCTTCGACATGTTCAGTGGATCTGTTGTTCTCAGTGTTAATTTCTTCGAAAATTGTGGGATCTTCGTTTAAGGTTCCGAACTTACCTTTGGAAAGGCGTAGAGAATTTCGGAAAACATTGGCAAAACCGTTTGCTAATTTGTAAACCTTTTCTAATTCAAGAGCATCTATATCCTCGTTCCATGCGGTAAGAGTTATCGCTCCTGTCTCATCAGCGACGACGAAATCGCAAACTCGATGAGTATCACCAGATTTCGAATTGATTTCTCGTTCTTCTTCTTTCTCAGTGACTTTAAAAATTACGTCTAGGTGTTTTTCAAGGGGTTTAACTTCCCCAATCTTGACATCGTGTGTCTCGTACGTATTATTACTTTCGTATGACATTTTTTACACTCTTTTTGCTACGAATTGAACTTAATCCTATTTAAAAGCAAAATTATCTTAATGGTCACAATTTTTTTCATCCATGAAAAAAAGAAGATAGCAAATCGTTCCGTTCGTCATTTTCTACTTTAAAAATTAGGTTTATGTCCTATGGAACGATTTTTTGAAGTGTTTAAAAGGTTGCTGGAAGATCTATGTTTGAGTACAGACTTTTTACCTTTTCTTGCCCACACTAGCCAAATAAATAACAAAATGCTCCTCCGAATCTAATCCTAACAGTTGGTTGAATTCATCGTCATGAAACGCTGCAATAGCACAGACTCCACAGTTGATATTTTCAGCTGAAAGATACAAATTTTGGCACACATGACCCGCATCTAGTAATAAATAACGATACCCTCTTTCTCCGTACCTCCATGTCATTCTATAGGTATCTGCTACCCAAATAAACGAAACTGCACTTTTCGCCAACATTGACTGATCGTATGCTGCTTTTTTCATTTTCAGAGGGAGATTTGGATCCCTTGATATTTCTAAAAGTCTATGTCTTGTTGCAATATACCGATATAGACCTGGTTCTATACCTTCTACGCGATTAATTAGCAAAAGAGTTTCAAACGCGTGACGAGCGCCTGCAGAGGGTACATTACGTAGAGTAACCGTTTTCAGAATTTTATCGATCTCCTCAACTTCGACATCATCAGAAAATGAGGATCGAAGCTTTTTTAAGTCTTCATTTCTAATACCCTGAGTACACCAAAGTAACCAAGATAATTCCATAAGGTTAAGGACATCATTAGAATAAGTTCGGATACTCCGTCTTTTTTCGATGCATCTTCGTAGGGGAAGATCAGAAATGTCAATTTGATTAGGTTCTATTAATCCAATAAGTGGTTTACTAGAATCATATTTTGACTCTAATGGGGGTTGAGGAACTCCTTTATTCTGATCAGAAGGATACATGAACTGATATTTAGTTTTTCTCATGAATTCCTTCCCTATACTCTGTACCATGCTCTTTCCTCCTTAAGATGGCCAATTTCCAAGTTGTTTTCGGACTGCGACGATTTGTCCTAAATGATAGGAATTATGCTGAAGTAATACAAAGTATGCTTGAAGGGTTGGAGCATCACCCCAAGCAGGCATAGGTTTATTTAGATCAACAGTTTTAGCTTTCTTGTCAGCCAGTATTAGACCATTTTCAAACTTTTTTACTAAATTAATAAAGTTAGATTGGTCTGATATATAATCTGCAGAAGGCCAATTAGTTTTATCACTGATAGCTTGCCAATCAACATTATTCCCATCTATCGCTTGAAGTATGGCTTCCTGCCAGACAACAATGTGATGTAAAAGCTCCCAACACGAATGATTACCATCTTTCGGAGTGATTTTAGCAATATCAGGAGATAATCCTTCAATCGCTTTGTTAGGAGGAAGATGGGTGTTTTTTCCAATTAATCCCTTTTGAATCATTTTTACGATTTTATCGATTTCCATTATGCAATATATTTTTATCAAAGAGGTTAAAAATTTTTCATTGGGGGTAATCTCTTGAAATCAAAAGATGTGATGAATGAAAGGTCTAATTTTTTCTTCGCTACTCATCCATACATCCCGTAGAAGTTCAGGTTCGTCTATTTGAGATGATAGACGGCCTTCAGCATCTGTTTCTATTATCTTTAGAACTTTCTCTTGGACCTTGTAAATGTCTTTTATTGAATCGCCGCGTCGAATGAAAAAAACAAGAATAACGAATTTCCCCCTCAGTAAACTAATGTCATAAGCATCCATAGCAATATATTCAATTTTTTTTGACGACATCCATGAAAAGCTAGATTTTAGTAAGTGTAAGATTGTTTTAAAAATATCATTAATGGCCATCGCTTTTTCAGATGAGAGTACTCCTTCTATCGCCGAATAAACTCTGGAATAGAGTACAACATCATCCAAACACCGAAATACAAACCATGCTGGTAAACCAGCTCTTCCCTCTGGGTTTGTACTGCGTTTGAACATTTTTTTACATCTCAACCAAAAGAATCAATTGCTCATATTTGCCCGAATAACTGACAATGGTTTAATTTTAAAGTTCTGACAGATTTTATAATTTTTGTACTCATCTAGTTTTTGGATTATGTAATTTAATTACGGTTAAAAACTTAGCTAAAGGCGTGAAGTCGGAATTTTCAATCGTATCCTCCTTGGGATCCCAACCAAATCCAGTTTTAGCTTCTCGTGGTAATTTAGTGACCAGCCATTCAATATATTGAATTTTTTCCAAAACATCGTCGATAAATTCTACTTTTGCTTGAAAAGATTTGAATCCGACCTGAACCCTTACTTTATCAGGATTTGCCCTTATGTTTCTAACCCAATCAGTTTTTTCTCCACGACCAGCAGTGATGTGAATAACTCCTTCAATTCGATGGAATTCTAAGGGAGTACGTCGAGTTTTACCGGTTTTTCGACCTACTGTAGTAATCATAACTATCATCCAACCTACTCCGAATAATGGTAAAACCCGTAAGCGATACAGAGGTACCATGAATACTTTATTTAATCGTTTAAACCATTTATATGAGCGAGGAAGGTCAAACCCTGTGTGATGCATTAATCGATAAAACCACGTACCATTTTTCGGAAATAAAACCTTTTTATCAGGTTCTATTCTTGAATCAGAATCCATACCACCTCTTTAATCTCCGATTGTATAAATTCTTTCGCTGAATTTTGATCTTAGTTCCGCTTTCTTCGGAAAAAAGGAGTTTTGTATCATCTGTATACACTTAATCATATGAGTATTTGTCCAGCTATATTCGTTGGCCACGGTAGTCCGATGACTATTGTTGAGATAGGAGTGTTTCAGACCGATATAGTAAAATATGCGAGGTCGCTCCATAATCTTAAATCAATTCTTGTAGTTTCTGCTCATTGGGAACAAAGAATACCGCTTCAGATAACTGCTTCTCCTAAACCAGATCTAATCTATGATTTCTATGGTTTTCCCGACGAATTATATCAATTACAGTATAATGTCCCTGGTAATCCCTCTCTTGCGATGAAAATTACAGATTCACTTCATTCTAAAGGTCTGGAAACGCAGCTTAATCAAGACCGTGGCCTTGATCATGGCGCATGGATTCCTTTATCTCTTATGTTTCCAAAAGCGGAGATTCCTGTCCTTCAATTATCTATTCCTATCCCTAAGACTCCTAAAAAGCTCTATGAAGTCGGTAAAGCTTTAAGATATCTAAGAAAGGAGGGAGTATTACTCATGGGGAGTGGAAATTTAATTCATAATTTAGGATATGTTATGCATCAGGTTCGGATGGGAAGAATTGATCATAACAAATTTTCTTCTGCTCCTGTGGAAGATTGGGCTCAAGACATAGACAACTGGATTAAGAAAAAACTTAATGACTTAGAGATTAAAGATTTATTAAATTCTCCAAAGGAAATCAGTAATTTCAAACAAGCTGCTCCTACTACGGAGCACTTCGACCCTTTGTATTTTATCCTAGGAACATTACTGCCCAATGATTCAATAACTCATTTCCACGAAAGCATTCAAGCGGGAAGCCTCTCAATGCGTTGTTTTGCTTTGGAGAGCTCTACCTAAATCAAAGCATCAAAGAGGGTCATAGGTCTGCCAACACTTGTTCTTTTGCCTGAGTACTGCCCAATGAGCCCTTTTAGATGGAGTCGTCGTAAGCTATCATAAATTGAACTTCGAGCAACTCCTGTTACTTCCACTAATTCTGGACGAGTGAGAGGCCCGTATGAGATTAGAATCTCCAAGAGTTTTCTATCAAGTTCATGCACTAATGCTGGTTTTTCGTCAATAGCATAACTGGCATTCTTTGTGGAGAGTTGTAATAAAAGAATTTTAAGGAGAAGTGAGTCGGACCCAATTTCTAATGTCATTAATTCATCCAACGATTTTCTTCGTATTAGAATGATAACCTCTGACATTGAAGATGTCGCAGGGAGTTCTAACAGGTCTCGTAAGCTGTTAATTTCTACATGTAGCTGATTTAGTTGATGAAAATCAGTAGGAAATGGAGCTAATGCATTTTTAATTTCTTCTAAGCGTAAATAGAAATAATAATGGTGCCGCATAGGGTATAATGATGGTAGTTCTAATTCTTCTTGCATTTTCTTGAGAGAGTTCCAGGTTTCAAGAATCTGATCTTCCGAAGAATTTTTTTTCATCTCAAATATTCTTTTGAGATCTTTTAACTCTGCTTCTTCGCGTTCTTTATCCATTTCTGATGAAATAACGCCTGTGTACGTCACAATTACTCATCTATCCGTTTGTTTATTGAAAATCAAATTTTACTGCGATTTTGCTTACAATATACTCCAAGTTTGCAAATACTCATAAGGTAAGAAGATCGTCAAAAATGACATTTCTTCACATTACTAGTCACTTCTTCTTTTTTGAGATACTATGACACAGGGATATTACTATCAAATTTTTGAGGATCAAGAAATGATTTCCATTTTATGAAAGCCTTAATGATGTGATAATATGGTATTCGATGCTTTCAGTCAAACAAACAATAATATTATCTGGATTAACTATTGTACTTGTGTTAGCTCCAGAATCACTACTAATTACAAGAACTCAATTTTTTCGGGCTAAAACTCCTTACCAAAAATTGGAAACAGGTGATATTAAGGGAATAATCCGAACTGAAATTCCCCTACTGGATTTTAAAAATCGGATTAGGGCTTGTATAGACTCTCTTCCACCAGTGCTTAAAACAAAAATCAATTTTTAGCTGTTTTTTCTGAGCACTTCAAATTTTCTTTTTTTACTCAATAATGATTATTCCCAGTGTCGTCAAAGCCTGATTTCGCGACCTATCGAAAATTGTCGTATAACCAACGTGTAATGTAAAATCAAAGTACTATCAAGAAAAAAGGATCTACTAGGTATACGTACAGGGTTATTATAACTCACAAATTAAGCCTTTTAAGAAAATACTTTTTTTACTATATTTTCCGATAAAAAAACAGAGAAATTTCGAATTAAAATTTTGAACCTTTTAGTTTATGATCCATTTTTCACTCCTCAAGTTAAAAAAAAATAGTATTAATACCCTAATCCTTTGTTTATCCTTAACCTCTTCGATCAAGTTAGATTACTTTAAAATCTCTCTTGAAGGGAAAATCAGCTATTATCTTAAAAAAAGTGGATCTAAATGAGTTCTCTAGAAAAAAGATTGGATAATTTCGTAAATGATATTGTGAAAAGAGATAAGAGTATCTATAATGCAACTTTGGCACTTTCTTCAGACAAGACTTCTTTCGAGTGGTCTGGTGCAGCAGGTATTGCGGTAAAAGAAGAGCAAATTGAAATGACTCCTGAAACACCGTTTTTTATCGCTAGTGTCACCAAATTATTTACAGCTGTCCTAGTTATGAAGTTATTTGAAGAAAAAAAAATAAGATTGGATGATAAGATCACTGGTTTTTTACCCGATTCGCTTTTAAAAGGCATCCACGTCTATAAAGGCGTTGATTATCCAAGTTCGATTACTATTAAACACTTGCTGAGTCACACATCAGGTATTGCGGATTATTTCACGGAAAAAACAGAAGGGGGGATGAATTTCTTTGATACGATTTTAAATTTTCCCAAAAAGAAGTACACAGTAGAGGATACGATAGCTATAGCACGGGAACAGCTCAAACCTAACTTTGAACCAGGTACAAAAGCTAAATATTCCGATACCAATTATCAATTGCTAGGAAAGATCGTGGAAAAAGTAACTGGTAAAGAGTTACACGAGGTTTATCACGAATATCTTCTTTCACCTTTAGAATTAAAAAACACTTGGTTATTTATGCGATCGGAGCCAATTAAAGAATCTAAACACCCAGTTGCTGAGTTTTATTATAATGACCAAGTTGTTTCTTATAATAAGCCATTAGAATCGTCTTGGTCTGATGGTGGCTTGATCTCCACGACTGAAGACTGCTTGACTTTTCTCCGAGCAGTATTCGCGGGAAGAATCATTGACAAACAGGCTACCCTCCCATTGATGCACGATTGGAAAAGAATCGGTTTTCCCTTGCAATATGGTTTTGGAACAATGAGGATTGAATTACCACGGTTTATGACCATGTTTAGAAAGATGTCACCATTAATAGGTCATCTCGGATCTAGTGGAACTTT
>JAEOTQ010000196.1 GCA_016839785.1 Candidatus Hodarchaeota archaeon | reverse complement strand
TGGAGGTCAATTTGGGGTCAGACAAGACGAGGACGAGTTCCCCTATTATTTTCCTTGGGATTGGACTCAACGAATTCTTAGAGGAGATCTAATTCACCAGAATATTCTTCAACAACCTCTTTGGTATGACCAACAGTGGCTTCCATATATTCAGGCTCACCAAACTCATGTCAATCATCTAATTGAGGTATTTCGAACCTGTAACAGTTACTCAAATGAGCAAGAGCGGCATAAATATCTCATTCGTACCTATACTCCATTAATCTATTCACCCATCCCACTCACTCCTGATTCTATGAATGTCTGGAACGAAGTTCGCACTTTGTTTGAATATTGCTGGGTTGATCGCTCCCAGAAACTGTTCCAGAGAAAGAATCTTAGAATAAATCGAATTAATCTTCCTTTAATAGATTCCCAATTAGTAAACCGACTACTACCATAAACATGAGGTTAATCAACCATATATTCAAGCAAAAATATTGTATAATTCCAATTCAGGAAATTCAATGGATGGATTTTCTTATTTTGACCCCAGAGCTATAAAAAAATCTATTATAATAGGACATAATAAAAATAAGGATGATAGAAAGGAAAAGAGAATCAATAAGAACAAACAGAGATCCCAAGACTATATTAAATATTGGAAATCCATGAGAAATAGAAATTCTAATCCAATTGTAAAGTATGATGCTGGGGAAAAACAGGAATGCCACGGTGTAGATTATAGTTAAAAAAGTTTTATTTGCCTCTTTTTCTTTGTGAAGTACACCAAAAGCGAATGAAAAGGGGATGAGAGGGACTGCTCCAACAATGGACAAGAGCAATATTTGAACCACAAAGACGATTAAAAAGATATCTAAAGAAAATAATGAAATAAAGGGCCACCTATTTAAGATTTCTAGATCAGCTTTCAGCATTGGATTTAAAAAATATTGCCCTAAGATGAAAATTACAGCGAATAAACTTGAACAAAGGAGTATCAGTGGTTTATCTGGCTTTGGCTTCCACCAATAATATATTTCCACAAAAGGATTAGCTCGTCCAGACTTAGGAACTTCTTTCGATGGCAAGGATTTATCCTTTATATGACGTCCTATATCTTCTTTTTGAGGGATCATTCTTATCTCACACCTAAACCTTCATTATCACATATGAATATAATTAAAAGTAATGGTACTCCTTATTATTAATCCAATATTTCTTATGTCGATTTTCATATTGAGTTTAACCTAATTTTGTCAAAACGCCTCAAAAAAGAAAAAGGAAATGACTTCATGATTAACAGAAATAATCAAAGTCATTTACATGGTTTGTAGTAGCAGGGTCCAAATTTAAATATGTATTCCAATGCATTTCCCAGTCTCCATTCGAACCACTCATAATCCAACCTTCATGATACGGTGGTGGAACATGAATATTTGTTTCTGTATGGCAGTGATACACGTGTAATGATTCATGGAGAGTGATGAAGTAAGCATCACCGACTCTAGGCACATAACCCCAAATATAATATCCTTTCATGCCTAATCCACGATTACCAGGCCAATTTGCCATACCCATTTCACCAAGTCCCCAATAAAATTTTGAGTTCATCACATAGGAATAACCAAAGAGCATGTCGAAACCATTGTTATAGCGACTTCTCCTGTAAGATCCAGATTCATCTTTCCATACAGATGAATAAAGACCGAGAATAGACGATGCCTGTTGCGGCATGTTACCCCAAATTGTATCAATATTGCTGGAACCAGGTGACCAACTAACAACGTGGCTCACAAAATCCATTCCAAGTAATTCTTTAATATTCTTCCACTGTTGATTTGGATAGACTCCCCAAAGGAAATCATGTGTTTCTACTTCATCAAAGAAGTTGTCCTCATTAAATGCATTGCGAAAAGGTTGGTCAACGAGAAAGGCAACTAGATTTGGATGGGTTCCCGATTGGATATATACTATAAAGGGCTGATACTCGTTTCTGCTATCTGTAAATCCATATCTAGCTTCATATGTAGTGACTCTTTCTAAATCCCACCTACCATGATTTATTGCAAAATGTTTTGAGCCATCAAATCCGAAGCTAGGGATTGAAACATCGATTATTTTCACTCCTGGGGTCCATGTCCATTCATCATAAGCATTGATATATTGGCCTGTATTAAATCCATTTCCTTGCCAAACAGTAACATCGTCGATACCATAATACTCATAACCACCAGGGTAATAAGGTTCACTGTCAAGTTGAAAATTCAGGTAGATCGGTCCAAGCCAATTGTAGTACCAATTATAAAGCAAAGTTCTTGTGGTGAATGATTAACCTTTATAAACTGGGTTGGTTAAAATTTCATAATCAGCAATCTGTATATCACTAGCTCCAGCGCCTTCTCCTGCGATTTGTGTCTCTGATTCACTGATTTCGATCTGGGTAAACGGTTTTATTTCTATTTTTTCTGATATATCTGCAGACTGGACTGTTAAACTGAATATCGATGGAATATCAGTAGTTCCATTAATAAACAGTCGAAATTCGAGAGAAGTGTTTGTGTTCTTATTAAGGTCACGTTTAAGATTCTTTAATTTCCAAGTCAAATTAGGACTTTCAGTTATAGAGATATTTTCATCGTTAGACTCAAGTGTGAAATCAACACCAGTTTCAGCATAAGTACTTTCTAAATCGATGGAAAACACTAAGTCATGGCCATCTAAGTAACAAGAGGCATTCTTTACTGTAATTGTACTTTTTCCTACTTCGAGGAGATTCATACTAAGAGAGAAGGGAATGGAGATACTCAATACAATCACCAATCCCCATAACATACAAACTTGAGCTCTTTTTATTATATTCACCTCCGAATATTTGAGCGTATTGAATTTTTTTTTAATTCTTAAAAGCCTTCAGGATCAGTTTTTCATCAAATTCTTGGAGAAAATGATGAAAAAATTCCAAAGAAAGGGAGAGATTGTGCCAACTCTTTTTAGATTGAAGATAAAAAAGTGACAAGTTATTGATATTTTTAATCCTATTAAACTTATAGGACACTTTTCTCAATTGTTAAAGTTTAAATTTCTCAACACAAGAAGCATTCATCCGGTCTTGGAGCAAAAAATTTTGAAAATGTAGATGAGATTCCAGTACAGCAAGAACATCTTAAAATCCTGCTTTCAGAGCCGATAACATTGTCTTGTACGGCTGTATACAATAAATAGTTGAAAATTGAAGTGAAAAAAGAACTGGACTCCAAGATATTTTACCTTCAGAAAAGTTAATACCGCAACCAGCATTATTCAACATTAGTATTCATAAAAAACACTTATGAGTAGGAACACAGGAAAGCTAGGAAACATTGATTTACAATGAATTCTATTTTTGCTGATATCGATTCTAATCTTGTTACATCCAAGTTGATATCACTTAAGGACAAATACTCTTCTGTTATTTCCGATCTTTTAACGTGAATTTCGATCAAACTTTCAATCTTTCTCTAGGCGTCAATTGTGAGTTCACAGGCGTTAGAGTAATAAGGGTTAACATACCCCAGGATACCCAGCCATCCAAGGTCTTTTGGAGGATTCCGCCAGTAATTTCTCATGGATGGCACCATCAGAAAGCCTTCTTTTGGGAAAAGACGTCCTAGATGTGTATGTCCTACAATGACCAGATCCTCCACTTGAGCATAACAATCAGCAATTTTATCCTTCAAATCTCCCTTCCATTGAAGTACTCGCTTACCAGTC
>JAEOTQ010000195.1 GCA_016839785.1 Candidatus Hodarchaeota archaeon | reverse complement strand
TTTAGCAGTTGTGATTTCAGTTCCTCTTCCCTTTCCTTAAGAGCGGCAATATCTTCAATCATGGCAAGGAAAAATACTGGTTCCCCCTTCTCATCTTTCAAGAGCGTGACAGTTATTCTAGCCCATAGAGATTCTTTATTTCTCTTTATATACTGTTTATCAGTCTCAAAAACCGAAATTTTACCTTCTACTAACTGCTCAGCAAATTTTACTTCTCTCTTCACATGCTCAGGGTGAGTTATGTCTGGAAAAGTTAAGCGGATTAGTTCAGATTCAGAATATCCAAGCATTTGGCAAAAAACGGCATTTACTTTAATAAATTGAAAATTTAAGTCAGTTAACGACATACCAATAGGAGCATTTTCAAAAATTGATCTGAATTTTTCTTCACTTTCTTTTAATTCCTCTTCCATCAATTTTTGCTCAGTGATATCTGTTGCAATCATCCCGAGTCCGTCACCTACTTTAAAGGCTTTTAATGAAAATTTAAAGTTTCCAAAATCGCTAGACACTGTTCTTTCGGTATTATAGGGTTTACCCGTTTCCAGAACCTGTTTATATTTTGAAACATTTATAGGCTGGTTAAGAAACCTTTCAATATTCATCCCAAGTGAGAGTTTTTCCTGATAAGCTTTTTCTGTTAATTTAATCGAAACTTTATTGGCAAGAACCAGATTTAAATCAGAATCCCATAGAGAAAATGAGTCAGTAGCGGCATCCATGAAACCTCTTAGCATTTCTTCATTTTCTCTTAGTTCCTCTTCCATTTTTTTACGTTCGGTAATATCAGTTGTTATTATTCCCAATCCTTCTCCCAATTTGAAGGCTTTTTGAGAGACAGTTTTGTTCCCATATTGTTCTGGAGGGCCAATTCTATCCGCAATAAATGAAATCCCAGTCTCTAGCACTTGCGTATAATACTTAACATCGTCTGGAGAAGTATGAAATTCGGCGATGTGCTTACCTAGAATTTCTTCCTTATTTTCTACATTTGTAAATTTCTCTAGCCCAGCCGGATTAACATCTAGTAATCTTAAATTTGAATCCCAAATGGAAAAAGCAGCAGTAGCAGCATCCATAAAAGCTCTTAATCTTTCTTCACTTTCTTGTACTGGTTGTGTCATTATTTTTCTTTCAGTGATATCTCGAATAATGGTTAAAACTTGAATTACCTCTATTTGATCCTTATCGAAGATTGGAATTTTTTTCGTCTCGGTGAAGTACAATACTTCTCTAATCTTCGTTTCTTCTTCCGTAACAAGGACTTCACCTTTGTTAAACACAGTTTGATATTCAACGAGAATTTTTTCTTGTAAAAATGGAAAGGCTTCTAACAATTTCTTCCCCAGAATAACTGGATTCAGCTTTAAGCTTCTCAACCATGGGTAAAAGGCATGATTTGTTAGAATTATTTCATAATCACGATTAATGACATGAATCGGATCCCCGATAGAATTAATTGCAGTTCGATACTGTTCTTCCGATGCTCTAAGGGCATCCTCCATCTCAATTCGTTTGGTAACATCACGTGCGATTCCTAAGTAACCTGTTATCTTTCCATTAGTAATTTGAGGAGTGGCCTTAGCTTCAAGAGTTATAATTCTCCCGTCCTTGGTAGGGACGCGAGCAGAATAAGGTGGAGGAGTTTCCCCTCGAATTGTGGCATTAAATCCTTCTTTCACCACTTCAGAATCATCTGGATGTACTATTTCTAGAAAATGTTTGCCCATCCATTTTTCTCTTGGCCATCCTGTCAATGTTTCAAATTCCCGAGATATAGAGGTAATGAAACCGTTACCATCAAGAGTGAAAATTAAATCACGAAGATTGTCCCAAATAAATTGGAATAATTCCTCAGAAAATGTTGTAGTTGTCAAGAAATGTAGTCTCTCCAATAATACTATGCATTGGAAAAGTTTGATTGATAATTATAAAATCATCGGACTTTATTTACAGGATGAATATTTCTGATAAGTAGCTGTAGAAGGAAAAGGAGGCGTTATAAGAGGGGGGAGGGAGGGAAAGTCAGCAATTTAAAAAAACTAAGTTTTTTGGTTCGCCGACTCTCCATCGTATGAGATTTTTTCTTTCAATCAGTCTTCGTAAGGTGTTCGAATACCTGACTCGAATTTTAGGGCATCATCACGCTTTTAAAAAATTACTTTTATCAATCCGCTCTGACCCTAAGTGTATTGAACTTTCCATTTATATAAATGTATAGCAAAATATATAGAAAAACATGGAAAACGAAACCACCTCTACATCGTCCTACGAATGTCCATCAGAAGTGAACTCAACTCATTCTCACTTCAACGGTTATCGTATTTTGAATACTTATTCAAAGATAACTGTGCTTGATAACTGCTGGGCGTCCAGTAACATGAACAGTTTCAAGAAGTACTTGGAGAATATCATTCGGGAAATCATACCCCTGAGATAATATTTCTTCTTTTAGGAATGTTTCCACCTTCATTATTTCTTGAACGTCAGGATTCTCTAGAGTATCAGAAAAGAGAGTGTAGACCTCGTCTTTCATTCCCATTCGTCTTGCATGTTCTGTCCACCATTTTAATGAAGGTGTCCATGATTTTTTTAATGTGAACCATATATGGATTGCGGTAATTATCGCACGATAAGCGTTTAATTTGGAGTCAGGATTATATCCCCGATTTTTAGTAACCGTTGCATAATAGCGAGCAACTACCATATCCACAAATTTACTCTTCAATCGTTCTTCGTGTTCTTCTTTTGGATATCGAGATATTTTTTCCTTCCATTGGGCCATTATTCCCTGGGGATCATAGATTATTTTTCCCTCGACCCACGCCCAATGGTCAATATCTTTAGGCGAATTCAATACTTGATGTGCACATTCTTCTGACCACAATGAAAAATCGATCATCACTTTCTTTGGCTCTTTATCTTCATCATATACCACAAATGCCGTTTCTTTTACGCTAAGTTTATTATAATAATCATTCGTTACTAAAACTAGAGCGTCCCAGTCGCTATCAGATTCTCCAAATCCTGTGGCTCGACTTCCCCAAAGCATTATTCCCAACACATTTTCATCTTGCATATATTCTTTTATTTTGTCAAGGACTTCAGGATTAGTTATCAAATTTAACCATTGATCATTATCTGTATTATCCATCATTTTCACCCAGTATCTGATATTTTTACCTGCATTTCCGTATCTTCTTCTTTGCTTTCTTTAAATCAGATTTATGAATTTAGCTTTCTAGCTAAGAAATCTATATGAAATTACGGTCGGTTATTAATAAAAAAATATGTATATCTGTTTTTAATTCTGGATTTATGATGTGCTATGGCTGACGATCCTCAAATACTTATGGAACTAGCTTTTAATATATTCTATTTGGCTTTTATCTGGTTATTTGTCACTTTGATGACGAAAAATTTATCGAGAGTATCTCATAATGAGCTACCCATCGCTAAACGATTCCGCTTAGCATTGTTTTTACTAGCCTTTGGTGATACGGGTCATGTAGGTTTTCGAGTGATGGCATATCTTAATGGAGGGTTGGAAGCAAATGCAACACTTGTTGGATTAGGAGCCCTATCAACGGCAATTACAATCACACTCTTCTATATGATTCTTCTCGACATCTGGCGAGTCAATTTCAATCATGAAAAGTCTCTTTTCTATTATTTGGTACAAGGAATAGGAATTCTTCGTTTACTCATTATGGCCTTTCCCCAGAATCAATGGGGAAATATCGTTCCTCCTCCTGAATGGGGACTGATAAGAAATATACCATTGACGATTATAGGTTTAGTTGTTGCCTTCTTGATGTTAAAAGATGGTTTTACGGTTAATGATTCGCGTTATAAGTATTTTGGTTACAGTATTATTATTTCCTATGCATTTTACATTCCAGTAATCCTTTTAGTTCGCGATCTTCCTATTATTGGAATGCTGATGATTCCTAAAACTGTTGCTTATATGGTAATGGCGTGGTTGGCGTACAAATATTATTTTGTTGAGTAAGTAGACAGAAATTTCATAAATGCCTCCCCTTCTCAATATTTATGTCTTTTTTTTCTAAATCCACACTTGAGGAAGCAATGGGCTCTCCTGAAAAACGTGAAGCTCTTATAAGCACTATTATTTCCTATCTTGGTGTATCAACCATTGGTGAACTCATCTGGGTGCAACGCAATCTGGAACAAAATTTTCAAGACAAGCAACATGACTCTGCTGATAAAGAAACGAATATCTATGAACAGAAGAAACAAGAAATTGAAAAATTATTAACCGATAATCAATCGATGATTTCTAAGATTGCCAATTTACAGGATGAAAAACAAACGGTTCAGAGCCAAATGGAAAGTCTAAAAACAGATCTATCCACACTATCATCAGAAAAAGAAGAAATAAAGATGGAACGTGACTTTCTCGCAGAGGAATTGCAGAGAATAGGAAGGCTTTATCAGGATTTAACAGGAAAACAGGCAAATCAGGAAGATTTAAGAGGTATTTTAAGCATTTATATCACCCTGATGGAAGAAGTTTTCTCTGGTAGGGCTCATTTCAAAGTTTTATCCATTATTCATGGTGAAAAAGGAATTTGGAAACGAAAGGAACTAGCAAAAAGTACAGGGATCTCCGAAATCAAACTTAGATCTGTCCTTGGTGATCTAGTCAGAGCCAATATGATTGTGTACGACGAAGAAAATGCTAGTATTAGACTCATTAAACGTCTTTCTACATTGGATTAAAGGTAATTTATTCTATGTTATAATTGGGAGGATAATTTTCTTATGATAGACTAATGATTTCTTATAGATTGTTAGTATTAGTTCACACCGTTGACAAGTGATGTGTATTTCTTGGGGGGCCATTCTAAAACATAAATTCCATGATCGACACCTTGGACATTCGAGCGAAAAGCCTAAAGTTTTTTCTAAGTCACGTAGGTTACGTTTCCAGTCATATTCGGTCATAATGCTAGTATATTCACGAGGGGGTATTTTATCACCCAATAATTTTGGATTATCTAACTATGCCCAATAACAGGATGTGGAATATAGTGTTCCTCTAGTCTGTGTATTTCATCATCTGTTAATTTGATATCTAATGCTCCTACAATCTCTTCAACATAGGAGAGCTTTGTAATCCCTACGATTGGTGCTGTAATTACATCATTTGATAATAACCATGCTATTGCAACTTGAGCTGGTGTAATACCTTTTTCTTGGGCTATTGTAACTACTTGGTCAACAATTTTGAAATCTTCAGGTTTGAAATATCGTCCTTTTAGATATTTGTCATGTTGATAACGGGCAGATTTAGCCACCTTTTTTGAGGAATATTTTCCAGCAAGAAACCCTCGTGCTAGTGGAGACCAAGGGATGACACCTATTCCTTGTTCTTTACACAAGGGTAACATTTCCCTTTCTTCTTCACGATAAACTAAGTTATAATGATTTTGCATTGTTTTAAAGGATTCTAATCCATATTTATCGGCTATCCATAAGCTTTTCGTAAATTGCCATGCAAACATCGAGCTTGCACCAATATGCATTACTTTTCCCTGATCTATCAAATGATTCAATGTTCTGAGGATACCTTCTAAAGGAACATTTGGATCCAACCTATGTATTTGATATAAATCCACATTTTCCATATTTAACCGTTGTAAAGATTCATCTAGGGCTCGATTAATGTGGTAGCGTGATAGACCACTTTGATTTGGAGGAGGTGTTACTTTATATCCTCCCATTGGGAAAAAAACTTTAGTCGCAATAACTACTTCGTCTCTGTAATCCCCTAGCAATTGTCCTGTTATTTCTTCTGACCTCCCTTTTGAATATACGTTTGCAGTATCGAAAAAATTTATTCCTAGGTCAACTGCTTTTTTAACTATTGGTCGCGCATCTTCTAAAGGCAAGGTCCATTTGGAAACTGTTGGATCTCCATAGGACATCATTCCCAGACATATTCGTGATACCTCTAATCCCGTTTGTCCTAATCTAACGTATTTCATGATAATTAATCTATTGCTTCTAATGAATTTATCAAGGTTAGTGTTCATTTTCTTGAAGTCATGATAATTAGGTTGTTTTAAACTTCCCAGAATTTATACTTCAGAAGAATTTGTTGAATTGCAGATTCTCTTCATTAACACCTCTGTTAGCTTTTTGTGAAGAGGTAAAAAAATGACGATTTTAATAACGGGTGCTACAGGATTAATTGGGCAAAATTTGGTAAAAACTCTTCTGAAACATTCTTCGACAAATGAAAAACCAATCAAAATTCGTTTATTCATAAGAAAAAGGACAGGTTCTCCTTCCAGAGAGAGTTTCATCCAATGGGCTTCTACGAAAGGTATAGAAATTATTTGGGGGAACCTAAAGAGTACATCGGATGTTCTTCAATTTACAGAGGTGAGTGATCCTGAATGTTCAGTGTTAATTCATTGTGGAGCAATATTTAATTTCTACCAACCCTATCCCCTCTTATACGATACGAATGTGGTCGGTACAACTCGAATCCTCCATGGATTCCATGTTAATAGAATTAAAAAACTTGTACTTGTTTCCTCAA
>JAEOTQ010000194.1 GCA_016839785.1 Candidatus Hodarchaeota archaeon | reverse complement strand
TCACAGGATTATCAGTAACTCCGTTGGAGTCCAGAAAATCAGTGAAAAAAAGTTTCTTCTCTGGAAATTTTCGAAGATGTTTGCTAAAAGAGAGTTCTGAAAGTTTCATTAATTGTACTACTGAAGACAGAAGATATTCTCTACCATATTTTGCTGCTAGTTCCTTTAATCTTTCATTCCCTCTCAATAATGATGCACGTTGAGCTCTGAAGTCACCCAGGCGTTCTTCCTTGACTCTAACATTGGCTAAGATGAGGTTCAAAATATCCCCATTTTCTTTTCCTTTAGCATACAATTTAACAGGAGGAATTATCAAACCTTCTTGATATATCTCCGTAGAAGTACCAGGCATGCTACCGGGTGTTGAACCTCCAATATCTGAATGATGAGCCCGATTAGTTACGAAGAAGGTAATCTCATTTTCTATGAACACTGGAAGCACAAAAGAGATATCTGGAAGATGAGTGCCTCCTGAGTAGGGAGAATTTAGTACAATGATATCTCCAGGATCAAATGAGCTGATCTTGTATTGAGATAATATTGTTTCCATCGAAGAATACATAGCACCTAAATGGACTGGGATATGTTCAGCTTGGGCAACCAATTCTCCTTCAGGATTAAAAATTGCACATGAGAAGTCAAGACGCTCCTTACAATTGGCACTGAATGAAGCTCGACGGAGAACAATTCCCATTTCTTCTGCAATATTTTCTAGAGCTTTTTGAATTACACTTAAGCTGATGAGATCCGACTTCAAAGTTCGTTTTCACCACCTGATGTTTTATTCATAACAATGTGCCCATCTTCGAGAACCTCCATCTTCCAACCAATATCGACTAGGATCGTGGAGTCAGCTTGTTCGATTATACTAGGACCGATGATTTTATTACCAGCAGATAAGAGAGATTTTTGATAAACGTTAGCTTCTTTCCATCCACCATTTATGTAAACATTACGGACCTCTAAAAAACTTTTGGGAGAAGGTGATTCACTTCCCTGAGGTAGTCTTGCTAGGGAAAATTTTGGGAGAGTGATAATCGCTGAAACACGGATATTGATAATCTCATGAGGCGCATCTGGAGAAGAATAGCCATATGCTTTTTCGTGTGCTTTATCAAAAAGCTTTGAAATCTCCTCAATATTACTAGTATATGGCACCGTAATTTCATAAGATTGACCAACAAGTCGTATATCGACATTTTTAACGATGATAATATCTTCTTGACTGAATCCATCTTCAATACACAATTTAACTCCATCACGAACAAGCTCATCGAAGGAAGAATCCAATTGAGTTCGAACAGATTGGTTTAAGGGCTTAATAATGGATTGAGTTAAATCATGCTTAATGTCAGCCGTTAATAAACCGAATGCTGACCATACGCCAGGGTAAGGAGGAATGATGACTTTTGTCATTGACAATCGTTCAGCAAGTGAACAGGCATGGAGCGGTCCGCCTCCTCCAAAACAACATAGTGTAAAATTACGACTATCCAGTCCTTTTTCAGTACTTACCTTTCGTAATGCCAATGCAATATTATTTTCGAAAACCTCAATCACACCTTCTGCAGTTTCCTCATCCGACTTAAGGGTTAACTGCTTAGAGAGGTCGCCTATAACTTCTGCAGCTCTGTTTGAACTGATTTTTATACTTCCATTACAAAAATAATCGGGATTTAACAAACATCGGACAAGATTGGCATCCGTAACCGTAGGATTATTCCCCCCCTTTTCATAGCAAGCTGGACCTGGATCAGCTCCTGCGCTCTCAGGACCAACATGTAGTATTCCGTACTTTTGTCTAGCTATGCTGCCTCCTCCAGCTCCAATAGTTTGGACAGCGATTGTTGGGAGTGGGATCGGATAACCTGCAATCGTATTCTCTGATGTAATCTCAATATTTCCATTAACTATGCTTGCGACATCTGTAGATGTTCCGCCAATGTCCAAAGTTATAATATTCTCAACCTGTAGCAATTGAGAAGAATAATAACCACCCAGAACTCCTCCAGCCAAACCTGAGAGAACAGTCTCAACAGATCTTTCTGCTGCATTTTTAATCTGAGTAACTCCACCAGAAGATAACAAAATTAATGGAGGATTGGTGATCTTTTGCTTATGTACTACCTCCAAAAGTGAATCAAAGTAATTTTTCATAAGAGGGGCAATGTAAGCATCAAGAACTGTTACACTTGTCCGATCGTATTCACGAAACACAGGCAGTACCCAACTTGATCGGGAAATATGTAGGTTAGGAAGGGCTTTCCTTATGATTTGCGCAATCTCAATTTCGTGAGTTGGATTGAAAAAGGAGAAAAGTAGTGAAATTGCTACTGATTCAACCCCCAATTCTTGGATTTTCTGAATGACCTGATGTATTGTATCTGGATCTAATGGTATTATGACATTCCCTTCCGAACCCACTCGCTCTGAAATTCCAAATCGTAACTGTCTTGGGATTAGTGGGTCTGCTCTTTTTGGATAAAACGAATAGAGGTTTGAACGATTTTGACGCCCGATTTCAATAACATCAGTAAAACCCTTCGTAGCAAGTAATGCAGTTTTTACTCCCTTGCGTTCTAATATTGCATTTGTAGCAACAGTTGTGCCATGAACCACAACATCAAGATTCAATATTTCTATTTCTTTATCTTTAAACAGATCTAAACCATGTTGTGTTCCAATAGATTGATTTTTAGGTGTACTTGATACTTTGTGGACATGAGTCATTCCTTTTTCCGAATCAACTAATATAAAATCAGTGAAAGTGCCTCCAATGTCAATACCTAAGCATTTCATTGCTTTACCCAAAAGATCAAATCAATTTTCTTGAAATTTACTTAAACAATCGGATTCTCAGTTAGAAAATCCATTAGAATTCCTAAAAGAATGATCTAGAGATGGTCTTATCTCTTTATCTGCGATACAACATTGATTAGATTATCAATATTATGCAATCACGAAACTAAGTGCCAATAATAATCCAAAAACGAAATGTATAAGTATTGTTTGACCATTAGCTGGTAAAAGTTCCTTTATCTTATCAAAATTTTTATTTGCGTTTGTCACAGCCTTGAAAGCTATTGGTAGTGTGACTAAAGGAAGAAGCATGACGATTGAAAACCATGATAGTAAAACAAAAAGTATTGTAGACATATAAGCCAGTAACATACCGACAGAGTAAATTTTAACTGATTTCTTTTTACCTAATGCTACGACTAATGTATTTTTACCTGCTTTAGCATCTGCTTCAGAATCTTGAAACTCGTTGAGAAAAAGGACTAGTGATATCAGAATCGCAATTGGTATTGACGCAAGGGTCAATAAAGGTGAATCGATATGCCCCAACTGTATGTAGTAAGCAGAAAATACTCCTAGGGGACCAAAACCTACAAATACTGCTATCTCTCCTAACCCACGATAACTGAGACTTACAGGTAACGCTGTATAGAAAAAACCTAAAAGAACTGCTACCGATAAAAACACAATCAAAAGAAATCCTTGAATTAAGACTAGAATTATTACAGTGGTAATGGATCCAATTATGTAGGACAATACAGAAGCTAATAATATTCTACGTGGAGCTATAATATCATTCTGGATCATTCTGGATCCACCATTAAATTGTGAGTAGTAAATATTGATATCATCTGTTGAACGGTCATAATAATCATTCGCGAGGTTTGTTCCTGCATGAATTGATACGCCTGCAAGCAATGTTAACAATCCAAGTAAGAAATCAAATGAGGCTGTCTCATAGTACGCAATTGCCATACCAAGTAGCAACGGTACAATTGAAGCTGTGAAAAAAGGAGCTCTCAAAGCAAAAATCCATACTTGGACTTTTTGTAGAAAACTAGACTGTATTTGCTCATCTTGAGCAGTCAAATGCATCGTTACATCAGTCATGGAGTATACCACCGTACTAAAATTACTAGGAACGATTAAAGAAGATTAAAGTGACTATTGATAATTCCTTGTTTACAAAGATTACATTTGTGAGATATATTTTTGAGGGAGATAACATATTGCTGATATCATATATAGAAATTGGGTGTGTAAACTGGTATCCACAAGAGTTCTCTCAATTAGAATCAACAAAAAAACACTAGAACATTTGGAAAAGAACGCAAAGATATTAAATTTAAAAATTTCTGTTCTAGCTGCCAAAGTTCTCGAAGAAAAAACTGAAGAATGGTCTAAAGAGTATGCGACTAGAATTTATCGTGAGCTTGGACTCGATAACAAGAAACTCCTAGGAGATGAATAGTATGACACTTTTTGAGACGTTAATACTAGGAATTCCACTTTTACTCACTGCCGCTTTTTCCTTACTGAACAGTGTGTCATTCTTTCGTCTCTTTAAGCAAAAAGAAGAGCCGATTCTTTTACATATATCGATTATTTTTGTTTCAGCAGGTATAATTTTCCTATTCTTTCTTCTAGCAATTTTATTACCAGAAGTTCCAACAATTAATTTTTTCCTTCTGGCTAACGTTTTAGTGTGGATTATATTTTTGGAAGTAGGAAACGCATATTTTTCTGCTTTTTTAAACTGTACGAACACATATGAGCGATATACTCTACCAATTTTTGGGGGATCTATAAGCTTGACCGTATTCACGGTTATAAATCCAGATATTTACCTATTAATTGATCCAGTTCGAATTGAAATCTTTCTGTATCTAGCTAGTTTCATTTCAGTAATTTATCTTCTAATAATGGCGTATAAGAGAGTAAATCTTATTTTAGATAATTTTGAAGGTGAGGAGATAAGATTAATGTTGCTCACACGACGAATTTTTAGTTTAGGTGCACTTATTCTTGTGTACACCTTTATCTCTGTGCTATGCTGGTTGATATTGAAAGGTATAGAACAATTAGACTTACTAATTACAACTTGGAATGTACTTGACTGGTTGGTGTACTTAAATGTGATTTTTTACCTCGCAATTTTACTCGGGGCATTTATGTATTCAAAAAAGATCGATTATAGTCAAATTGATCTACCTTCTCTCCTTAATATCCTAGATTCCCCTAAGACAGAATGATCAATGATTTCAATGACCCAGGTTAAAAAAGTTCTTTGCATTGGAAACTCCCATACTGCGGGATTTCCTCAGTTTGATCCCCATTTTGGAGGGATTCCAGAAAGTACCTATGAATTTTGGTTAGAAGTGGATCTTCTGAAGAAATTTCCCGAATTTTCCTTTGAACTAGTCAATGAAGGTGTATGTGGGGAATTTTCATCTGATATTCTACATAGATTGTTATCCATTCCAAATTTAAGCAAATATTCTTGTGTTTTATTCTGGGGAGGAGCAAATGATATAGGAATGGGAAGAAAAATAAAGGTCATTTGGCAAACCATTGAGGAAGCTTATGAATATTGTAATTCAAACAGAATAGAATGCTTTGTATTTACAATACCGCCGATGAATATTAGCGGCCTTCAAAAATACGTTCTCAAATTAAACCAATTAATTCATACAAACTTGAAATCTAATGTGATAGATGTGTACCCCAAATTAATGGAAGAAGGAAGGTTAAAATCACGATTTGGAGTTGGAGATGGAGTGCACCTCTCAATTCAAGGATATAAAGCTGTGGCTGAAGTCGCGTTTCCCAAATTAACGGAATTTTTTAATAATAGACTACAATGACAAATCCAAGCGAAATCTTACTTTATCTTCCTCGATGTGTGGAAATAATGACCTAAACCAATTTTTGTACAGTATCTGATGTAGGTTTAAAGTATTCACCCCGCATTAATCCCCTATCTATTGCTTTTTCGATTAATTCGAATTGTACACCCTTTTCTTTAGCAATGGAACGTAAAACAGAGAAATTGATTGCTTCACCCCCGATTCCTGCAAGAATTTCGTCGACCCCCATTGCTTTCTCATCTAAATCAGCATATTTTTGTTTGATTTGTAGGGCTTGTTCTTCTTGAATTGTCTTCTTCTCAAGTGAAACTTCAATTAAGATCGTTAATTCTGATTTGGGGTCATTTACATTGGTTAAATGACAATTAACATGAAAATATTTTTTTGAAGTGAATTTTCTCCCGTCATCTAATTCAACTATCGTTGGCTCAGCCACTCGCACGGTATCCTTTTCAATCTTTTCCTCACATTCCCTACATTTACCACGAGAGCTTTTTGCATATTCAAGAAACGATTTTTCGGTCTGTTGCTCAGATCTTGTTTCTTTTAAAGGTTCTTTTTTCAGTATTTGATTCAAGCTAGCGAGTGTATCCTTCTGTAAATCTGAATCTTCAAGGTTTTCCTTTGTTAAGAATGAAATTATATCTTGAATAATGTAACGAGGTGTACATCCTACATGGTAGTAGCGATAAGAGGTTATTACCTCTCCCTTTGGTGTAGTGAATGGTGAGGGAACTCCAATTCGAGGTGTAGCCTTGGTGATTATTTCTTGACATCCACGGCATTTGGATCTTCCCGATTTGGCAAATTCAACTTTTGGATTATCTGATCTATCGTTTGACATTAGAATCCTTTATTTCTTGATTTTGATTACAGTACTCCCCTCTATAACTCAAAATCATTAAAAATATTTTCACTTTATAGATGTCAAATCCATCAAAGCTAAGATAGAAATGTAAACCGAGTTGTTTTAATATTACTAGAAACTGAACCAGGAGGCGAGGAATATAATTTGGTAGCTTTTATGAACTTCTCCAAGTTATTAGTTATGAATGTGATCATTTCGGTCTTTAAAATATCGAAATTGTATAAATCGGGTATAATATAAGTGAAAAATACGAAGATTTTATCGAAACATTTGAAATGCCAGATGACTGAATCATGTAGTCGTTTAGCGCCAATTAATGTAAGATTTTCCCGATATCTGTGCATTAAATATTCTCGTTTGATATACTGCGAGATTGAATTAAGCAATGGGTCTGAAACTCCTTGTAATTCTTGTTGTTTTGCAGTCGAAAATAAGTAATTCCCTTCATAATCGTATACGAGTATAAAAGACACGAAATCAGCTAAATCAATCTTAATTTTACCAAGGATATTTTTATAAATTGCAGCATCTTCCCCTAAGGGACTTTCTATCGCTTCCTCAAAGTTTTTTTCCCATGAATCCGCACTTGAGACCTTGATATCGCTCTGAAAAGGTACATACTGACTTAATAAATGCCCTGGAAGTTGTTGAAACTCTGGAGATGTGGCCAATGAAAGCAAACTAATCCCGCTTTCTGCCTTAGCATAATCTACATAAATTGGTGAATTAGGCTTACCAGTTAAATCTATTAGTGTAGGTTTAATGATGTCTTTAAGTTGGATGATAGCTTCAAGTAGACCTGAAATCAAAACAATATTTTCGTTACTAGCGCGTGTAGAAGGAGTATCTTTGTAAGTTATGTCACCAAGATCATTAACCTGTACAAATCTGGTATAAACAGGTAAACCTCCCTCATCAGAAAGAATAACCAATATATCTGATCCTCGGAGTGATCTGGAACCCAATTCTGACGAATTTCTCGCCTTAGATCTGAGGGGGGATAGATCGCTAATTGGTGTTTCCTTCAAATCAAATGGTCTCCTAGTATACCTACACATTATCTAACGTTTACACATGTACTAGAATACCTCTAGATATAAAAACAGATCTAGTAAAACAATCCGAGGATCGATCTTTTATCCTCAGATAACGAATTACTAAAAGAATCCCTGTTCTAGTAAATTTTCCCATTTCACTTGATCAAATATACAGAGAAATTCTCTAAATGTAACAACAGGCTTGTTAAAACGAATTTTATCATCAATAGCAAGGCGAGGACAGGCGGTTACAACCCATGCATCAATATAACTGAAGTTTGCTAATACATGTGGGTTTATGTTTTCAGCTACAACGGTTATGCTGGGTAACTCACGTTCCGCTAATAATGATTGCACATTAGAAATCATTTTCAAATTAAGCTGACCAAGTTTTGAACTTCCAAGGATACCCCAGTATTTCGCTTTTTTTGCCTGAGTAAGTAATGCAAAACGCTTTTGAACCACTTTATCGTGATCTAGCTCCTCGTAGCATGTAATACTCCCACTATATGGATCGAACTGGATTAATGGTTTATTAGTATTTAGTAAAAACCCATGGGTATGAAAATAACCGGCATGGACGCTAATAAATCCATCAGAGACATTATTACTTTTATGGAGGGTGGTAACATGACATCCTAGAACTTGACCGGTATTATATCTATTAACTGTAATATTCTTATTCACAAGAATTTCTTCTAATTTGTCCAAATTTTTAATGTGCTGGATTGTTGCCGCCAAACCAACAGTTTTCCAGTTCCTTTTCTTAATTTCTCTGATAATTGGGGTATAATCTAACTCTTGTGGCGAAAGATAATATGCTGGTACCAAGATTACATCAATTGGCTCTGATAAAGCAGAGTTTACCTGATTTTGAAAACCAAATTCCGAATGGCCGAAATGGATCAATAATTCACACTTGAGTTTCTTGGCTAAGTCAACTGCCAGATCACAGACGCCATAGCTAGGATCTCCTGCAACATACACTTTTATGTTTTCTTTTGAAAGTGTTTCTTTAATCGTTTTCAAGGGTTTATCTAGCATACCCTCTGGGAATTGAATTAGGACTGAATTATAACTATTTTCACGAATCTTCTGAACAATTTGATCAATTTCTAACTCATAGTCGCTCATTTAAATGACCCTCTTGACCAACCTTCGCAATGAAATCTTTAATCTTACAGAATTTGATTTACAGTGAAAGTAAAAATGAATTCCCTCTGCAATACTAATCTAAAAGAATTTAAATAACGTCAGATAATTAAATGACTTACTTTGTTAGAAACTCTCTTAATTGATCAAGGTATTTTTACTCCCTCTGAAAAGCGGAAATTGCTTTGCATGCCTGATTATTCGTTTTTTAGAACCCATAAGCATAAGCTTTACCGTGAATTTCTAGGGTTTCCCCGTTATTCAGTTATTTCCCGCAAATTTACTGACGATTTTAAGAAAGAAAATTATCCTCGCTGTTCATTAGACCTACTCTATATTTGCGATGGGGCTACCGCACTCAATTCGGCTCAATTCTTCTTCCCTATAGCAGAAAAACTAAAACTTTCAATCATTGGTACCAATCTTGATTTTACTGAACTACCAAAATTACGGTTCAGAGAACAATCAAAGGAGAAAGATTTTGAACCATTTACACGTTATTCCTTACTGACGGATAAGAACTCACATCCTACTTCGAGTCAAGGACATGACATAGATGCGAGCACAAGTTTTTTACCAAATTCAAGTAAAATTTCTTTAAAAAGGGGTAATAACTTCCCAACTGACCTTAAAATTGCCACAGGAGTAGTAAAGGATCAGAATGATTTTTTCCCAAAAAAATTTAACATCTCCCGTCTGAATATTGGTGATTTTATTGAATATAGACAAATTTTCACTCCTAATTGGCCTGATATGGAGGCCAATCCTGAAGAAACAAAGAATATTATTCTCCAAGAAGTTGAAAAAGTATTAGCCACTTTCAATATTGAAGTCTTATTTATCTCTCTGTATAAACTAGCTAGATTTTACAAATTAAGTGAATCACTGAATAAACCAATCGTTGAACTGACTGATGAAATGAAACATTCGTGGAATTATTCTGAATCCCTTTTAATTCATAATCCGACCCGTAGGATATGGGAGGAAGAACCGATTCATTCATTACCACACTTTTTTAACTCACCTGGATATTTAATTCTCTTCAATCCATATTAACTGGTGAAGAATATGTTTCTTCTACAAAGGAGGAATGATTAACTATGAGGAGAACTACTTCATTAGATAAATATACACTCCTAACGTTTATTTTTACCACTTCTTCCCTCTATTAGTGATATGGAGGTGTTTATGTTTAACAAAGCTTATCAGTTAGAGTTTTTTTCCGAATATCTTCGTTTTCCAGAACTCTTAGACTGGTTAGTTAGTCTATCTTGGGTACCACAATTTCTTCCAGAGTCAGTATTTATGTTGACAGTTTGTTATTTGTATGCATTTCCCGTATGGATAATTTCCTATTACGGAAAATTTAAACCAGAATTCTTTGATGAATCGGAGAAAGAATGGTATACATCAACTATAGGGATTATGGGGATGATTTTCGCACCTATTATTGCACTGCTAGAGTTTCTTTCATTTAAGGGAGAATAAACGCCACAGACTCAATCAAATACAGAAAAATTAATCGTACCAATTGAACCCTAAACTTCTATACCGATAATTTACTAGAATTTTCATTATTTTTACATTAGTGTGGTATAAATACTGATTATGGATTAGTCAACAATCAATAAATTTTTAATTATGTGACTGATTTACAGCTAAAGAGGTAGACTCAACAATGGAAGATGAACCCCTGAAAATAGAAGAGATCATTCCCACAATAGAACGAGTGAAAAATACCATTGTATCGATGGAAAATAATCTTAGCAAAGCTCAGAAGGAATTAGAGGAGAAAGAATCTGCTATAAGGGAGCGGGAAGAAAAATTAAACCAAGCGAATTTACAGAAACAACAGCTCGAATTCGAGTATATTTCACTAGAGAGTGAGTTCAAAAAGATTTCAGAGCTCTTTACTGAACTTTCAGGACAGCAGGAGACATCTCTAGATATTAAACAACTCTTAGGGATCTATATTACATTATTAGAGAAAGTATTCACAGGCAAACCCCATGCAAAGATATTGTACCTCCTACATGGGGATAAAGCAGAGATGACTCGTGAGGAGCTAACTAAGACAACTGGGTTTTCTGCTGCAATAGTACTTCACTCCCTACATGAACTTCATCGTGCTGAGTTGATTCATTATGATGAAGATCAAGGAAGAGCCAAGCTAGCAAATCGAATTTACGATTAAAATCTCTGAACTATTAGGGGATAGTCTCTGGGTATTATCCGCGATTATATTGTATGTCGTCAAATTTCAAAATTATGCTAATTGATGATTACCTAGTTTGGTTAGAAGTAGAGAAAGGATACTCTCCAAAAACAATACGAGAATATTCTTATGACCTTCAAATGTTTAATACCTTTAATAGTGAACGATCTATTGAGATGAGAACGACAACTGACTTACGTCGTTTCTTCTTACACTTAAAGCGAGAGAAAAAATACTCACCTCGGAGTCTTCATCGAAAGATTTGCTCACTCAAGTCATTCTACAAATTTCTCAAGAAAGAAGCTTTTATCTCAACCAATCCAGCAGAGAACATAGAATCTCCGAAAATACCAAAAAGCTTACCAAAAACTATCTCTGTAGAGGAAACACTACAACTTCTAAGAACGCCTGATAATATCAGAGATCGAACAATACTCTTTCTTCTTTATGGTACTGGAATGCGAGTATCTGAACTCAGTAATCTGAATGTAGATTGTGTAGACCTTGACAATCGAATGTTAAGAATTATTGGAGGGAAAGGAAATAAGGATAGATTAATTCCTCTCCCTGATGTACTCATACCAATCATAGAAGAATACCTGGAAAACCGTCGTCAGGATTCATCAACATCCGCACTAATTTTGAATCGATCGGGAGATCGTTTAACTTCACGATCAATCCAGCGATTAGTAAAAAAATATCGAGAACAAGCTAATCTACAGGATAAAAAATTAACCCCTCATACACTTAGACATGCCTTTGCTACACATTTACTTGCTAATTCCGTTGATATCCGAGTTATACAAGAATTATTGGGTCATGCTTCCCTTTCAACCACACAGTTGTACACACATGTCAGTTTAGCGCATTTACGTAAATCTTATGATTTAGGACATCCGCTTTCTGAGCAAAATAAGGAAAAAGCGCCTATATTTGATGGGTGAGACATTAATATCTTTCGTTCCATACAAAGAATATAGTCAGGTTCAGAGGTTCAAGGTATGGTAAAGGATCGACTCCATCCTCCATTCGGTATTTCAAGCAAGAAAAAGGAGCAAGAATTCTTTCGAATTTTTCGTGAGGAACCGTTATCACATACTTGTTACCTTCACTGGTATCTGGCTCAAACACCTAGACTTGTGACGTATAATTTCACACTGAACCCCCTTGATTACATTTTTCATTATGAAAACAAATATCACTTATCAAGTGAGAGAATTTGGCCTCTAATGAAGAAAATTCGATGGTTTAAGACTAATTCTGTGTTAATATTCAATGATAGCTCAATGTGGCCAAGTATTCAGGAAAGATTTGAAAATTTTCGATCACTAGAGACAAATGAAGAGACTAATACATTTAATACATATATTACCTTTCAACTTTCGACTGAAACGTTTAATCCTGGATGGAGTGACCTTAATTCCGTAATTCGTTTTCCTAATGACCGTATTAAAATTCCTAAAAGATATAGGCATTTAGAAGGGGGGATAGGCTATGGATATCTAAAAGGAAATGAGATCGTTAGCTTCGCCGCGGCTCCTCATATTTTACAAAGTAAGACCCATTCATTCGCAATTATTAGGGGAATTGAAACTAAAATTCTAGAACGAAAACAAGGATATTCTCACAAGACATTGACAAAATTATGTCAAGAAATTCTTATAGATAATCTCATCACGACAATTTATCTCTGGGTAGAAAATTCCAACAAGGTGGCTATTAAACTTTATAAAAAATTAGGTTTTGTTGAAGATTCAAAGATATATGCCACTTATTGTGATAGAAAAAGTGGTTAATGATTCTGTAAAAAAGGAGAAAAGAGAATTAAAATTCTTTTTCTAGTTTTTCGATAAACCTTATGTTCATTTCTTCCAATTCTTTTAATACTGGTATATAGATTGATTTCTTAACAGGAACTAAGACTCCACGATCAGTAATTGTCCCATCTAAAATCATACGTACTCCTATAGCCGCAGGGAGTCCAACTGTTCGGGACATTGAACTATCTCCATTAGGTATTCCGTAATCTATCATTGTTGAGGTTATCTTTTCCGTACTTGAATCGATCATATACTCAAACTGGTGAACCATAACAAGCATGTCCCTTTCACCCGTAGTATATTGGAGGTGCTCCTCAAATTGATGACAGAGTGCATCTAGAGGTGAAATCTTGTCTTTCGGAAGTACACTCTCCCCTAAAAGGCCCATCCATTCAAATCGTTTGATAATATCATCAGTTTCTTCAATATTGAATTTAGCCATTAAGTTTTCTTTGGAATTTGACTTTAATGGTTTATTAAGCATTTGATTGAGTAGTTGTCCATAAGTAAATCCTGAAGGGAATTCCTGCTCATCAAGATTAAGATAACCGACATCAGCGATCTTTTTCATGGTTCTACACCAACCTGGATTCCGTAAAGTTCCTCGGATCATTGTTTTAGTTTCAGGTATCCCGTAAACCTCGATATAGGGTTCAATAGAATTTCGATTCGGATAACCCTCTAATACACCAAGTTCTTCAGTATCTCCTGGACCCTTCTCATTTACTGGGAAAGGTAGATAATGATCGAATAAATCCTCTCCAGGAATATCAACAACTTCACCATCTTTCAAGTATTTAGCAGCATTTCGACCTGCTAAGATAACACCACGAGGTGACCATGATAACTTATAACCCCATGGATTATTATTTGCATCAGGAGCAGGCAAACCTCCTGTGTAAGAAGTGAAAGATAGAATTTTTCCTCCCTTTTCATGGATCGAATCGATTATTTTTTGTGCAGACATATGATCAATACCTGGATCCACTCCGATCTCGTTTAAGATTGAGATAGATGCATTTTTAGCTTCGTTATCCAGTTCTCTCATTTCTGGGCTTACGTAAGAAGTGGTAACCATATGTTTATGATGTTTTATGCATGCTTTTGCCACTTTTACATGAAAAATATACGGTAAAAGACTTACAGCTAAATCACATTCACGAATAAGCCCTTCAAGCTCTTCCTCAGTCGATTGCGTTATATCAAATGCTTTAGCAACACCATTGGGGTGACTGTTAATGAGAGCTTCTGCTTTCTGCAGTGTACGACTTGCTACAATAACTTGGAAGTTTTTTTCTAGTAGATACTTAACAGGAGGGCCAGCAACCATACCTGCACCAAAGATTAGTATTTTCTTCATAATTTCCACCTTTAATAATCTATATTTGTTCTAAATATTCTTCTAAATACGTATAATTTGGAGTGAGTTGTCCTTGATGTGCAATTACCGCATTCTTGATAACTGGAGGTAAGGCTAGACTTTCAAACGATTTGGTATAGTCAGGCTTCGCAATGATAGAAATATATGGCTTTAAAGTTTTTGAGAAGTTATTCGATGATTCTTTTGGTAATTCGCAGGGAAGGTTGTCAACAGCCATAATTGCAAGGCCGTCCCCCGATAATCCAAGCCTTGCTTCTTCAGAAAATGGATTATAGACAAATACTGGATGATCAGGTTCCGTAGCCATCAATGTTGGTTCAATACCTCCTTCAATGTCACACGATATATCACCGATAACTTGTAATCTTACCATGATTTTCGATTGAAACATATCTTTCGCATACTCCTTGGTAAGAAGTCGAGGATACTTTTCACTCCAATATATTCCATTCATGAGAATCGATAAGTATTGAATGTATTCTTCAAATACCCCTTCATATTTCGAGTTCCCAAACTTATAATAATCTTGTAGCTCGAATTTATCTCCAGTTTTTGGCTTAACCATGTCTTCTTCTTTGAACACAACCTTGTAGACATGTTTGGAGGAAAACTCATCAGATTTATTAACAAAAAAATCTCGTAATTCTTTGGGATCAAGCTCAATGACGGGTAAAAGATCCAATATTGACTGTGCTCCACGTGAGACATTTCCATAACCCGCAAAACCAACAATCATTGGAACTAATTCAGGATGGAACCCTTTGTTTTTGATTTTCTTCCTGACTTCTGAAACTGCGAGTTTCATTCCCTCTAAACCATCGTATTCGTAGGTATGTCTTAAGGTTAAGAAAGGAGTGTCTATGTCTAATTGATCCTTAACTCGGTGTCCAAAGGCCCACAGACTTTGGTTCATTCCTGCTAGTCCTGCATAGTTACCAAAATATATCAGACGAAATCCTCTATCATCTACAATCTTTTCATAATCAATCAAAGTAGTATTTAGCTCTAGCATCTTTTTTAGAAGCGGCATATTGTACTTTTGACCTTTAACTGTATGACTAAAAAATATATAGATCTTTTCTTGTTCTAATACTTCAACTGGAACCTCTTTTATAGCAAAAATTACATCTGCTTTGCTTAAATCAGGAGATACCGTCGCTCCAGCAGCCTTATACTCGGAATCTTGAAACGCACGAATCGGCGAAGTTTGGACAACAAATTCCAATGAATCTGTAGAAATAAGATCTTTCACATGGTTTGGAACAATTGGTGTTCTCTTTTCCCATTTATTCTTATCTTCTAATCGAATTCCTACTGTATTTCCCATATTTTGTACGTCCAATTAGTAGATTCTAGATTCTTTATTTTTGGCAATTATAAGAATAGCTACTCTGTGCAGTTTAAGTAGTTAACATTATAATACATTTCAAGTTTAATTCAATTCAGTTAAAGTTCTAAAAACTGAATTTCTCTCAAAAATTTTAATATTATGGTAAATATATCCCTCAAACAAAGAAATTTGCTTAGAATGTAACCTCGACGATGGAAAGCTTAAAATTTTTAATGATTAAGGCTCTTTAGAATCCTCAATTTAAAAAAAATCTTGTGTTTGTCAATGGTTACAAAAAAACGTCCTATTTTACTCAGTTTGATTGCATTATTAGAGATGCTTACGGGTATACTAGTAATGCTAACTGGTGGGTTTTTCATCCTTCTTTCCTTTGGCCTATTAGGAGGAGATTTTGACACGTTGTTGGAAACAACGTTTGCTGACGTATTTGGAGTGTTATTTGGTGTATTATCAGGAGCTATTCTGTTTATCGGCTTTTTAATATTCGTACTAGGCTATGGTCTGTGGAGTCTGAATTATGCTGCTTGGTTCGTGACTATTATACTATACGGTCTGAATTTTATTAACATATTATTAAGCTATGAATTTTATATCAACATTCTTCAAACAGGAAATTATAGTTACTTACTTATCCCTATTGTTTCAATTGGATTATTTTTCTATTTTTTAACAATAAGAAATAATTTTACTTAGCAAATTTTAAGAGTAAGAAAGAAACAACCGAGTGAATTCATCGGGAGTTAATCAGCCTAGGAAAAGGATAATTAAAAGAAAAAGAAAAAGATTGGAAGTTTATTATCTACCAACGATCTTGTTGTTCTGAATGATCTGATCGACCCCGATAACCTGAGTTATCGCGACCTCGATAGGATTTTCCACCGCCATATGAGGATCTACGTTGACCACCACCACCACGATCAAATGATCGTGGTCGCCGTCTTCGATCTTCATGTTGTTCTTTTGATCGATCATTTTCTGTGTTAACATCATCAAGTGCGATAACGTCTTCTGTGTCCTCAATTGAACCCCATTTACCGAGAGCTAGACGCATTTGGCTTTGAAAGACATTTACATATCCATTTTTTAGGATAAAGGTTCCGCCTTCAGTAACACGGTCAATTGTTTCGTCCCAGAGTGTCAATGTAATTGTTCCCGTTTCGTCTCCTACCTTTAAATCGGCAAGATTATGCTCTTCATTAGTTTTCTTACTGACAATTGTCCGAGATTCGCCTTTTTCGACAACACAGAATATAACTTGAAGCTTTCTTTCGAATGGAGCTAATTCACTAATTTTCATCACATTAAGGGTTTCTTCAGTGCCCTGTGGGTTTTCAGAGGATGTTTCAGAGGGAGTTTCAGTCACTTCAGCTTCTACAGTTTTTTCTGCTTCTTCAGTTTTTTCTGCTTCTTCAGTTTTTTCTACTTCTTCAGTTTCCTGAGATTCTTCTTCCTCTTTGTTTTCTTGAGATTCTTGATGTTCGTTCATTTTTCTCACGATAATTGATATGTTTCACGGTTTTTTTCTGATGCAAACATGAAAAAGAATATTCAGCAAGATAGATAATAACGAATTCGATTATGTGAACGTATTTTTTCTCGTAATGCAAAACAGAAGTGTTTTCCGTGTGAGTTACGAGAAAAAAAAACTAAAATATTAAGCTTTTGATATTTAATGCATAGAATCTAGAGTCAGAATTTAGAATTATTAAATTATACATTTGTACTCAATCTTTCATTTAAAAAGGACCTTTGAGTTAACAAAAATCACATTATGATAATTCCCCAACCAAAAATTTTTATCTGTTCGAAAAGGTCAATTTGGCCAGATTCTAAAGAACAGAAATAACTTTTTTATTGGCTAAATGTACTTAAATGATGTGATTAGTGTGAAAAAAACGAATATGTCAAGAGTAATTTTATTAGCAATGTTAACACTAGTATTATTAACCTATTCGACCACGTATGAGGCTTTCTCTGTAAACAATGGTTTAAAACAAAAAACAACCGTATTTGAACCATATCAGTTTATAATTTTTGGAGATACCCGTAATGATGCTAGTGGTGTGAATACAGGAATGGAACTAGTTAGTGATCTTATGACAGATTTACTAGCAGATGTAAATCTGAATATCCAATTCGCTGTACATACAGGTGATGCCGTAAACCATGGTCCAGACCAGAATCAATGGGATACGCATTACTGGCCTCATATGTCTGCTATTAATGCTTCCATACCAATCTACATGGCTGTAGGAAATCATGAAATTGAAGGGAGTACCATGCCTGATGATACCGACTTAGTAGTTTTCAAGAATAATGTAGCAAATCCTGGTAATGAAGTGTACTTCAGCTTTGATACTGCACAAGGCGACATTCATTTCATATTTCTTAATACCGAAAACTTTAATTATGGAGATACTATGGATAAAGATGCTGTAAAATTACAAGCCCAAATGGATTGGCTCGAAGAGGATCTTGCAGCTAATTCCATAGAACAAATCGTGCTTGTGATGCACAGACCATTATGGGGCGTTAATCCAGGGCGTGAACAGGATTATGAAGATTTTCGTGCTGTTTTTGCAGACAAAGCAATTGAGACTGGAGCAGACCTGATTATCAATGGTCATGATCATCACGGCTATTATACATATAGAAATCACTCAACTGGTAGTGAGGCTGGAAGTTCTCACATATTAATAAATGGAGGTGGAACGTCATTAGCTGCGCTGACCAAGCCAATCCCAGATCATTTCAATCCTGCGAAAAATCCTACGGGTCCAGGAACGTTGTTAAGTTATGACTTCTGGTATGAAGGCAATGAGATTTGCCTAGCGAATGTCACTGAAAATGGGATTGAGATTGATATGATTGGAGCAGATGGTTCAGTCGTTTTCTCATTCAATACTACAGATATCCCAAATCATATTCCATGGGAAATACCTACAACAACAACCACTACAACAACGACGACTACTGAAGAACCCCCTACTTCTGCACCTGGTTTTGAAGTGGAGATCGTAATTGCCGCTTTTGCAGGAATTGTTGCACTGGTATCCTTAAGGAAAAAATATCGAAGATGAGCAATCATCTTCTTCATTCTCCTTTTTATTAGTAAATTGGCGATCTAATGAATTCCGACCCTAATTTTGACAAATATGGAGCTCAAATTATATATTATAAAAGCTCTGAGGACATGAAAGAACTCAAGGATTCATCTATTGATCTAATAGTAACTTCACCTCCGTATAATCGAAGTAAAATATACTCAGATGACAAGGGAAACGTTTATGATGATCAAAAATCTGAATCAGAATACGAAGCTTTACTGCTTCAAGTTTGGTCCGAATGTTTTAGAGTTCTTTCCTCTAAAGGGATGTTTTTCTTAAATACTGGTGATTCAGCAAGTAATCAAGGATTTTCAAACAAAGTAGCGGAATTAGTAACTCGATCAGGGTTTATTCGTCTTCAGACGATTATCTGGTTAAAATCATTCCTAGGAAGAGGTCACTATACTCCTTCTGGCCGAAGTAGACGTTTAAATAATATTTTTGAGTACATCTTTGTCTTTGTAAAGGATCAGAAAAACTATCAGATGAATCCACAAGCAATTGGAATTCCTTATGCTGATAAATCTAACATTGGACGATATGCAAAGTCAGATCTTCGGGATGCAGGAAATGTTTGGTTTATTCCTTACTCTCGAACCACAGGAAGCACAATCAAAAAAGGTCATGAAGCACCATTCCCAATCGAGCTTCCTTATAGGTGTATAAAATTAACGGGAGCAACAAGTATTCTTGATCCATTTGCTGGAACAGGTAGTACTCTTGCAGCTGCAAGAATCTTGAATATTAAAGGTGTTGGTTATGAGAAATTTCCACGTAGGGAAGTAATCCAGCAACGAATATCTGAACATCAATTTTTCCCTCCACCAGTTAATTTATTACCCCATCTTGAACAAACGATTCGAAAGTATGTAGAATTATCACATATGATAACTTTTGCTGATTTATTGGATCACAAGATATTTTCCTTTACCAAGAAAGAATTTAATGAAATAAGGATTGCTCAGGATGTACTTGATAATTTAAGACAAGACACGACATTATTTACTGATTATTTGACTTATTACTACACCCAGATTGAGAAAAGTGATCATGGAGACAAAAGGATGGAACTTACAGAGTTTTTCGATAAACCAGACAAGTGATTCTAAATAGCTCGATGAGGGATTTTTGAACATAAATTTTTTTTCACGCTTGGTGCATTATTCCTTGAATTTAGAAAATAAGATTCTTTTGTGGACTGGACTAGGTCATTTCTGCAACCATATAGGCAACTATCTTACTGCTGCGCTCCTAATTTATCTCCAAACAGATATCCCGTTAACTCATACTGAGGAAGGTCTACTTGGATCAATTCCTATGCTATTATTGGTGATACTCTCAGCAGGAGTCGGTCGGATTGGAGATAAGTATCCATACTCAAAGAAACACCTTATTTGGATCGGTATTATAGGTTTAGGGATTTTTAGTGTGCTGATGTCCTTTGCAATGACATTTACCGATCTTGCACTGGCAACTATAGTACTAGGAATATCATTATCGACATATCATCCCGTCGCCTTTGCCTTTCTGAATAATATGAAGAACCAAGACCGAAATATGGGAATTAATTCTGTTTTCGGAAATTCAGGAAGTGCAACTACACCCCTCCTTGCAATGTTTTTTGCAGTTTTAACGAATTGGAGAACAGCTTTTTTATTGTTTGCAGGGATACAACTAGTCACGGGCCTTTTATTATGGATTTTCTTTCCTAATTCTCCTGAATTGCATAATAGTTTAATGAATACCAAGAATAATGAAATTAAGAAAGAGGGGGAACTAAAAAGGAATGTAGCCCTCCTTACATTCCTTATAGTCCTGATTTCGGCTGCACGTGCTCCAGTATTTAGATGCATTTCTTATTTTACGACCATTGTATTTTCTGATGCTTTTTCGTTCACCAGAATCGAATCTTCAATACTCACCGCCATCATACTCGGCATAGGTGCCTCAGCTACATTTTTAATGGGGCAAGTGAACAATTGGCGTATTTCAAAAGGAGCATCCCGGGATCTTCGGATAAGTTTCAGAATTAATTCTATGTTATTATCAAATGGAGTGGCTACTGTTTTGTTACTTGTTTTAGCCCTAATTCCATACACTCTTACATTCCTTGTTTTAGGAGTATATCTCGTGCTCGCTTTCTTCTTCTTTCTAGGTGCCGCAATTTTGCCAACAATTATGAGTGAAATTTCCCCCAAAGATATGGGGTCTGCATTTGGTATACTCTTCTCAGGGGCCACATTAACTGGTGCAATTGCCCCAACTGTTTTTGGTTATCTAGCTGATATATATAATTTTGGCACTAGCTTCTTATTTCTCGGGTTAGTGGCACTACTGTGCTTAGTTTTTATCTTAATATTTAAAGAAACTTACAAACGTAGTATACAGCCAGAAAAAAACTAAATCTTACCAAGATCCTTTTCTAACTCGTAATAAAACATTGGCAATTCTGTATCCTGGATAATTCGTGCTTTCACGCGAACTGATGGTCCTCTTGCCGTGATTTCTTTGTCAATCATACCTGTAGAAGTAACTGCATCAACAATCTGACGAAGGACTTTTGAATCGACCACAACTCGAAACATCGGAGTTAATACTAGTTCTAAGAAGGGTTTAAATCTGAAAGGATTTATAAGACGTTCAGTTACAAAGGAGATCGATACTAGTGAAGCTCCAGTTAATGTTTTGATATTTCCTCGGAGGAACTTATAGTAGCTGCACACAATTTTCGATTCAGAGATTTGAAAGACATGAAATCCCGTGGATTCTGCGATATCAAGATTAGTTTGTTGGCCAACATTGGGCATGCTCATTGATGCGAGAAGTTTCAGCTCATCAGGATAAAGATTTTCAGGGTAATGTGCGCGAACAACTGGTCCAACTTTACCATCAAACTCACTATAAACTAAAATACCTTGATAATCCTCTGAGGTACTCATACTGGATTCAATCCTTTTGCTACTAGATTTTTGATCACTTTAACAATTGAAAATCCTTAATTTCGTTTAAATACTTAATAGCATTGAAGCTTTAAAAAAGTAAGGAAAAGGCCCCTTTTAAGAGGGTACTCTGAAGTCATGGACTCCCAGCTGATATTGAAACACCTTGTGATTCTAAAATGAACGAAATATTGAATATCCCAGACTAATAGTTCATAATGATATCGTCAAAAAATATCTTACAACGATTTTTGGATTCCGGATGGTTTGACTAGCTACCTTTATCTAAAATGTGTGTTTTAGTTACTCAAAGAAAACCTTTTTCTCCTGTTCTGATCTTTGGAGTGTTTCTATGTCCTTATTAAAGCGCCTATTCCGACGAAGAGGGAAGACTAAGGATATTGATTTTAAAGAACCAATAGCGGAAAAGTTAATTACATTTATTGGTCTAGGATTTGCAGGTAAGACCACTATTCTACAAAGATTACGAACAGGAGAATTTCACGGAAATTCAGTCAGAACAATGGGATTAAATGTTGATCAGTTTGAGTACCGAGATATAAATTTCCAGGCCTTTGATTTAGGAGGCCAAGAGTCCTTTCATATGATTTGGGAAGATTATCTCCGGATTGCAACAGCAGTTGTCTTCGTAGTTGATTGCTCAAATCCAGAATCATTTAAAGAAAGTAAAGCAGCGCTGTTTAACGCGCTTCCCAATATCAAACCGAATGGGATCTTACTACTTGCAGCAAATAAAGCTGACCTTTCTGGTGTAGATCCTTATGTTTTGCTTTTACAGCATTTTGATTTATACGAAATTCAACAAAAAGGCCAGTTCAGAGCTGTTAACATTTTTCATATGTCTGCAAAGTCAGGTGTGAATTTCTATCAAGCGTTTGATTGGTTAATCGAAACTTTAACAGGAGAAGTAATACTACCACAAATTAATATACATAACGTGTGTATTTATAAAACGGAGTCTGGATTACTGGTTGGTACTAGTGCTAAAGAGGAGGAAGTTACCTACGATCCTTCCATGCTCACTAGTATGTTTACTGCAGTAAATACCTTCGCTCAAGCCTCTTTAGGAGCAGGTGTTAGAGAAATTCTCATGAAACGAACGGGAGCTTCAGAATTAGATGAAAATTATAAACTGGTTCGAGTCGAAGATTCAGATTTTTCAGTGATTCTTATTGTTGATGAATCAGATTCAATGCGTAAAAGTTTAAAAATAGGAAAAGATCTACTTAACTGGACAAGAATACAAAGGTCGTCAGTTGATGAGGAAACAGCCTTAGAAACAATTGATGAGACAGAAATTCAAATTTATCTGAAGTTGAAATATCCTGACGATTTTCGTACCCTAAAAATATCCTCAAATTAATTCTAAATTACTTACTATTCATTCGTTTGAACCATTTCTTGTTTTGCTTGTATAGATTCTTGAATTCTTCGAAAAGGTCATCATACAGCTTACGGTTATCTGGATTAGGAGTAAATTCTTTATCGTAGTGACAGCACTGCTTCACTTCATTTAAATCTTGTATCTCTCCCAAAGCCATTTTAGCTATTAAAGCTGAACCTAATGCTCCTGCTTCCTGCGGATTTTTAACACGTTTAATCGTTCTATTCAGAATATCAGCATATATTTGGCACCAAACCTCAGATTTGGCCCCCCCTCCAATAATAGAAAGCCACTCGACGGGAGAATAGAGATTTTCTACAGTATGAAGTGCCCACCGTGCATTGAATGCTACCCCTTCAAATACTGCACGAAGTAAATGACGTCTATCATGGTCTAGAGAAAGATTAATCAGTCCTCCTCGGACATTATCATCATCTAATGGACATCTTTCCCCGTAAAGCCAAGGCATGAACATTAGATGTGTACCTCCAGCTGCTTTTGCACCTGGTGGACAATCTGATACTAGTTCGTCAAATATTTCATAGATGTCCTTTTTTTCTTTCGTTTGTAGTTCATCTTTGAAATAGAGAATATTGTTTTTGGCCCATTCAAGAGCTGAACCAGCGATTTCTTGATGTCCTGTCACTAAATAAAATTGGTCTGCAAAGGCAGAGCCTGTACATCCAGTATAATGACTAATATCTACTTTTCTTTCTGACACATGACCTGCTACCCAGCCAGATGTCCCAATTTGGCAGTGAAGTTCACCATCTAAAACTGCGCCTGAACCAATGGCCGCTGTAGTCATATCACCAGCACCATTTACGACAGGGATACCTTTCACAAGTCCTAACTCTAGCGCGGCCTTTTCTGACAACGAACCAATAATATCTGTAGGCTTTCGAAGCTCAGGGAGTTTTTCCATATCTATCTTGAATGTTCTACACAAGGATCGTGACCATTCATTCTTTGGTTTGCCTCCTTCTTTCCGTGAATCCATTAACCACCAAATATATGCAAGATCAGTTGAGGTGGCCATTACTCCTGTAAGTAAATATATGACATAATCTTTTACATCTAAAAACTTGAAAGTTTTTTGTAGAAGATCAGGATGATTCTTTTGTAGCCATAGAATTTTAGGAATAACATCTTTCCCTGCTAACCCGGGAGATCCTCCTGTAATTTTCAAAAACTTACGAAAAAGGCGATAGGGATTGTAACCCATTATTCTTGGCCATGGCCAGAGTTTGGACATCATTTCCGCCCCTCGGCCATCCAACCAAATCATACAATTCATTAATGGTGTACCAGATTTATCTACAGGAAGACAACCTTGCATCTGTGAACTAAATGTTATTGCATTTATTTCAGAAGGATTTGTATTTGTTTTCTTCATTAATTCGCGCGTAGTGTGAGTTAAAGTTCTCCACCAGTCTTCAGGATTATGCTCTGCATAACCAGCTTTAGGATATATAGTTCGATAATCCATGACCGAGGAGTTAATGAACTCAATTTCATTTGATATCAATACTGCTTTCGTACTTGTTGTTCCGAGATCATACGCAAGAAATTTCTTTACAACCATTAAATCACATCGTACTTATAAATAATCAACAGCCTCTTCTAATGCTTTTTCAAATACATCCAAGATATGATCAGAATCTTCTTGGGTTATTGTAAGAGGAGGTTTAATTTTGACAATATTGCGATATAAAGAACCCGAATCACTAGAAATAGGCGCTGAGGTCCCAAAAATTACACCAAATTCGTCCTTGGCAATTTCAATTAGGTCGGTCACTAGAGTATTAGCAGGTTTTTTACTTTCCCGATCCATAACTAGTTCTATTCCAATCATTAAGCCTGGACATCGAACATCTCCAATATATTCCGATTCCTCCATTAATTTTTGCAATTTTTTCGTAATGTACATACCTTGTTTCCGAGTGTTCTCTAACAGATTCGCTCTTTCAACATAATTCAAGAATACTAGTCCTGATGCAAACATTAGAGGATTAGCTCCGAAAGTAGAATGTTCTTCCGCTGAGTTAAAACCAATAAGATCTTTACGGGCAATAGTAACTCCCATCGGTAAACCACCGCCGATGGCTTTAGTTAAACATGTTATATCTGGTTTAACACCATCAAAGTACTCTGATGAGAACCAATAACCAATTCGTGTTAGGAGCTGAGATTCGTCCCAAATTAGAAATATATTATTCTTATCAGTCCATTTTCTAAGTTCTTTCATATATCGCTTTGGTGCAGGAATATGTCCACCTGGGCCCTGAATGGGCTCCATTAAAATCCCAGCTACTTTATCTAAAGATCCATATTCAATGAGATGTTTCGCTAGTTCCAAACATTCCAATTTACATGATTTTTCATTCTCTTGACCAACAGGACATCGATAACAATATGGAAAAGGAATTTTAGAGACCCTATCAAATCCCCATGGACGAAAGCGTGTGACACCAGCAAATCTCGAAGCAAGAGTCATCGTAGCTAATGAACTGCCATGATAGCCTCGTGTATAGGAATAAAAAGTTTCGGCACCTGGTTTATTTATCATTGTTAGTTTCAGAGCTGCCTCTATTGCCGCTCCGCCTCCCATAGCATTCACAGCTATCTTAGTCATTCCTTCTGGAGTAATAGATGCGAGTTTATGGATAAACTTAATTCTTGGGATTGTGGGGAAACCATAACGTACATGGGTTAGTCTTTTCACTTGCTCAGAAACCGCATAAGCTACATCTGGATTTGCGAAACCAATGTTGGAAGTCCAAGCCTGACTCGTACAATCAAGAAATTCTTTTCCAGTATGATCCTTCAGATATACTCCCTTTCCTTCAACAAAGACCTGATCATAAAACGGAACTAAACTTTTTTTGTGAACTGTTTCTAAATCTTCTTCTGTAAGGGATGTAATCCATTCAAGAATTTCTTCATCTTTAAATAGTCTTTTTTGATTCTCCATACTTGCTTTCCTGCCTTTAAATCGTAAAAACGGATGAGTAGTTACAGAGAATCCCCTTTTTTTGCTTAAGAGTTTTTCTAGTTTGTAGGTATGTACTTTCTCATAAATAATTAAATGCTTTGAATACTAATAATTTTTCTAGTGTCTTAACAGCTTTCCATTCTTTCTCTGCCTCAGACCACAATTGTTCATCAATATCAGCCCATGACCAGTTGAGAGCCCAAGATCCATCTTCTTTCTGATTTTGTATATCATATTCCAAGTTTGATTGAATGAGCTCATCACTGACTGTTTTAGCAAAGATGTCATCTGGAGATTTCACAATATTTAGAGGATACATACCATCGCCATCCCACTTTTCCCCACTAATATTGGAGATAATTAGAGGTTCTAATTTCTCAACAATCGCATTTTTTGTTTGTACAAGTAGTTTGTCTACCTTTATCAGATATTTTATGCATCTCAAACCGTAAATACCAACTGTTTCTAGTGAGTTAATCCGAGATAGAGTCTCTTCTTCCAACCCTTCAGGTACTCTACTACCAAAATACATCAGATGAGAAAGTACCTCTGCTGTAGGATTTATTCTGAAACCTGCGAAATTCTTCTCAAGATCCTTTTCAGTCCACCACCATGGATGAGGTACATCAAGAACATTGGATGTGATAATTGGAAACACCTTCTTATCAGAATCATAACAACTAAGCAAATATTTCAGAGCCATATCAATCAGTGTTTGTTTTTTAACGCCTATTTCCCTACAAATTGACAAGGCATGACAAGTCGCTAAAACTGATGAATTAACACTCCTCAGATCTGATTCCAAACCTTTTCCAAACCCCCCATCATCATTCTGAAATTTTCCTAATTCTTGAATCACGTTGTTTGATGATCCACTCTCAAAATGAAACCGAAACCTCTCCTGCTCGAGTTTTCTACCGTTATTCAATATATACTTCTTTGCTTGTTCAAAATTAATTGTGGACTTCATAACCTTAGAGATTTCAATTTTATCTTAAATAACTTGACAGTATGAAATTAAAAAAATAAATCCTTCCCCTTGAATAAAGAGTCCCGTTGTATGAAGACTAGCGGTAAACTGTTATTCACGGATACGTTCTTTCATTGAAAACGGAATATCACCGTATTGTTCGGTTAATAATTTAGTAAATCGTAGTTTATATTTTCCCACAGGAAGGGGAGTTTCTCTTTTAAACCGAAGAATAGCATGAGATTTAACACTAAAATCCGCAGGGTTTTGTTCGCTAATGGATTTATTCTCCACACTTTTACCCCCGATCTCTACTACAAAATTTTTATATTTTTCTTTTCCCTCAATCGCGTCCCCTTTTATCTCAAATTTAATTGCATCTATAATTGTGGCATCGCTAATAGGATTTTTCATTTCTAATTGAAATCCCCCTTCAACATTCTTCAGAGATTTCTTTACAAACAATGTTCTCAATAGATCTTCATTTACCATATACGACCATCCTAAGATTTTTTATTTTAGAGTAAAAGATAGATATTTTTAAAAAAAATAAAAAACTACTGGGGATGGAAAATTTGATGATAAACTTGGGATTTATTTCGTATTTAGTAGGCGAAATCGATTATTAGAAATCGAGTTCTCTACCTTCGAAGAAATATTCATATATCTTAACATAGTCTTCATAATCAACGGGTCTCGGATTAGAGAGTGTACCTGAGTCATTTAGTGTATAGTCAATTACAGATTCAATCTCAGCATCATATTTTTCTTTAGTCACTCCCATTTCTTGCAAAGACACAGGTAGATTTAATTCAATCAATAATCTCTTGAATTCTTTAATTAAATTCACAGATAATTCCTCTTTTGATTTCCCCTCAATTCCGATTGTACGAGCGAGATCTGCTATTCGATCAGAAACGGAAGTCTTGTTGTACATCAGAGAATACCAACAAGCTGCTCCAATACACCTTGAATGAGGAATTTTAAACGCTCCACCAATGGTGTGCCCTATTGCATGACCAAGAATGATTTGCGAATTGCTAAATCCCCATCCGCTCATAGTAGCAGCATTGTGCAGTTTTTCCCGAATTTCGAAGTTTACTTCACCCGTTTCGGCCTGATGATAAGCTATTGGTATGTTTATCCATAATAGCTTGAATGCATGCAGAAGTAACGCATCTGAAAAATCATTAGCCCATGTACTTAAATATCCACCAACAGCATGACTTAGAGCATCTAAACCTGCTCCAGCAATAAGACTTCTTGGTAGGGTTTTAGTTAAAATTGGATCCAGAATTGTAATATCAGCAACTAATTCACGATTACCAAAAGAAGCTTTACGCTCGGTCTCAGATGAATTATCAGTCAACACAGTAGCCCAAGTGACATCCGATCCAGTTCCAGAAGTAGTTGGAATATTTATAAGAATGCATCCAGTTTTTTCACGAAGTTTCAGATCCTCAAATGGATTTAAGCCTTCAATAGCATCAATTCCGTCTTCAGGGGACGCCCACATTGGCCACATACCTTTGGCTGAGTCCATGACACTTCCCCCACCAAACGCGATTATTGCATCTGGTTTAGTTTCAGCTAAAAGTTTCGCTCCTTTTTGAACGATTTGAAGAGTCGGTTCACCTGGTATTTCATCAAAGATCGTAATTTCTGCATTAGTCGCTTTGAGCTGCTCTTCTAACAGATGAAGATGCAGTTTCCTCATCACTGGATCTGTAACAATAAACACGTGTTTGAATTGCTTTTCAGAGAGATATTCTAATGCATCCTCACCAAAAATTACTTTTCTAGGGGAGGTAAAATCCCACATATCTTGTCCTCCTACGGATATTCCACGTCATCAATCATAGTGGTGCATTTTACGAGCTCTTGAGCTGCTTTGAGAGCACGCATCAACTTTGCCATTGATCTCGCAGAGCACTTCACATCAAACTTCCGTTGCATAATTCCCTTTAATGGACCGATCTTACCATCGAAGAGTTTCAACCAATTTCCATATTTTCCCGCATAGATATATTCCACATTCTCCGGGGATGGTTTTTCTGGAGTTATTAGGTATGCTTCACGACATTTTCCATGCCATAGATCACAATAAATACTTGCTTCTTCCGTTAGTGTACCTGTACCATCAGGAATCGTCTTAAAAATGAAATCTCCTTCCCAATTTTTAGCAGCTTTCTCATATGCTTCGCTTTCATTAATTTTAACCATTAATGCCTCTACCCATTCTTCTGAACCATAAACAACCATATAATTACTTCCTAAACTAAATTCGATAGCTTCTGATTGATTTTTATCTTGAAATTATCTACATACCTACCAGATCATAAGGATTGATAGGAATCTCTTTGAAAAATAAATCTGATATTTAAAGACTTTACTTAGCTTCCTTTCATTTCTTAACTCACAAAGAGACCTATATTTTTAAGTTGACAGATTGATGATAGTGTTAAATTAATTAAATGGTTATTAGCGGTTGTAGATAAAATGTTTGGTTATATGGGCAAAATTTTAAGAGTGAATTTGACAACAGGTAGTTTTACGGAAGAAGAACCCGATGAAACTGACTTAAAAATGTTTTTAGGAGGAGCGGGATTAGCAACAAAGTATTTGTTTGATGAAGTCCCCAAAGGTACTGATCCATTAGGGCCTGATAATAAATTAATTTTTATGACTGGGCCAATGACTGGAACATCCTCTCCCAGTACTGGAAGATTTTCTGTAGTTGCAAAATCTCCATTAACTGGATTTTGGGGACAGGCTAACTCAGGTGGGTTTTGGGGACGTGATTTTAAGCGATCTGGATTTGATGGGGTCATATTTGAAGGAAAAGCAGAGAATCCAGTCTACTTAGTTACAGATAATGGAAAAGTTGAATTACGTGATGCTTCACATCTTTGGGGTCTAAACACCTATGAAACAACTCAAAAGATCAAGGAAGAACTAGGTGAGAAATTTAATGTTGCTTGTATTGGTATTGCAGGAGAAAATAAGGTTAAATATGCAGCTATTATGAATGATGTCGATAAACCCTTTTGGGGAAGAGCAGCTGGAAGGTGTGGACTGGGTACAGTTATGGGAGCCAAAAATCTTAAAGCTATTGCTTCAAGAGGAAGAATTCCTATTAAAATTGCTAATAATGAAGAATATCGGGAAAAAGCAAAAGAGAGGCGTGATTGGGTAAATGCTAGTCTCCTCAAAGTTACTCTTGAGGTTTTTGGGACCGCCGCCATTCTTGACATGGTCAATCAAAGAGGAGGACTTCCTTCACGAAATTGGCAAACTGGCTATGTAGAAGAATATGAGAAAATTAACGGAGAAGCAATTAATGATACAATACTTGTTGGCGAAAAGGCCTGTTTTGCATGTCCTATCGCTTGTGGAAGATTATCAAACATTAAAGAAGGGAAATATGCTAGTTCAGGAGAAGGCCCCGAATACGAATCTATAGGTGCTTTTGGTAGTATGTGTGATATTTATGATCTCAATGCTATAACTAAAGCTCATTTCTTATGCAATGAATATGGAATCGATACCATCTCTGCAGGAGCTACAATATCTTTTGCGATGGAAGCTGTGGAAAAAGGGATCTTAACAGATACTATGGGTTCAGACATAAAGTTTGGGAATCCTGATGCAATTATCGATCTAGTCCATAAGATAGCCAAAAGAGAGGGAATTGGTAATTTACTAGCAGAAGGTTCCAAAGCCATGGCAGAGAAGCTAGGACAGGGAAGCGAAAGGTTTGCAATGCATGTGAAAGGATTAGAACTTCCAGCGTACGATTCAAGGGCTGCAAAAATAACAGGATTGGCATATGCAACAGCTAATCGAGGGGGAGATCATATCACTGCATATATAGAAGGCCCTGCATTTATGTCTATGCCATTTCTAATTGTGGAGGAGGGAGAGGTGGACGAAGATGGCCTTCAAGAAATACCAGAGGAGGCACGTGTAGTTAAAGAATATGAAGATGCTTTTGGAGTTTTTGATGCATTATCCGGTTGTAAATTCATGGGCATGGTTTTAACGGGAGAAGATTGGGCGGATCTAATAGAAAGCTTAGTAGGTTACGATTTTTCAGAAAAAGACTTTCGGAAAACTGGAGAAAGAATCTACAACCTTGAAAGAGCTTATAATATCCGTGAAGGTTTAACAAGAGCAGATGACACGCTTCCAAAACGATTAACGGAAGACCCCTTACCAGACGGGCCTGCAGAGGGACAGGTTGTTAATCTGGATCCCATGCTAGATGCATACTATAAATACCGTGGATGGGATCATGATGGACGACCAACTGCAGAAACACTTACTAGGCTTGGAATGGATTGGCTGATTGATAAGATGTAATTACCGACAAATCAGGAAATGTTGAATATTGAACTCATATTCTGAAAAACCATGGTTGAAAAGCTACTTCATTGGTCCCTATAAGTTACCAAAAACTATGAAGCCGTATCCAGAGATTTCAATTTATCAATATCTGGAAGATTCAGTAGCTAAATATCCAGATAATGAAGCTTTAATTTATTTAGATCAAAAATTGACCTATGCAGAGTTGAAGCTTCAAGTAGATAAGTTTGCGACCGCATTGACCGAATTAGGTGTGAAAAAGAACGATTGCGTAGTCACCATACTACCAACGTGCCCTGAATTTGTGATTGCTGATTTTGCAATATTACGATTAGGGGCAATCCATGTCCCTCTCTCTATCCTCCATAAAGAACCAGATCTGATATATGAAATCAACGAGGTGAAGGCTGAAACCATCATCTGTTCTTACCATCGCTTAAACCGTATAGAGAACATCAAAGATGAAATCTCAATAAAAAACCTAATTTATACCCCTGTTCCATTATTTCCTGATTATGAATTACCTGAGATGAAAGTAGTCTCGAATGCTCTTAAAATGGCTGATTTGATTTTAAAATCTGAAGCGAATCCTCCAGAAGTAACAATAAACCCTAAAGAGGACATTGCTTTTATACCATTCACTGGAGGCACAACAGGAATACCTAAAGGCACAATGTTGTCACACTATAACGTTACAACTAATGTTAAACAATCTTTACATTGGTTTTTGAGTCCTCTTGAAAGAGGATTCAAAGGAAAATCAGCCACTTTAATTTGTGTCCCGATATTCCATCAATACGGACATTGGGCGCTTATTTCTTCAATTTCTTGGGGACTTCGCACTATTCTCGTTGATGCAAGAGATATTGACCTTATTTCAGAAATCATTAAGAAATACCGCCCCTTTGCTGTCTATGGTGTTCCAACACACTTTAGTGAGTTATTGACGCGAGAGATAAAGAAGATGCCAATTTTCTATTTTTCAGGGGCGGCTGCTCTTCCACCAGAGGTATCTGTACAATTTAGTAAAAAAACTGGTGTTCCAATGAGTGAGGGGTATGGAATGACTGAATGTAGCCCATGTACTCACATAAACCTGTCTGCAATATCAAAAGTTACACGTTTCATGTCTAAAGTCAAGCATAGTGTAGGTGTACCGATTCCAGATACAGAGGTAAAACTTGTTGATCCAGAAACGGGTGAGGAGGTCTCCTTTGGTAAAGAAGGTGAAATTTGGATTCGTGGACCTCAGGTTATGTTAGGATATTGGCCAGAAAGAGGGAAAGGGTTACAAAACGATAATTGGCTAGCTACAGGAGATATCGGGGTAATGGATGAAGATGGATACTTTAAAATTGTTGATAGAATCAAGGATATGATCAACGTATCTGGAATGAAGGTCTATTCACGAGTTATTGATGATGCTCTTCATTCACACCCTGCTGTGAGACTAGCTGGAGTTATTGGAGTTCCTGATCCCAACCGACCTGGAAGTGAAAGAGTAAAAGCATTTGTGATTTTAAAAGATGAACACAAAGAAACTACATCTACGGATGATATTTTAAGATTCTGTAAAGATACTCTTCCTCCTTATGCTGTTCCTAAACAGATAGAAATTCGTGATTTCCTACCACTTACACGTGTGATGAAATTAGATAAAAAGAAGTTAAAAAACGAAGAATTACAGGAAGTATCCAAAACATGAAGTGTTTAACTGAGGCTTTTCTCTGACATCTGAAGTAGCAAAGTCTGGAACTATCCAAGTAATTGCGAGGTTTTTTGGCGCGTTTAAGCAAGCTACACAGCAACGGGACATTGAGATCACTCTAACTAAAGGAAGTACAGTTACTGTTCTTTTAGGAAAAATAATTGGGAAATATCCATCTTTACAAGGATTAATGTTAGACAAAAATCTCCAATTAGGAGGTTGGGTGGTAATCCTGATTAATGGAAGAAATATGGGAATTTTTGATGGAATAGACACTCAGTTAAATGAAGGAGATGTAATAGCAATTTTTCCTCCTGTTGCAGGAGGATAAGACCCAAAAAAAGGAGAAGGAAAGGTTTACAGGCGAGTATCGGATACTCCCCAGGTCTCCATTGCTTTGGCTAGTTCAGGATACTCTTCTTCATGATCTTCAACATAATCCTCGAAATCCTCGGAAGCTGCTTTCATGTCCTTCATACCAATATTAATAGCTTGCCGAAATGCAGTGGCACCAGCAATTGGACCATCAGGATGGGCGTGAATTCCTCCACCAGATCCAATCATCATATCATTGCCTAAGTCTTGCATAACACGCAAAACCATACCAGGTGTAATTCCTCCACTGGGCATTGGCATTGTAGGCTTTAAGTGGTGCATTCGGTATCGGTGGGCTTTTGCAATCTCCATATATCTTTCTTTGAGGTATGGGGCTTTACCGTACGGGGCTGGATATACCACAATATCTGCACCAGCTAGTCTTGCGAGCTTTCCCATAATTAGAAATGAAGAAACACCTGAAAATGGTGATTCATAAAACACACCTGCAAAATCCATATGTCCTAGAATCGGCAGCTTAATCTCTTTATCTTCAGCTAGCATCCGTAAAGCGGGTAGGCCGACGACAAGATAATTTAACATGAGAGCATTTCCCCCTGCATCCTGCACAGCTAAAGCATTTTCCTTTAATTTCATAATTTTATCTGTAATATTCACAGTATACAGAGTTTCTTCACCGACTTCATCTCTGACTTTATCGACAGCTTCCATCATCAATGGTACTCTATCTGCAACTCTATTGTAATCCATGTCCGCAATGAGTTCATCATCTTTAATTATATCACAGCCTCCCTTTGCTGCGGCATAGAAGAGTTGAGCTCCTACTTCAGGAGTCCATCCACTACATGGTTTAATCATATTGTTCAGGAGAGGCCTATCAGGAACCTTTAGGAGTTTTCTTATTCCTTCTATCCCAAATTTAGGCCCTTGAAAATTCTTTATCCACTTTTTAGGGAATCTAAGGTCAAGCATTTTGAGTTTACCTCCCATAGAAATGTTTCCAATCGTGGCTGTAAGCATCAGACCTATTTGATCGGTCTGGTTAATAGTGGGGAATGCGATTTGATAAATGAAATTTCTTTCTTCCACATCTTTAGGTATTTCAAATTCATGAGACGGTACTTCATAGATTCCAAGCACTTTGGCCCCATATCGTGAACGTAATTCAGGAGTATTTGCTGGTACAGGTACCCATGTTCCTGTACTTTGTTCACAGGCTGCAGCTCTGCCCATATACCATGGGTCCATTCGAGGAC
>JAEOTQ010000193.1 GCA_016839785.1 Candidatus Hodarchaeota archaeon | reverse complement strand
GGGGTTGGCAAATGGCTAAATACCTCACAAGGTTACCAGTGACACGGGGAATTTCACAAGCAATTGGACGAGGGATTAGATCTGAATCAGACTTTGCTGCAAGTCTTATCTTAGATCACAGGGCAGTTAAAATGCGTACAATGTTACCACGAGTACGAATTTTTCGAAACGTCCAAACAATGTTTAACGCCTACGACTTATTTTTTGCTAAAATGAACCGATTGTTTGGCTTACGTTAGAACAACAAAGTTCTATATCATTCATTATTCATGAACTGTAATTTCCTTTTATAAAACGGTTTTCAACAGATGAATACAAATTTAAGGTTTACGTTAAGATAACAGGTACTCTCGTTATTATGAAAAAATTGATTTGACTGAACTCAGACACAAACTGTTGTAGACTAACAGAACTCCAAATGTAAAAAAAGGAATAAGGGAGAACAGAAAGGTTTTTTGGTCATTACATCCTTTTCTTCTTTTGAATTATTCCAAAAACAAATATAATTGGCAGAACAAGAATTATTTGCCAACCCAGACTTGTTTTAGAGGTGGAGGTAGTGGTAGTAGATGTATCAGAGGTAGCGGGGAAATACACTTGACTATACTCTTCAACACGTTTTAATGATGCTAATGGCGACGAATCAACATTTCCTGCCGTACCTGCAATAGAATACGAGTCAGTGGAGAGACTCCCCCAGTAGTTCGAAGAAAAGGTGTTGTTTATGCCGTTATCTACCGCTTGAGAATCTCCTTCAACATTGTTATCAAGAAAATCATTCCATTTGACAATGGTTTGAGAAGACTGATTTGTGATTTCAAGTCCATAATTACTATTTTGATAGATTGAATTGTTCATTATAACTGCTTGGTTAGCGTATTTCACCAAAATACCAATACTGCTTGTATAGATGATATTGTGGGCTACAATAATGTTTTGTGCTTGCCAATTATACTGGACCCCATGCCATCGCATCCCTATTGTGATTGAAATAGAGTTATCGTAAAATTCATTGTATGAGACCGTGTTATTTGACCCACAAAATTGAATTGCACCCATATTGACCCCAGTACCTCGATTTTTATGAAAAATATTTTTTGTCACAATATTATGAGAATTCTCAGCCAGTACATCTCCTTGTGTGGCATCATAAGAAAATATTCCAGTATCAGGACAGGAAAAAATCTCGTTTTCTGATATAGTATTGTAATTAGCACCCCGAAATAGTCCCAAACCCACTTCCTGTCCAGAAATTTCATTTTTTAATAGAAGATTATTAGATGAGGCGTCTAAACTAATACCATGAATATTATTAGAAGTGATAGTATTATTTGTTATCTCATTTGAATGAGAGGCGATTAAATTCATACCACAAAGGTCAAGCTTCCAATAATTAGCTTTCCAAGTTCCTGATCTTCCATTTTTTGAGACAGTATTTCCTGAAATTGTATTAGTCGCTGAGTTTTGAATACTAATCCCCGCATAGAGACAATTCTTGACTTCATTATCCAGAATCATACCATTACTAACGCTGAAGAGCTTGATACCATCTTGAGTTTGTTTCTTTCCATCTAATGAGTTATTAGAAATTTTAAAATAAACATCAGTTTTCTCAATCAAGATTAAAGTCAGGTCGGAGGATGATCCAGTAATTTCAAGTCCCTCAATTACATAAGGATTACTTTCACTACCATCTCCAGGCCATCCTTCACTCTGTGCTGTATTTTTGAAACTCGCATTTCCAAAAATTTTGATAGGAGAATGTGCCGTGTACGAGATTGCTTTTCTAGGGGAAATTGTCTTGGATGTCGAGAATGTCAAAGCTCTTATCAATGGGGATGTACTAATTAGAATCAAATACACCCCAATAAAGAGGAAAATAAAAACGGTTTTTCGCTTCATGTTACATCACTCTAGTTTCCTTCAGAATAAGATTGATATATGACCATTTTCTAATTTAATCCTCTACAATGCGTATTATAAGAGCTTGAACATCATAGGGAGGATTTGGGTCCCATGGATAAGGCCGACCAGCGTAGTATTCGGTTTGTGTCTGTAAATATTCAAACCACAGACCAGATTTTACATAAAAGTGAATATCAAATGTATGATCTCCTACTGGGAGGTCTCCTGGTTCAAAAATATGATAAAACCGCCACGTAATGGCATCGATTTTGCCATCACCATCAAAATCCCTAGGCGAAGCATACCGCAGCATTTGAATCTCCTGTCCATCTATAAAAACTTCAATAAGAAATGGATGCCACCAACCTTCTTCCTTGTCCTGTTTAGGAACAAGATTTGGTTTTTGTATCCTAATTCCATGCACAATGTATAACAGAGTGTCTGAAGGATATTCTTGAACAATAGCTTTTTTGACTGGGTCATAATATCCATCAGCCCACGGGGGTAAATCAAGATCCCAAGCGCTAATCTGAACTGAAGAGGGGTCATCAATCACCTTTTGGAGTTTTGTTGGAACTCCTGCAGAAACGGGCATTACCATGCTGAATGCCAATACAGTTACTAGTATCACAAGACTAATTTTTGTCACTTTAGAAATTCTAATTTTCAAGCCTCCATTTTCGTTCTTTTAAATGAGCATAGAAATAATTTCGTTGATTTCTGAGCTCATTGATCTCAGGAAATTACTCCTTTATTAACTTTTCTAAGTTATTACTACTATGACATTATAATTATAACGCCCCATTTCCCCATCAAGGAGGGAATTCTGCTTATTGAGCTCACTGTTGTGATATGAGTTCAAATAATGAGTATTAATTCTTTAAGAATGATCTCAAATAAAAAAAATGTTATTTAATGTATTCTATTCTTGTTAAAACATCAAATCCTTATGTAATCCTTCTTTAGCTGCTTTTAATAGAAGTAAGAATTGAAAAATACATTTATTCTTGTTGATATCACGAATTTAAAGCTAAAAGAGATATAATTATGAAAATTCCTTGAGTATGAAGCTACATCTTTATTAAGAAATGCATCGAAAGCATTGTTTATCAGTGTAATGACTAATAATTTTCCATTCACTAATCCCTCACTTCTTTGAACATAGAAATATTGAATGTAAGTTATCAAGGTGAAATGCGTGCATATTGGGGTATGTTTTGGTTCTTTTACAGACAAAGGGTGGCTTGTGAAAGAGAAAAATGAAACTTGTCTCTTTGACGATAATCAATTACTTTCAATGATTGAATATAGTGCAGTTCTATACCAATATGGAGAATTTGAAAGGCTTTATGGCCCTTTCCCACAAACGACACGTGTGAGTGATTCAGATTATGAGTGGAACTTTGTTTCCTTCAGCTTTTTAATAGAAGATCCAGTAGTCGAAGACACTCGGATCCAACTTGAGGGAGGAATGACTCCTGCAATGTTCATTATTACTTATTCTAAACATTTAGACACAGCAGTTATTCTCTGCAAAGATTCTCTTACAGGGTTATTATGTTCCGTTTTAAAAAATAAACATTCAGTTCAAGATATTGATTCTAGTTTTCTTTCTACGATTTCCCAAAGAATCAATGATTTGGTATCAGCTAAACAGCAGGAACTGGATAAACCCGAGAAAATTTTGAGTCCAGATGAAATATTCAGTTTACCTAAGGACTTACATCCAACAGTGTTAGCACTAATTCACTTGCGTAGAGGAACACTTGATGAGATAGCCCAAGAGGCTGAATATGACTTGTCTGCTACTGAAAAGAACTTGCAAACATTAATCGAACTAGGATATGTTAAAACAACGGAAAATAGGGGGAAGAAATGTTATTTCTGTTTATATTAAACAAAATAATTGACACACAAATATAATAATGAATTGTTATATTCCTGATGTCATTAAAAAAAATTAGGTTCAATTCAGTACCGAAATACCAAAAATAATGGCTCATTTTGCATTGAACAGAGGACGATGTAGTTGAAATCTCTCTCCATTCTTTCGAATAAAGGCGGTGTCGGGAAAAGTAGTATTGCTGTGAATTTGGCGATGTACTTTACTAAAATAGGTAAAAAAGTTTGTCTTCTTGATCTGGATTTCCATGGGCCGTCTATAATGACCTTTTTTAAAAAGAATCCAAAGGTAAAATGGTTGAATAATTATTTATTTGGATCCGAACCTCTATATAACTGTCTTCAATTACACGCGAAATATTTGAATTTTCCTGGATCGTTGTTAATTGGATTTGCCGACCCAACACCTGAATCAATTCAGTCAGTAATTATAATCGATAAAAAAGAGTCATTTAAGATGCTTCAAGGGCTTGTTGATCTCAAAAAAGCTATTACACACGATTATTCAATTGATTATTTAATTCTCGACTGTTCTCCTGGTACAGGGTATGCTACCATAAATGCAATGCTATTAACGGATGTTAGCCTCTTTGTTATTAAACTAAGCAATGCTGATATTCTTGGCACGACTAGTATGGTCACTGCATTGCAGGAACATCTGAAGACACGTGTCTTTGTATTAGCAAACCAAATTCCTGATGAAATGGTCCGAAATGAGGAAATAACTCATAAAATGAAACAACTCATCGAAAAACGATTTTCTAGAGAAATTGGAAACAATCAAGCTGAATTTCTCGGTTGGATTCCAACAGATCTCGAACTTCAAAAAGCTGAATTATTGGAAACAATGAAAATGCTTCAAAACCTTGAATATTCACGTATTATTTATACTCTTAATCAACCTGATCATATTTTCTCCACAACACTCATACGGATTATTCCAAAGATATTTGGTGGAGATTGATTAAAGTTTAGTTAATTCAACTAAAATTTATCTTGATATTCTTTTAAAATCGACTCTGCGAGATCTTTCTCATTTTCTGAAGAACTAGATTTGTGTTCTTTACTCACGATTGAAGAAGTGGGAGCGGATGGTACTTCAGCATCGGTTCTCAAACTAGCAATAGATTCTAATATACTAAGCATTCCTTCTCCTGTTTTAGCACTACTTATTAGTGCAGAATCAAATTCTGGAAGCCTATCAAGAGATTTTTTATTTAAATCATTTTTATTTGCAATCAGAGTAAACTGTGACAACCTCTTCCTGTATTTCCTAAATTCCTCCCAATTGTCGTCTCTGGTGATATCGATAACAAAAAATGTATGAACAGGATTACTCTCTAGAGCGTCATTCCAGAGGCTTCGGAATCCTTCTTGTCCTCCGATCTCAATTACCCTGACTTTGGCAATTTGCTCTTCACGAAATCCAAGGGTAGGAGAGTGATCAGAAAACTCTCCTGTGACTAATCTCCGTAATATACTTGTTTTACCTGCCTCTGTTGGACCAATAAACAGAATAAATCCCCTAATAAGTCGTAAAAATTCAGATAACATCTTTTTCGTCCCATTTTTGCATAAAAAAATTCAGTATTGTTGAAACATATTGTGGTGATATATTGTAATAAGGTTGTTGGTGAGGATTTTTTGGATAGACAAGGCATCCATTTTTATCAAAAATTAGAAAGTCCCGTAAATGGAAATCTGGAGAAATGTCCCCTTTTAATATTTTCTGTTTGACTGTGACATTTGTTGGTACTTCTGGTATATTTATTTGCTGGCTTGTGAGAACATTAATCCTGAATTGACTATTCTGTTTTTCTGATTTACTTGATCTAAATACTCGCTTATGATTCAAAATTAAATTTAATAAACTTTCTCCATCCTCCTTTCCCTTACAAATTCCATTGTCTATTATCTTAATGTTTCTATAATGACGTAAACAGGATTTTAATCTTAATTTGATTTCGGATGGATATTCCAATATTTGATGGGGAATGATTGATTCGTATTCAACAGTCATAGAAGACTCAAGTTGAGTCAAAAGACGGGAAGTATAATATGCTGTTTTTATTTCAGTAAACTCTAACCGAGTTTTCGCAAATACATCCAGAGGAATTACGGATTTGATATAGAATTGATTCTTTTGACGAATTATTTGAAACCAATCTTTATGAGCATCTATAATGGAATCAAATACTCTATCTGAAAACCCCTTATCTTTTTTACTTTTATTTTCCAACTTTCGTACAAGATTATAAAGCTCATCACGAGTTATTTTTTCCTCTAAATAAACAAATGCAAGTAGTTTAGCTAACTTGAGAGAATGGGGAAAAATGACATCAAATGCTCGAATTAATAACGCTTCGATAATCTGTTTATTACTTAATACGGAGGCTTGCTCAAGGAATTCGATAGCATTTCGTTGTACACGCATTCTTTCATCTAATGCATGTTTTATATCTTCCATAGAAATTGATAGAACCAAGATAATTGGCATGAGCTCAGGATTTTTCCGTAAAAATCCTTTATCTACTAATTCCTGCACACGAACACTCACTGTTGGTTGAGCTATATCTACAAGCTGTGTAAGGATATTTAGTGTGGTATATCCTCCTATTTTAAACATCATTGCGAGAATACGTGCATGTTGTTCGTTGATATCCCTGAATATATCTAGAAATAAAGGCTCAATTGAAAATATGTCTTGAATGGGAGAAGGTGATTCAATCATATCTACACAACGTATTAAAAAATCTAAGATGGATACTTGTTAGATATTTTTGGTTTGGTACCTATATTGGATTAATTCAGACTAAATATAGTAAGAATTCTTTTTCCTTATAAATATTCGGAGTTATCAGAAGCATGACGCATTTTTTATAACATGAATCATTTTTCTATTTTTTTACTTCTTCTTCTTGGAGAATTTTAGTTGCTTCTTTCGCATAATCTGCAATTTCTTCTTCGCTATAACGGATCCCCCACATATGTTTCATCCACCATTGGCTCAACTTTTCACGGATCATCTTCCGTTTTGGGAGATACCAGAAATTAATTACCATTCCTAAACTAATTACTATAGGAATTCCTACTAGGATCACTAGCCTCGTTTTAGTATTCAACCAAGGATTTCTTGGATCTAGCAGTAATTGTCCAAATTCAGTGCCATCTAAATCCCCATCATTATCCATATCAGGATCAGTCGGATCAAGTCTAAAATCTATTTCTTTTCCATCCAAGATCCCATCATTATCCGTATCAGGGTCTGTTGGATTAGTATTAAAATCTATCTCATCACCATCTTTCAGAGAATCATTATCAGAATCAGGGTTTAAAGGATCTAACATCCACCCTAGGTGTATCAGAAAATATTGCTCTTCTAGATTTGTCAGTCCATCACTATCATTATCTAACTCCGCATCAGTTGGATCCCTAGGATTCAAAGAATTATTGACTTCCCAACCATCATACATTGTGTCGTTATCTGAATCGTTGGTTAGCGGATCAGTATTATAAATATAAACCTCTTCACCATCAGTGATCCCATCCTCGTCAGTATCACTATTATTTGGCTCTGTTCCTTTGAAGTATTCATTACGATCAATTAAATTATCATTATCATAATCATCGGAATCTGAATTATACACTGTAGGATCAAGTCCATAATATACCTCCCAGCCGTCAGGCATGTAATCAGTATCGGAGTCAGGATCTAGTGGATCAGTATAAGGTTCTTTAACTTCGTCACCATCAGTTAATCCATCATTATCAGAGTCATTATCTTTCCAGTCAGTATGATACCAAAAAATTTCATCAAAATTCCTTAGACCATCTTGATCAGGATCAATACTTGCATCTGTTGAATTTCTAGGATTAAGACCATGAATAATTTCGATATTATCCCTTAAAAAGTCACCATCGCTATCGGGATTATTTGGATCAGTCGTATAAAGATGTTCTTCAATATTTGTCAAAGTATCCTTGTCAGGATCAAACGAAGCGTCATTAATGGAGGGATCAAGACCAAGGCTTACCTCCCAGCCATCCAGCATTTGATCATTATCACTATCATGGTTATAAGGATTTGTACCTAGAATAAGCTCTGAATATGTTGATAGAAAATCCCTATCTGGATCTATTTCGTGATAGTTTTTTGTGCGATTATAAAAGCTACTTCCTGCCATTCCTTCCCAATAAAGACGAGACCCGGCTGTTTCAATATCCAGTGCATATACATTAGGATCTTCATAACCACCAATGAAAATCTCAATTTTGGAATCATCATCTAGATCTCCAACAGTAGGTGACCCCCAGATTTCCCCATTAATTTGATAACTCCACAATAACTTCCCATCCTCCCCATTAAGAGCTAATAATACCCCAGAGTAACACCCAATAACCACATCTAGTTTCATATCATTATTAACATCAGCTAAAGTAGCTGAGGATGTGATTATATTACCTGCTGGAGTTTTCCAAAGGAGTTGGCCATCTTCAGCCGTTAAAGCATAAATGTAATAATCCATACTCCCTATTATAATATCAAGCTTGTTATCATAATTGATATCCCCCAAGGCGGGAGAGGATCGTATAGCATTCCCAGTGCTGTATTTCCAAAGAATTTTCCCGTTTAAACCATTGAAAGTATATATACCTCCATCATCGCTTCCAACAATCACATCTAGATATGAATCATTATTCACATGAGCCAGGGCTGGGGAAGAGATAACAGATCCACCAGTTTCAGTTGCCCACAATACAGTCCCACTCTCGCCATCTAGTGCATAGACTTTATGATCTGAGCTACCAATGACCACTTCAAGTTGGTTATCGTTATTAATATCTCCTAAAGCTGGGGATGATTGCACTGCTCCCTCTGTTGTATAATTCCATAAGAGGGACCCATCTTCAGCGTTTAAAGCATAGATTTTATGGTTAAAAGCACCGAAGACCAGTTCTAATTCTGAGTCAGTGTCAATATTACCAAGAGCAGGGGTTGATTGAATTGTTAAACTCCCTGTTGGAAAAGTCCACAGAAGATTTCCACTTTGAGCATTTAATGCATACATCGTACCCATATGAGAACCAGTGAAAACTTCTAATATTGAGTCATTATCGACATCACCTATTACAACAGAAGTAGAGAGAATCCAATCAGTAACAGGGTTAGCCCACAATTGATTTCCATTCTCAGCATTTAATGCATAAACCCAACCATCCGCTCCCCCAAAAACCACTTCCAATTTTCCGTCTTTATCTATATCGCTTGTAATAGCGCTCCCAGTTAATCCAGGATAAGTCGCTCCACTTTTCATTGTAAAATTCCACAGCTCTACTGGCTCATAAGGGGTAGATTGATGATATGAGTAATATGTAGGAGAACCAGAAATTAGTTCAACAGAGCTGATTTCAACGCTGATGGTGAACCTTGCTATCAAAATTAGCAAAATAACTCCCACAATAAAACTAGGAGCCCAAACTCTTAAATCAACCACTTTTTTTATCCCCAATCCTGCTAAAATGAGTATGAGAGGGAATTCCTCCATATATCTTCTTAGAGTGTTATAGGGTACGATAATTTTATATAGAATTGTAATTACAATATCATATTCAATAACCTTGTGAGGGATTGAATGTCTCATGAGAAGGGTAAAACCAAAAAAAATAAAGTAAGCTTAAAGGTTACTCTATTCTTCGTCTTAATGTTTTATATCATAACTCCTGGAGAGTTGAATACCAGGAGTGAAATTCTTTCATCGGATCAAAACTCTTCAGAACCTCTATTTCATACTCAGATTTTAGTACCTACAGGTGATCCAATAAATCCAGTTCGTATGCAATATGCCCATCGGGTAGCCAGAGAGTTAGAAAGTATTGGAATTTCATGTGATGTTAATATTGCAAGCTGGAATAGTGTGGAACCGCGGTTATGGACCCAAGAGACAGGTCAATGGAGTGACAATGGCTATGACATACTGTTTGCAGGTTATGGGTGGGGATGGCATGGTGATCATCGTGGGTTTTTTTTGCAGCGGTATTTTGGGGGTATACCCCCATTTCCAGGTATGAACATAATGTATTGGTCTTCTAAATCAACAGATTATCTCACCTATGGCGCCAGCGAATCTGAGACGTTTATTCAGCAGATTAATACAGAATTGGACCTTAACGATTACAGAGAATCTATGTACGAGTGGCAAAAACTCTGGTATGATGTATTACCGAATGTACTAATTTACACGCCTTATCATAACCTTTATCCAGTATCTACGGGGCTTTACGGTTTTGATCCTGCTTTATATGCATCCCCAATAGCGTGGTCGACAATTTCCTCCTCATCTTGGTTGGAAAGTCTTTGGACTGATTCTTCTTATACTGGATCAGAAGACCACGTCGTTTTCGCAACTAACTTAACATTTGAAAACTTTAACACCCTCTTAGAAAATTACAATAAGTTTTTTATCGATTCAGTAGCAGCACCAGTAATGGACGTGTTAGTAGGGAAAACTCCCTCTAAACAATTGCTTCTTCCACCAGAGATAGATCGTGATTCTTGGATGTTATCAAATTATAACACCACTGAATCATTCAAATTATATCCCCGTGTAGCAAATTCGTTAGGATCTTATTCCGGCGATGGTCTTCAGTATCGTATCACTATTCGTGATGATGTTTATTGGCATGATGGTCAGCGCTTGGACGCGTGGGATGTAGCATTTTCATATCAAGCGTTACTTCTTCCCGATATACCTCATCTCTTCTCAAAGAATGTACGAGCTATCTTTGGTGCGGATGATAAGGTCAAGCAAAGTGGCCTATACGCATTTGTTGTTGAAGATATGGATGCAGATGGATTTTATGAATCAATGACTTTTCATCTGGACAATCAATCTGTTGATTTCGAGACTCGCTATCTAGGTTTTCATCTATTCCCCGAACATATTCTTGGTGACCCATCAAACCATGGTTTTAATATAAGTGGTGACTTCAATGCCACAAAAAACTGGTTGGTTCCACCGAATGAATGGGATAACCATTCGTATAATTCTGGCAATTCTTCAGATCCAGGCGGGCTGAATGGGCCTATTGGGTGTGGATCCATGATATTTAAGGAATATAATTCTTCAACTGGTCGAATTTCTTTAGAGAAGTTTGCTAATATTCAATGGGATCATTCCAGTAGGAAATGGGTTGCTAATGATTCAAATGACCATTTTTTTATTAAAGATAGAAAATTGAATAATACATTACAAACAGTTGAAATTATCGTAATGCCTTTGGATAATGCAATTGAGGAATTGAAAGCAGGAAATGTCAATATATTGGATTATCAGAAATATATGTTGGCCTCGGAATATTCTAGCTTTAAAACGGAGAGTACTATTCAAATTGGTTATGATCCAAAGTCAAATTGGCAATCATTATCTGTAAACCCTAAATTTACAACTACTACTCAACTTGGAGTCAATGATAGACCCTTTAACCGAAAAGGGGTAAGACACGCGATTTCCCACGTTATCCCTCGTCTGGAGATAATCAATAAGCTAGAAAACGGATTAGGAACCGTGGTACATACACCCATACCATTAAATTCATGGGCTGTCCTACCTGCAACTGAAATGCTCTCTAACAAACAGATGATAATGGCTAGTAATTCTTCATACCTAGAGGCAGATGCAACTACAGCGTGGGATGCGTACGATCGTCAATTAGCGTTAGATTGGTTGGAATCAGAGGGATATGATGTAACCATCTGGCGCCAATGGGAACCTCGCTCTCCGCCAGAATGGGTTTCAGAGGAGCCTCAACAATGGTATTCCAATGTAAAAAAGGGGACTACGCTGGAATTCAAAATTACTTCCATTGAGGATCAAACGGGTACAGCCTCTTGGTTCTGGGAAGCAGCGAATGTGAGCCTCCATGAGGCTGATATTATAAGGATTACTTGGAATTCTGATCCTGCTACTGATGAGTCTGTAGGATTAGCTGGGCCGATCTCTTACCCAATTTCTGTTTCCATAGGGGGTAAAACTCTCGACCCTGCTCACGCTCAGCAATTTGGCTGGTTTATTTTCCCTTTAGTGACAACTGATGGCTTTGGTAACTACGAGTCTGGAATTCGTGCAGCTGAACGGTTTTTCTACAATAATTTCTATTTGGTTAATGGACCACTTGTAAGGGAAGGAGGCCCAACAGAAAGTAAAGAGGAGTGGAATCTATTTATCCACGGTGATCCCACCTTATATGACACTGGTCAATCAGCCATTCCTGGTAAAAATGAAATTCATGCCTCTATTGTAACCCATGATGATACTTGGGAATCAATACTTGCTATTGAGGATCATGTGTTCAACCTAACATATAACGCTAATTCGGGTATACTAAAGAGGCTAATATTTACGAACACTGAAGGGCACGATCCCTCATCAGGTACAATTGATTCATTTATAGTTCAAGGATTGAAGAAATTCGAAATTACTGGCCCTGATACCACCCCCCCCCAAACTACTACAACAACTACCACAACAACTACTACAACAACTACCACAACAACTACTACATCTAGTACGACAAACTGGTCTATTTTAATTATTTTAGTCACGATTTCAATGGTAACTTTAAGAAAAAAGTTTAAACCATGAATTGGCTCTCTGCAATGATGAACCTTGGATACAAACTTCTATAACAGATTTCGCGACGTTAATATAGTCACACTGACGCTGAACTGAGCCTTTTTTTGGGAGATTTAACCATTAGAAAGAATTCCTGAATTCTGAATTACTTGGAAAAACTTATATTTCTCCAAGTAATCAAAACTAGTGAAAAAGTATGACAACAACGGTAGAGATTAAAGGGATCCTAGATGAACGCTTGGAATTACTCGTCAAATCTGGTCTGTATTCATCTAAAAGTGAGGCAGTTCGGGATAGTATACGTCACTTACTCAAAGAAATGGATATGAAAGAATTAGCTT
>JAEOTQ010000192.1 GCA_016839785.1 Candidatus Hodarchaeota archaeon | reverse complement strand
AGGTTCTCTTATATCTATCTCCTATAATAATTATACACCTGCTTATATTCATCTTTTTGAAACTTCGTTCTCGAAGAGCTGAAGATAAAATGATGAACCGATTTAAGCTCGCAAAATTATCCTATGTCTGTCCACATTGCAACTATATTCCAGAGTATGCACCCAAAACAGGAGTTTTCTTCTGTCCCAAGTGTGGAAAAATGTCACATATTTGATAAAACGACGTAGTCTCTAAAATAATTAGTCTTTCTCAATAAAATAAGGACAACGATCCTTGAGGAATGGCTTTTTTCCGCTTGTACCTCGAATATATTGAGAACAAGATTAATCAAATATATGATTTTCATAACTATATGACTTAGAATGACTACTTCTGATAAATATACAGCTTTAGAAGCTGTCATGAAACAACAACTAACCATGGAAGTACCTTATGCTGTATGGAAGCATTTTGTTGAAGCAGATAGAACAGCCACAGGATTAGCAGAAGCTCAATTACAATTTCAAAAAGAATTCAATTCGATTTTCATGAAAATCTCACCTCATGGGAACTATTGCGTAGTAGATTTTGGAGGTATTTTGGGAGGATATCGCCCCATATCAGGATCACGAATTTGTGAGCGGATGCCAATTTTATCTGTAGACGACTGGGAAACATTAGAACCTGTGGATCCAAATGAAGGAGAGTTTGGAGAACAACTTAAAGCGGTCGAACTCATTACTCGCGAAACAGAGGGAAAAGTCCCTACAGTTATGACAGTTTTTTCTCCATTCATGGTAGCCTCAAAATTAGATCCAAATTTATTGGAAAATCTAAGTCAAGATCGGGAATTACTCACTAGTCAGCTGAAAATGCTTACCAAAGTGATGAACGATTTTTCTCAATCAGCTCTTGATGCAGGTGCGGACGGTTTATTCTTAGCGACACAGCACTTCAATGAGCAATTACGACTGGATGACTTACACGAATATGATTATCAACCCATGGAATTAATATTAGAAAATAGCAAAAGAAAATCCTTTTTCAACATACTCCACTTGCATGGAGACAAACCTTACTTCCGTAAAGCAAGTGAATTGCCTTCAGTTCATGCCATTAACTGGCATGACCAACAAACCAGTCCATCATTAACTGAAGGAAGACAGGATTTCGATGGTGCGCTTCTAGGAGGGTTGGATGAGATGGGAATAATGCGAGGCGGATCAAGTACACAAATTCAAGAAGAAATTATTAGGATTTATCGAGAATTTGATGGCCGGGGAATTATCTTTGCTCCAGGATGTGTGTTACCACAGAATTTCTCTGATGAACAAATAAATTATGTAATTACTGCAATTGCGTCCTTGCAACCTGTGTAATCCTATCGTTTCTTATTGTGCATTTGGAAGATTGGATGTAATTAATTCATTGACTTTTTGGGTCGCTTTGATTATTATTACTATAAGATTAGACAAGAGAATGGCCAATACAAGCCAAATATCAACACGCGGACGAATAATCACCCCCCCAATGTTGATATATTGAAAATTCGGAAGAATGGTCATTCCCCACATGCCAAGAAGGCTTCCGCAAAAACTAGCAATGAACCCAAGAGTGGAAAGCTGTAAAACCAGACTGATTAAAATTTGCTGTCGATCTGCCCCTAAATTTTGAAATGTTTTTATTGTTCTTCCATTGGCAACAATAGGATGTGAGATTACAGATGCGATGCTTAGTAGGGATAAAACGGAAACAATGATGACTAATGTTGTCAATGTCGTGGTAATCAAAGAGAGAGTAGAGGATAGAAATCCAGATACAAATTCAGAGGACCAAACAACTGAAAAACTATTATCTTGCCAAAATCTATAATTTCCAGAACTTAGAATCGGTCCTTCCGTATCAATTAGGATATCCAGCTCTAATTTGAAGGTAGCAAAAGAAAATATCTGTTTGGGAAAGATATATTCATTATGGGTAACAAACAAGGAGTAATTTCCCCAAGGAATATCTAATAAGAGAATTTCACCTGAAGAATCTGTGAATACTTTAAATTCCGTTCCATAGTAATTATTTCGGAGAACTATAAAAGCTAGGTCGAGTTTTTGATAGAATTGATTTTCAAAAGTTAAGGAAAGATTACCTCTCAGCTCTACTGTTACATTTAACCATAATAGTTGACTTTCAGTTAGATTCAAGGTGTGAGTCGATGAATAACCCACTGTAGTCAGCTTAATGGTATAATTTCCAACAGGTACAATAAAATCGGCTATTCCTGTTCCATTTGTCTGCGAGGTGAAAAGTGATCCAAAAGAATCGGCAACTGTTACTTCAATATTACTGACAGGATACTTACTTACAGTTTGAGTTAGGACCGCGACACAAACTTTACCAAGATTAATAGAAAAGTGAGTTGTCTGATTATACACTAAAACATAACCATTCCAATTGAATCCCTCCTTAAATGCCGAAATACTGAAATTCCCAGGATCAGGAAAAGAAATCTGTAAATATCCTGTACTATTTGTAAAACCTGAGGCAAGTACATTAGTTGCGTTTCTTATTTCGAGGTATGTATCAGCTAGACCTTGTACGCGAGGATCTAGATTAGTTCCGTTTTTCACATGAATATCTAAGGTGTAATAATCAAGGAAATCGACTATGAGGTTCGTAGAATTTCTAAAATTTACAAAACGGTTATGAATTTTCGTTTGATTACTGATTAATGATATCAAAATAGTGTAATTATGATCAACATCAAGAGAAAAGCTACTAGTCCCATTGAGATTCGTTAAATGAGAGATAATTGTTTTATTAGGTAATATGACAGAAATATTTGCAGAAACACCTACCTTTTGAGAATCTCTTATCCACAGATCTATTATATCTATACCTAATAGAATTGTACGAAAGACAACCCCTTCAACAGATATGTTAAAATTGTGAAAGTATTTACCAAATTCATATACTATCTGATACTTTCCTGGATCAGTATAAATTGAAGTATTACTCGAATAATCGGTTTCATTTAAAATTGTGGTTCCGTTAAGAGAAAGTATGGTGAATTTTCCCCCATTAACCTCAACACCTGAAGTATAGTTCTTTACAACTAATGAAAAAAGGCTATCAATATTGATAAAAACTGCTGTAGAACGAGTTACTTCATATAATGAATGGTAAGAGAGGTTATGATAATAAACAGCCAGATTATATTCGGTTTTAGGGAGGCCGGAGAAAAATGCGATTCCAAATTCATTGGTTTCTCTAGAATAAACTTTTTGATTACTAAAACGTTCCGCTAGGGATACGGTAGCATTGGAAGCTAGATTAGAATTATGAAGAACTTCAATCGTAAGATCATGGAAGGATTTCCCAATCGAAATTTCAAAGGGTGTGGAATAAAATTGGTTGACAAAGATCCTAAGAACACTGCTTTGACCAGCATTCGGAGGCGAGGCGATGAATTCATATGTTCCGAATCGGAGTTGAAAATACGTAGTATTACCCGAATCAATATATTGAGTTTTTACATGCTGACCAGATGGAGTATACGCAATAATAGGTATCTCATGTAGTATTTCGTTTAATTCTGGATCATCTGAAGATAAAGAAACAGGGACTAAAAATTCCTGTGTTAAATAATCAGATACCACTTCTTTTGATATAACATCAGTATCAATAAGCACACGTAAATATGATACAAATCCAGTAGCCTTTCCAGTCATGATTTGACCGAGAGATAAGGAAACTATCAATTCCTCATCAATTGGAGAATCAGTTCTCAAGATTCCTGTTATAACAATCTCAACCACAGTTTCAGCCAATGTACTAGCAAGTAAGAGCGTATCACCCACAGAAAGGCCTAAATTTTCAGCTAAGATATATCCAGCCATTGCTCCATTAATCACTGTAGTGCTAGAATCGCCGAGTCTTGGATCAAACCATGAACCTTCGATAATTTGTGGTGAGACGAGAGAAGTAAAATTTTGTGTTACACCACGTATAACAATTGATTTGTCAGCACGATTTTGAGCTATAGATAGACCTAAAGTCTCAGGGCTGATTGCAAGAACACCTAGAATTTGT
>JAEOTQ010000191.1 GCA_016839785.1 Candidatus Hodarchaeota archaeon | reverse complement strand
TCCATAACAGTTATTTCCAGTTTTTCAGGATCTACAACTTTATTTAAGAGCCCAATTGATAATGCTTTTTCCGCATTAATTGATTCTCCAAGAAGAATTAATTCTTTTGCCATAGTCTTTCCTATTAATCGTGGAAGGCGTTGTGTTCCTCCTGCACCAGGGATTAACCCTAATTTTATTTCTGGTTGTCCAAATATGGCTTTTGATGATGCAATTCGAAGATCACAGGCCATTGCCAGCTCTAATCCACCACCAAGACAATACCCGTTAATTGCCGCTATCATTGGCATTGGTAACATTTCAATCCGGTTATAAATATTTTGCAAAAATTGAGAAAAGGTTTTTGTCTCAACAACAGATCTTTCTTTGAATTCTGAAATATCAGCGCCCGCAACGAATGCTTTACCAGATCCTTGGAACACTAAAACTCGTATCGAGGAATCGTTTTCGACTATGTGAATGATTTGGTCTAATTCTTTCGCTGTTTCATTGTTAATAGCATTAAGTGCTTTAGTTCTTGTGAATTTAAGTATAGCAATACCTTCATCTGTAACTTCAAAATTTAGATTCTTATACATAATTTTATCACTCCAATTTCAATTGTATAATCATGGGATAAGTGTTTTCACTGATTCTATGGGTTGAAAACTATCTAAAATCATCAATACTTTTTGAATATCAATCCTTTAAGTTTTGAATCCAATAGGATCTTTTATAGGAATCCTATTCTTTGTTACGGGATCAATATCATGTAATGAAGACCTTTCAGACTTGTAGATATTTCCTAGAGGAATTCTATCAGCCTAATCCTGTGATTTTGCGAAAACAGCCTTATTATGGGTTTGATCATTATTCTCATCAAGCCTATATCCTTTTTTATGAAACCAGTCATAGCTATTAAATTTATTAAAAGTAAGGCGAGGACAGAGCACTTCTATGATAGAAAAACCGTGATGATTTAAGGCCTTCTCAATTATAACCTGTAAATGCTTGCTATCAGTACTAAAACTTATTGCTATTAATGAAGCACCAGTTCCAAGAATTCTTGCATGAGGATTAATTGGTAGTTCATCTACACCTTGAGAGGTAGTTAATGTAACCTGGCCTAAGTGTGATGATGGGGAAGATTGGCTTTAAATCTCTACCAGTGATTGTTTCTATCTGTGTTAAAAATGGTATTATATGAATTTGAGGGGAAAAAACCTGAGATTTCAGAAACTGCTTATGTATTTCCTACTGCCACGGTTATAGGAGATGTAAAAATTGGTGAAAATTGTTTCATTGGCCCGAACGCGGTTCTAAGAGGAGATTGGGGTTCCATTGTTATAGGAAATGGATCAAACATTCAAGATACTTGTGTTTTTCACTCGGTGCCTGACGGAACTACTTCTTTAAGTGAAAATTGTCATATTGGCCATGGTGCCGTTGTACATCAAGCAACTTTGGGAAAACATGTCCTCGTTGGAATAAAGGCTGTAATTGGGGATTGGGCCGAGATTGGAGACAATTGCATCATTGGTGAAGGCGCATTAGTGCCAAGAAAAATGATAATTGAGGATGAAAGCATTGTAGTAGGTATTCCTGGTAAAGTAATTGGCAAACTTTCCGATTCACACCGTGAATATAGCTGGTGGGCAACTAAACTTTATCAAACACTGCCAAAACGATACAGAGAGAATTTTAAACAACTTGATTAATACCAGATATAATAACAGCTATAAACGCAGCTAAATTATTATAAGAAGCTTGTTTCCATTTTCATCCCAAATACTTTTATTCAAAATTTTGATGATAGGAAAGAGATGACCCCCGAAAATGAGATTAAATCTGCCCACGAACTTAGAAAAATAGCTACAGAATACTATCAGAATTTGGATAAAGCGTCAAAAGATCCACGTAAAAACATTGCTTGGTGTTCTAGTGTAGGCCCCGCAGAACTCCTATTAGCATTTGATTACAACGTATATTATCCAGAAAATCATACCGCCATTTTAGGCGCTAGTCGAAGTGCAAATAAATACATTCCAGTAGCAGTGGCTCAGGGTTATTCCCCAGAAATATGTTCTTATCTCACGAGTGACATAGGTGCTTATATAAAAAAGGAAACAGGATTAAAGAGAGCCTATGGTATAGAAAAAGTACCAAAACCAGATATTCTCATTTATAACACAAATCAATGTCGTGATGTACAAGATTGGTTTAAATATTATGCAAAAGAATTTCAAGTCCCAATCCTAGGAATAAATTCCCCTACCTTCATTGATGAATTATCTAACACTCATGTTAAAACTGTGGAAGAACAGATAAAAAAGATTTCAGAAACACTTGAAAAAATCACAGATCAGAGTTTTGAAAGAAAAAAGTTAGAACTTAGGCTGCAACTTTCACTTGAGTGCAGTAATAAATGGAATTCTGTCTTAGAAACAGCCTCGTCTATTCCCTCACCTTTAACGTTTTTTGATGGCTGTATTCATATGCTTCCTGCAGTAGTTTTACGAGGAACAGAAATTGCAGTTGAATATTATGATAAGCTAGAACAAGAACTCAAACTCAGGATTGAAAACGGAATTGCAGCCGTTGTAGAGGAATCATTTAGATGTTTTTGGGAAGGAATGCCTATCTGGGGAAAATTAAGAGCATTATCTAATCAATTTTCAGAATTGAAGACGTGTATTGTTGCGTCAACTTATTGTAATAGTTGGATCTTCAGTGATTTCAATCCACAAGAACCTTTCAGGAGTATGGCAAAAGCATACACTGAATTATTCATAAATAGATCTGAATCCAGCAAAGAAAAATATCTAAAAAAAATGATGGATAAATTTAGCGTTGATGGAATGATATACCATAATGCTAGGACTTGCCCAAATAATTCCAACACAAATTATGGGATGCCAAAACGTTTACAAAATCAGACAGGAATTCCCTCTTTACAAATCGATGCTGATCTTAATGATTTAAATGTTTACAGTGAGGAACAAACTAAAACAAATATTGAAGCATTTATTGAACAACTTGCAGGAATTTAAAAGAGTAATACAAGTATAATGACCAAAATGGAGAATAATCTGTGTCTGATAACTCACTCTTTGCAGGAATTGATATTGGCTCTTCTTTTACTAAGGCTATTTTAATTAATGCCGAAAAAAAGGTAGTAGGATTGAGTGTTGTACATTCAGGAATAAACTTAAGAGACGCGGCATATAAAGCACTAGAAGAGTCTCTTTCAACCGAAAAGAAAAAGAATCAAGTTAAAAATATTGTAACAACAGGCTTCGGTCGTAAGAATGCGCATCTTGAGGATTTCTCTATCTCGAATATTACAGAAATTTCATGTTCTGCAAAGGCGGCAAAATATCTATATCCAAAGGATGACATTACAATTATCGACATAGGAGGGCAAGATACCAAGATAATTAAAATAAAAGGCGGCAAACGTTTCAGTTTCAAGATGAATCGGAAGTGTGCAGCTGGGACAGGTACATTTCTTGAAGAACTTGCCCTAAAATTACGAATAGATCTCAAAGAGTTAAATCACCTTGGGGAACAATCCAGAAACCCTGTAAAAATTAGTAGCTATTGTACAGTGTTTGCTGGAACTGAAATTTTAAGTCGTATAAGAGAAGGAGCAAAAGTCGAGGATATGGTTCGAGGAGCATTTTATTCTATAGTCAACCGAGTTATAGAAATTGACAGTTTAGATAATAGAGTTGTTTTAACAGGCGGGGTTATCGCACACAATCCAGTCATCGTAAATATATTTGAAGAGCTATTAGGAAAATCTGTTTCTGTTCCTCAATCTCCTCAATCATTTGTTGCATTAGGAGCGGCAATCTATGCTAATGAAGGACAAAATAAGTAAAAAAGGTTAGTTTTCTGTTTTCAATAAGAAGTAATCAATATCATAAAGCTCAAGAGTCTTCATGAAATAATTATTAAATGAATACATCGTTTAATTTTCAATCAAAGTACTTGTACTTGATGTTAACTACTCACCTCAGAGGTATTGATAATGACTAAGTCGGAATATGATGTAGCAATTGTTGGAGTAGGCCCTTCTGGTGGTATTCTAGGAGCATTTTTGTCTCAAAAAGGGGTGGATGTTACTTTAGTGGATATTTGGAAAGACCATATTGAAGCGATTAAACAAAATGGACTACAAATTGAAGGTGTTTCCAAGATGAAAGTCCACTTTGATACAGATCATCTAAAAACATCTGTAAAGGATCTTAAAGAATCAACTGTTAACTTAATTTTTATTGCAACGAAAACACCATATTTAAAACACGTTGTTGATGAGTTAAAAGAGGTAATTTCAGATGATTCTCTAATTGTAAGTCATCAAAATGGTTTGCACACAGAAAAAGTGATTTCAGAGACATTCGGTAGAGAACGATCATTTCGTAATGTAATTAACTATGCTGGAAACATAGTTGGTCCAGGAAAGATTGATATGACTTTTTTTAATCCACCAAATTTTGTCGGTGCAATTTCACCCCAAATGGAAGAAAAAGCTCAGGATATCGCCGAATTGATGAATTCACCCGAATTTCAAACAACCTCTATCGAAGATATTCAACCAGCTGTTTGGAAGAAAGTGATATTAAATTCTGCTTTAGCTCCAGTATGTGCAATTACAGGTCAAACAATGAAAGATGCAATGGACTTTACAGATACAAACAAACTCGCAAGTGAAATAATTAAAGAGGGTATTGCAGTTACAAACGCCATCGGTATTTCATTTGGTCCAGATTTTCATAAGATTTGTATGGGATATTTATCCAAGGGGGGTCATCATAAACCTTCTATGTTAATTGATATAGAGAATCGAAATCCAACAGAGATTGATTATTTAAATGGGAAAATTGTGGAATTAGGCAACAAGCATAATATTCCTGTACCATTTAATGAGGCCACTACCTCTTTTGTCCGTGCTATGGAAACGAAATATTAAAATGAAATTGAGTACTTCGTTGAATTTTGTTATTCTTAAGAAACTAGTATATCTGATTAGAGGACTTTTTCTCTTCAGTTCTGAACTTTCTTGGTCTTCGTGTGTAGATTACACGATAACTACTACATTCCACCTTAAAACATTCACTACAACCCTCCATCTCACTGGGAATCACAGGTTCAACTCGTACTTGTTGATCCAATGATTCATATAATTCTACGTACTCGATCACTCGATGTTCTTCAATAATAAATTTCCTTTCCCACCCTTTCTCCTCTAATTGTGATTTTCCTTTTGCAGTGCCGTTTTTCAAAAATATCCTATCATTTTTACAGTCTATTATATTTAAAAAAGATCATCCTGCAGATCATCATTGCCCTCTGGCATTCTTCCGAATTCTAGCATGAATTCCTGCAATAATTCACTCTCTTTCTTAGTATACATGGGATCTTCCTCGTAACTAAAGTAGCGAGCTTTTGGATTACTAATTAATTGCTCTTCTAATGCAAATTGCAGATTTTGTGTTCCTTGAATGAGTATGATTTGTTTATTTTCGTCAAAAAGATGAAACGCGCCTTCACTTTCAGGAACAGCTGCCAAATTCTCTTTCAACAATTCGATCCATTTCTCTGGGGGAAAAGTTACAGATGATATCTGGAGCCTTAGATCACATTCTAAACATCGTTCTGCTTCTTCAACAGCCATCTCTTCATTGTAACCTAATTCTATTTCATCATAGCCTTTTAAACGATCTGAAATTGATAAACTTGGCATTATAACACGTTTTTTGTCGTAAAAATCTTTATCACGTCCAATCCATTGGTTAGAAGCCATGTCTTCTGTGAGTTCTTCATTGATTTCACCAGTTCCTCCTAAGTATTTATCAATTGAACGAGCAGCCTTTCGACCTAATTCAATTGCTTCAACAACGGAAATGGGCCCTTCTGTCACTTCTCCTCCTGCAAACACTCCTGGAGTGGAAGTTTCTAGAGTGGTTTCTTTAATTCTAACAAATCCTTCAGGAGAGAGATCGACATCAGCTTTCGTGCTTAAAACCGATAAATCGGTCTTTTGTCCGATTGCCAGTATTATCATGTCAGTATCAACAGAATGTATTATTGTATCGTCAAAAATAGGGTTGAAATTTCCTTTGGTATCAAAGACACTAGTACATTTAATTAATTCGACTCCAGTCACTTTTCCATCCTTTCCAATTATCTTATAGGGTCCCCATGAACAATTAAGATCAATTCCTTCATCTAATATTTCTGTAATCTCCCATTCGTGGGCTGGCATCTCTTCTCTAGATTCTAAGCAGAATACTTGGACTTTACTTGCCCCTTGTCGAAGAGCAGTTAATGCTACATCCATTGCAACATTTCCTCCACCTATAACAAGGACATGTTCTTCTACCTTAGTTTCAAGATTTGAATTAACATTCTTTAGAAAATCCAATCCCCAAAGCACGTTATCAGATTCTATACCATCAATTCTCAATTTTTTTGCCTGTTGAGCCCCAATTGCTAGAAATATTGCCTCATATCCTTGAGAATCCAGATCCGCGAGAGTTAATTGCTTTCCAATAATCGCATCAGTTTCTATTTCTATTCCTGAGTTCAAAATATATTCAAGATCTTTCTGAAGGATTTCTCTTGGTAATCTATACTTTGGTATACCAAAACTCAGCATACCTCCCAGGTTTGCTTCAGCTTCAAATACCGTTAATGAATGGCCAGCTTTCGCTAAATAAAAAGCAGCAGTGAGTCCAGTTGGTCCAGAACCTACAACTGCGATCTTTTTCCCTGTAGAGGGTATAGTAAATCTTTGTGATTTCCATGGTTCTGAATCATGATTTAGGGCAAATCGTTTGAGTGCACATATAGCAATTGGTTCGTTAATCTGACTCCGACGACAGCTTTCCTCGCATACATGAAAACAAATCCTCCCAAGTACTGAAGGAAAAGGAGTTTTCTCTCGAATAACTGCCGCAGCTTGATCAAAATTTCTATTAGCGATATGACGAATATAACGGGGAACATCCGCTTCTAAAGGGCAATTATCGCGACATGGAACAAGAGCTCGTTCACGTTCAGCCCAAAGAATATCTTTGTCTGATAGCGCGCCTGTCGGACATACTTCTACACAAGCACCACAGAATTTACATCCTGATTCTTTTAATGTAGATTCAATACTTCCTACGATCGTTTCACCATCTGAAAAAACGAAACCAAGTGCATCTACTCCCTTTACATCCCGACATATTCTTACACATCGGGTACAACCAATACATAGCTCATAATTTCGAATAAATAGAGGTTCATCCTCAATTACAGTTAATTCCTTGGGTATATAACGTGGTGTATCTTCTCTGATTCCAATGTATTCTGCAACTTTCTGCAATTCACATCGTCCAAATTCTGGACAACATCTTTCTTCTACTGGAACATTCGTTGAACAAGGTTCACGACTGCATCCTTTCTGTTGAGTACAAGTTAAACAGGCATGACGGTGTCTTGAGAGAATATTCTTCATTTTCTCTCTCCGATAATCTTTGATATCGGAGGTATCCGTCCAAATCTTCAAATTTTCTTCTGTCATTCTGTTACATGATGTTACTAGCTCTTCCTCTCCTTCTATTTTCACCATACAAAGTTGGCACCCCTCATGTTCTTGTAAAGAATTATCAGTTTTGTACTGTACCGTACCTTGGTACACAGATTCTACTGGTTTCATTCCTTGAGCAGATGATAAGTCAGGATGTGCACAAAGTCGTGGTATATAGATTTCAGAAACTTCTGCTGCTTCCAGTATTGATATTCCCTTTTCTACAGAATAATCTGCACCATTTATCGTGATATTGACTTTTTCCATTTCCTTTACTCCCAGATGTATAATTTCCTTCTTTGTGAGATCAAAACATTGTTAAGATCATATTAATGAGGAATTATGTTACCATGAATGGGAAATAGCACCAGGTTCACAACTTTGAACACAAGGTAGAGTTCTTGGTTCAGTAGTAGGTTTGCAAGGAGCACAGGAATATTTAATTTTCTTACGATGCTCATCAGAAACCCTTGCCACGAGATCCTCCGCTAAAGGATCCATTTCATTTTCAACTACTTCCAAGACATTTTCAGGGCAGGCTTCGACACATTTAGTGCATCCATTGCAGAGTTCGGTGTCAATAGTGATATAATATTCTCCCGAACCGTCTTTATAGCCGTAATTTGCTTTCATTTTGTACTCACTTTATAGATAGTATGATAACCACTTTTTTAAGCCTTCTTTCTAGCTTTTTCAACCAGAGCTTTCCCAAACAAAGCACCACCTATAGCACCAGCAAGTTGTGGATCAATACTTGGTTCAGGAGCAGTGACCTTTAATTCCTTTTCAATTCGAGATACAACGCCAATATTTTTCGCAATTCCTCCTGTGATTGCGAAATCATTTTCCACTCCAAGTCGTTCTAGAAGAGTTACAACACGATGAGCCATTGCTCCACAATAAGCAGCTAAGACTTTTTCTTTGCTCCATCCTTTTCGTAGCAAGGCAACTGCTTCGGATTTAGCAAAAACAACACAAGTACTACTTACTGGTTCTGGTTCTACATCAACTAACGACATTCGTCCTACATCATTAATATGGATCTGAAGAAGATCTGCGAACACTTCCATGCCTCTTCCTGTTCCTGCGGCGCATTTGTCATTCATTAAAAATGCAGTAACTTTACCTCGATGGTCACAACGTATTGCTTTACAATCTTGGCCTCCCATGTCTAGTACTGTACGAATTGAAGGACCGTACATAAAATTAGCCCCACGAGCATGGCAGGCAATTTCGGTGAGGGCTCGTTTTGCGAAAGGAACGTTTACACGGCCATAACCTGTACCTACAGCATATTCGATTTTATCCAAAGGAAGACCAGTCCCATCTAATGCCCAGTTCATTGAATTATTTGCACTATCTGGGCTATCACTTCCAGTTCTCATATTAGCATAACAAAATAATTCACCATCAACCATAACAACCGATTGTGTACTAACTGAACCTACATCTACTCCTGCGGAAATTATATCTCCGTCTTTCCAATCAAGATCTGGATTGGTCCAACGCGATTCAGTCCATCTCCAATACTCTTTACTTTCTGAATTAGCCATGTTTTTATCCTCCATTCAATTCATCCTGAGCTAAAAGAGCGGCTCCATAAGCTGGTATAAACTCTGGCACTACAGGATCTTTAGGCACCAGAAGATCGTATCCAAGGTTTCGTGTCATTGAATCAACAAATCCAATATTATTAGCAACTCCCCCAACTAGAGCTACTTCTTTCTCAATACCGACTCTACGAGCCATGCTAGTGATTCGATCGGCAATAGCGTCATGTACTGCTCGAATAATATCTTCCTTCGGTGTTTTTTGGTGGATTAATGAGACAACTTCTGATTCTGCGAAAATAGTACATTGTGCGTTCATAGGAACTGCTTTTGTAGATTTCAATGACATTTCTCCCATTTTTTCCAGATCAACTTCCAAGGCTCTTGCCATGGCTTCTGTGAAAGCACCTGCGCCTGCAGCACATTTTTCATTTATCCCAAAATCTACAACCTTTCCGTTCTCATTTAAACGAATTACTCGCCCTTCTTCGGCGCCAACATCAATTACAGTACGTACGGAAGGAAAAACTGCAGTTATTCCACGTGCATTTGCACTTATTTCAGTCACTGTATCATTTGCGAAAGTAATAGCATCCATCCCTGCTCCTGTTGCTGTGATGTATTTAATTTCATCACGAGCTATTCCAACATTTCTCAATGCGTTGTTTACAGCTTCATCCGCAGAAGCTTTTTGATCAAATCCACTTAGAACCGAGGCAGTAGTCAGAATTTCACCGTCCCTTAATATCACTACTTTCGTATTTTTTGCTCCTAAATCAATTCCAATTGTTGTCATAAGAATTCACCGTTGTTAATCAACTAATTTTTTCATTCCAAGACTTTCCATGAATGCGTCTATTCGTGCCATTGTTCTAGTTAGGTCGAATTCTCTTTCATCCCCCATATTACCTTCAAATGGCATTACTGGAAATCCAGCTTTCTGAATCGCTAAACGATTTTCTGCGATACCAAGACTTAAGCCTTCACAACCTCTATTAAAGTGCAGAAGAACTCCATCAAGTTTCCATTCACGTGCAATCCGAATCATCATTTCAGATTTCAATTTTGGATGATAGAAGTGCTGCCATTCTGGTTTGCTTAAATTCCATTCAGCTAGAGCTCGCAAAGCTTCATCTCGATTTGTTATTTCAATCTCGGGAATGGATCTTGGTCCCCATGTGCCATCTTCTTTATCTTCCCATAAACCAATGAGTGAGAAGGTATACAGACTTCCTATTGAAACACAACCATATTTTTCTAAATAACGGAAAACTTTTAGGAATGCCCATGGAGGTTGTGTATCGGTCATAATACGACATTGCTCGTTTTCAACAGCAGCTATTCCTCGCTTCACTCGATCTTTAATCTCAGGATATAGTTCTTTCTCATAATAATCTGCTGTCCACTGTGAAGACTTTCTTAGTGTGCCTAAGACGTATAATGCATACATAGATTTTTCATCTAAGGGTGCAGGTATTGTTTTATTTAGCTCACAAATCGCAGCCCAATAATGACATGTACGAAATTCATTTTGAACTGCTTTAATCAGGAGTTCATCGTTGTAATCTCTACTTGTTGTTTTTTCTAGCCATTTTATGCCATCATGCATTTGACCAACAATATAATTTAGTCTGCTTTCAGTTAATTCTTCATAAGGACCTACTGATACATCAATGCTAAACGTTGGAATCCCTCCTTCAAGGTCACTAGCAACCTGATACCATTTTGCATGTGAACAGCATATATGATCTTGCCACATAAAATCAGGTTTAGGGAATTCCTCCGAGTATTGTGGCCAGGCGTATTTATTAAGAATGATTGACCCCCAATAATTACGCATGTATGAACAAAGGTCTCTCGCGAAACCTTTAGTTTCAATAGCTTCTTGACATTCCAAAGCTAATTCTTTATTAAATGCTACGGTTGCTCCATAAGGTTCCCCTGTTAAGCACCAAACATCTTCACCCAAACCAGCAGGAATAGCATCGAAAGACCAAGCACCTCCAGCCCAACGAATTCCTCCTTTATCATGAGCTTCTGCGAAGTCTCTGTAATAATTCTCACGAAGTGTTTTCGCTTTTCCCCAGCTTTTTAATCTCTCACTAGGATATTTTGTAGTACTCATCTTAATTCCTCCTAAAACAAATCCTCCTCTCGCATTATTTCAAGAAACGCCTCCACACGGGTTTTAAACTGGCCAATTGGTACAGTAACATCAAATTCCAGAAATAAAGTTGCAATTCCATTTTTTTCTAATTCTTCTTTTATTGCGGGAGTATCTAATTCGTGTGGATCACAAAATTTCTGTTGAATCAATATTGCTCCTTGTACATCATATTCTTTGCTCATTCGTATAATGTGATCAAGTCTAGTGCGTTTCGGCCAATCTTTACTCGGACAGGGTACTCGTTTCACATATCGTTCTGCTATTGCATTCAATAAGTCTTCAGATGGATTTACCTCTTCTTGGAAATAGCGGGTACCAGTACAATGGTCATCAGTCACAAAAGTTGCACCTAGATCTTCGACCATTGCTAAAAACTCTGTATCATCATCTTCAGACCCTATAATCATTAATCTCTCTCCAGGGTCACCTATATCACGTGTGGAGAGCTTTTGAAGGAGTGATTCTAGTTCACGGTTATGTTCATGTTTATCTGTCATTTGACTTGATACAACCATATACATGGCTTCTAAACCTGTAACAGGTGGATTGCGTTTTTTTCTAAGCTCATACACTTGATTCATTAAACGTCGATTTGCATTCATTATTTCGATTCCCCTTTTTAAATCATAATTAGTAATAGGTTTATCTATCCAATCTTCAACAGATTTTTTGAATTGAATCAACTCCTCTCGCAAGTAAGGGGTAGCTTGAGGACTTTGTACATGCATTGGATGAGGCAAATAATAGCTATAATCCGTTGGGATATGAAGATCCCAACTTGTGTATGTTTGTCTAATATGAAGACAACTTTGAGCAATCATAATTCCATCGAGATAATCATAACGACCTTTCAATCCTTGTGCAAGGCAGTCACGACAAAATGGACAGAACATTGCAAAAATATGGGGTTCTGTTACATCTTGAGGTTCATGACTACCTAGAATCCGAACTGGAAGTATATTGGCAGCATAGAGTATTTCTTCTGGTACGTAAGTACAGAAATAACCCATTACCTTACCACCCTTTTCTTTCCAAGCTTTTGCGTATTCATGACGATTTGTATACCAATCCTTAAACTGATCAAATATTCCTTTTTCTTCCATCTGCACAGTTACCATGATATAAACTCCTTTCATCAAATTAGATTTCTTTCATAGTCTTACTTTTCGCATTCTTTGAGAGTTTTACCTTACTTCTGTTCATTATAACTTTTTCATTAGAGTAATAAAATCGCTTTTAGTCATTTCCAAGGTTCTAAAAAATTCCAATAAGTCACTTGAAGTCCATTCAACACAGGTATAAGCTACCTTAATGTTGTGAGCTTTAAATTCTTTAAAAAGTCTATTACCGAGTTTTTTTCCTACTCCTTTTGCTGTATGATCAGGGTGTACCCCTAGAACTTCAATCCATCCTCCATTCTCAATACCAAAAAGCCAAGGATGCATGGTACCAATCATAAATCCTACAACTTGCTCTTGAATTTCAGCAACAATACCAATACTATTATTCTTTAAGTAGTGCTCAATTTCAGCTTTCCACATTTCGGGTCGGAAAACACCTGAAATCCTTTTGTCCATTTTGATAATTGGATCGATATCTGAATCTTTCATTCTTCTAATGATAATACTCTCATTTGTGTTCACAGTGATCATCTCAAGATATTTGTTTATCACTCATTGATTTTATCTGAATTTCCCTTTATTTTTGACACACGTATGATCTTAACTTTAGATCCAATCCAGTTTTTCGGTAAATAAACACGGCCTGTATTCCCACTTTGTTTTACTTCTCTATCAATCATTTCATATCCTTTAACGATAAATTCCGAATGTAACTCTTCTACTGGCTCAGTCACGTTATTCACCGTATTTTCTATACGTTTCAGCTGTTTCTCAGGAGATTCGGTTATAATAGAACCCTCCTAAAATAGTCAAAATAGTAATTAGTATTACTATATATATACCTTGTGGCTGAATTGGATTCACTATGTGATACTACTTATATATTGATAATTCAGTTTAGCTCAGAAATATTTTTTATATGAAAAATCTGAAGAATGCCAATATTCCATTTGAAGATTATTGCTTTGAGATTGAAAATTATGATAACAGGCAAAATAGAAATACTATTTCAAGCAACTTTCAGAGAAATTACTAAAAAACGAAAAATCGTTGAACAGATTAATGAAGATTGTACATTTGGAGAAATTTTGGCAGAATTAGCAAAAAAGTACGGAAATGACTTTTTTAATATTGTAAATCCTCAAACAAATAAAATTTCTAATGATATCCTTGTGATGTTGAATGGAAAAGGTATTAGAGAAATTGATGAAAAGATCAAAGATAAGGATGTCTTAATTTTCAGTCTTCCTGTAGGTGGGGGTTAAAAAGGTGTTATTGTTATGAATGAAGTTAGATGCTTAAATTGTTTGAACCGTTTTCAAGTTCAACTAAATACTGAACAAGCTGAATGTCCTCAATGTAATACCAAATATAGAATCTCTTGGCCAAACCCAGACCAGCCTAAGATTCGTGGATTAGCAAAATAATTGTTAGAGGCTTTGACTATGGTTTGGAATAGGAAAATTGCTTATATTGATTTGACATCAAGTAAATTCAAAATTAAAACAATCTCCAAATCACTTCGGAATCAATTTCTTGGAGGGAGAGGCATTAACATGTATCATTTGTATCATCAAATTGCTCCTGGTATTGATCCCCTAGGGCCTGAAAACGTTTTACTCATAGGTACTGGCTTACTTACTGGAATTCCTGCTCTTGGTGCAGGTAGGTGCGATATTGCAGCAAAATCACCCTTAACAGGTGCCGTAGGTGATTCAAACATTGGTGGGTTTTTTGCTCCTGAATTAAGATTTGCTGGTTTTGATCATTTGATGATTACTGGGAAAGCTGCAAAGCCAAGTTATATCTGGATAAATAATGGAGAAGTGGAAATCCGTGACGCATCCCATCTATGGGGGAAAGATACTTTTGAAACTCAAGATCAAATCCGATCAGATCACAATGACGAACAGATCAAGAGTTTAGTTATTGGTGAGGCAGGAGAAAATCTTGTTCGATATGCAAATGTAAGAACGGGGATGAAGAATGCTGCTGGCCGTACAGGGATGGGATGCGTGATGGGGTCAAAAAATTTGAAAGCCGTTGCAGCTCGTGGAACAATGGATCTAGAATTTCCATATCCTGACCAATTATTAGATTATTGTTCTGAAATGAACAATATGATCACAGGATCACGATGGGCACGAGCACAATCAAAATGGGGGACACTCATAATCTACAGCAACACAAATACCACTGGCTTGATTCGAACACGTAACTTTCAACTTAATTTACTAGAGGATGGTGAAAATTTAGAACCTGAAGTAATGGATGAATACACTATTGGTATGTCTGGCTGCTATGGTTGTAGTGTCCATTGTCGTCATCGATATGTGTTAAAAGAAGGACCATATGCTCCTATCTTTGGCGAAGGGCCAGAATATACTTCACTCGGTGCTTTTGGAACCATGGTTGATTGTAGGAAAATGGACACTGTTCTGGTTGCCAATCATCTTGTGAACAAATATGGGATTGACACATTAGAAATTGGGGGCATTATCGCCTGGATTATGGAACTCTATGAGAAAGAGCTCCTTACAGAAAAAATGATTGATGGATTTGATCTATCGTGGGGAAATGAAGAAGCAGTTTATGAACTCATCAAAAAAATTAGCAAAAGAGAAGGTTATTTAGGAAATTTACTTGCTGATGGATTCTTACCAGCAATAGCAAAGATTGGGAAGGAATCAGAGTATTATGCTATGCAAATTAAAGGGATGAGTAATTTACATTCCGATGAACGTCCAACACCCAGTTTAGCACTAGGGATCGCAACTTCAACGCGAGGGGCAGATCATTTAAGAAGCAGACCTGCGATAGATCTGTATGGACTCCCAGAAGAACTCCTAGAAGAGATATATGGTGCACCCGTGTCCTCAAATTATACGTCATATAAGGGAAAAAGTCGTATGGTTTGGTGGCAAGAACTTTTATATGCAATCACAGATTCAATTGGTATATGTAAGTTTCAGACCGTTTTTTGTGCTGTAAATGCTCCAAAATTCGAAGAATTTTCAAAACTTATTAATTTAACATCTGGTATGAAGCTTTCAAAACCTCAAATTATGGAGATTGGTGAAAGGGTTCTAACTGTGGAGCGGATGTTCAATAATCGTGAAGGATTTTCCAGAAAGGACGATAAACTACCCGAACGTTTCTTTAAAGAACCAACAAAATTAGGATTTCCGATTGTTAAAGGAAAAACAATCGATAGAGATAAATTCAATACGTTGATCGAGGAATATTATTCCTTACATGGATGGGATAACAACGGTATTCCTCGTGATGAAACTCTTAGAGAACTTGGAATAGAAAACAAACAACCTTTAAAGACCTAAAATGGAGAACACCCTGATGAAAAAATTCCTATTTGTTAATCCTGAAAAATGTTCTGGATGTCGTATATGTGAAACAGTGTGTTCTCTTCAACACGAAAAAGTTTGTAATCCTGCCCATGCTCGAATACAAGTGATCAAATGGGAAAGTTCAGGAGTGTACATACCGATGGTGTGCCAACAGTGTGAAGATCCAATTTGTGAGACTGTTTGTCCAATGGGAGCCGTATATAGAGATGAAAATACAGGAGCTATGCTAATAAACTATGATTTATGTGTTGGTTGTAAGCTGTGTGTTACTCATTGTCCTTTTGGTGGGATTATATTAGGTATAGATGGACAAATTAAGAAATGCGATCTTTGTGATGGAGATCCATTATGTGTAAAAAACTGTGAACCCAAAGCACTTCAATTTATTGAGGCAACAACAATGAATTTCCTGAAACGTAAAGCTGCAGCCCAGAAGTTTTCAGAATTGATGCAGAAATTGCTATCAGCAACTTAATGCTTTTCAGGAGTCCTGATCAAAACAGAATCGATTACTTCTGTGATGTCATTAACTTTAAGTGGGATAGAAAGTCTTTTTGCTGTGATTCGGAAGTTCATTTGACAAAGTGGACAAGCTGTTGTCAATATATCGGTATTCAATGGTAAGAAATCTTCATACAATCTAGTTGATGCCGCTTCTAGACTAATTTGATGATTGTAGTTCCACAATCCACCTCCCCCTCCACAACAACGTGCTTGAGATCTATTGAGATCCATTTCTGTTATTTTGAGATTTGGGATCATTTTCAGTATGTTACGAGGGGGGTCATAAACCCCACAGTGTCTACCAAGTGAACATGGATCGTGATATGTGATTCTTGAATTTATTGGTTTAAGACTAAACTGTTCACTTTTCAATTTATTTTCAATGAATTGTGACGAATGGAGAATTTCACAAGGTAGATGAATGTCGGCTATCTCTGGAAATAGCTTCGTGAATGTGTAGTAACATCCTGAACATGGGGTAATTAGTTGTTTAATTCCTAATTTGTCTATTTTTTCGATTATAGTTTTTGCATTCTTTTTCGCTTCTTTCCATAAGCCTGAAGAAAATAATACATACCCACAGCATCCTTCGTTCTTTTTCAAAACTGTAAAATCAGCCTGATACTTTTTTAAAATATTATAAAATGCAAATGCTGATTTAGGAGTACGATATGAGACCATACATCCAGCCCAATAGAGAATGTCTGGTTTATCCGATAATTTCATATCAGATACCTTCTTTAACCATGCAAAACGCTTTTCAATGGAGGTAGCTGCAGGGTCTCCAGTAGTTGTGATATTCCTCGCAGTCGCTTGAAATACTTCTGGAGCTAATTTCTTTTCTGCAATAATTTGCCTGATTTGAGTAATTGCCTTGTGAAAGTCTACTTGTTCAAAACATTCTCCAAAACAATTACCACACTTACTACAGGCATATATTACATCAATGACCTTCTGTGAAAGGTTTAAATCTCTTCTTGTTAAACCTCTAATTAGGAGAAATCTTCCTTTAGAAGACCATGTCTCAATTCCCTTATAAGAGGGAGTGATAGTACAATATCCTCCCCAAACATCGCGTTGTAAACATGTGCTTAAGCTCTCTTCAGACATCATAAAATGTATAGCCATTGAAATGTTATTATAGATACTATGTGCATTTTTATTCATCCTGTGCTTAAACAAATATCTAAAATTCTTTGGATCCTCTGATATCCTGCTCATTTCAGGTCTTACGATATCATCTAGGAGGATGGTTACTTTTTTATGATCATTTTCAGTCCAAGAACCACGTAAATTTCTAGTAATTAAGGTGAGATCCTGATCTTTTATCCACTCTGAAAATTTTATAGAATCTTCAGGTCGATTAATCCTCACCACAATATCTGGTAATGGATAGGCTGCTTTAGAATATATCTTCTCAAATGAATATACATACCTATCTTCAATGTCAGTTAAAACTTGCCAATTTGAGAGGAATTGTCTAATTTGGTCAACAATTTCATTCGTTGAGTTCATCATTATTACTCTACATTTATTTATTTTATATACAAATTTTTCACCAGTCAATATGCTTTAAACTTTCTAATAATCTATCTTGCTCATTTCCAACATAATTACTGGAGAAACCCATTTTCGCGAACAGACCAAATTTGGATATTCTAAAGGTCCCATTATTAATGCAAATGTGAATGGTGCCCATAACATACCGGTAGTAATATGCTAGTCGATGACCTCATTTTATAGAATAACCTTTAAACTAGGATTAAATTTCCACTGTAGTGTTTTGGTTAAACAATCTCATGACACTAGAATTGTATCATTATGTCGCTATAAGAGCGAACGATGCAGAAATAGACTCTAGCTTGATTGACATTAATAATAATACTGATTATTCTATAATGAGAAAAAATGAAGATGTGGAGAAGAAAATTGAACAATAAATTAATTATAATCGAAAAAGAAGGGAATATTGGAAAAATTATTTTTAACAACGGTTCGTTGAATATTTTAAATATTGCAATGATGGAACAGATTAATGAAGCACTTGACGAATTTTTAAATGACGATACTCTAAAAGTAGTTGTTTTGAGTCACAATGGCAAATCATTTTCCGCAGGAGTAGATGTAGGGGAGCATATGGGAGAAACAGCTAAAAAAATGATAGAAGTATTTCATGGAATGTTTAAAAGATTAAATCGAATGAAAATTCCTACTGTAGCTTGCACTAAAGGAGCAGCTTTAGGAGGAGGTTGTGAGGTAGCTGCGTTTTGTGATATCATTCTGGCTTCTGAAAAGTCTAAATTTGGAAATCCAGAAATAAAGGTAGGAGTATTCCCTCCTGTATCAGCTGTTATATTTCCTTTTATCCTCGGAGAAAAGAAAGCATTTGAACTTATATTACAGGGGGAAGTCATCAATGCTATTGAATCACATAGAATAGGCCTTGTTAATCATGTTTTCCCACTAGAAACTTATGATCAAGAAGTATCTGCATTTATTGACAGATTTACTAAATTGAGCAAAGTTGTATTACAATACACTAAAAAAGCAGTCAAAATGAGTATAGATTCTGATTTTGATAAGAAATTAGATGAAGTAGAGGATCTTTACCTTAATCAGCTCATGAAAACACATGACGCAAATGAAGGTTTACAAGCTTTTATCGAGAAACGTGCTCCTAAATGGGAAAATCGTTAGATTATTTGAATGAATACAATACAGGAAGTTGTTAATATGAGAGCTGCTGTCTTTGAAAAAGTAAAAGAACCATTAAAAGTAGTGGATGATTATGACTCCCCAAATATTGATGGGGTAACAGGACAAGTAATTGTTGATATTACTGCATGCGGAGTATGTCACACTGATTTGGGATTTCTTGATCATGGTGTGCCAACAGGGAAATCTCCGCCTTTAATTCTAGGACATGAAATGTCAGGGGTAGTCAAAGAAATAAGTGGTGATGTTAAACTATTTAAACAAGGTGATCATGTCCTAATTCCTGCCGTAATATCCTGTGGAAATTGTTTTCAGTGCAGAACTGGACGTGAGAATATTTGTTCAAAGCAAATCTTCTTTGGTAGCAATGTTGATGGTGGTTTTGCGGAACAAATTATGGTTCCAGCTAAAGATATTTTCCATCTTCCTTCAGAAGTTCCATTAGAAGAGGGATGTATTATCGCTGATGCAATTTCTACTCCATATCATGCTGTTAAAAATCGGGGACAGGTTAAACCTGGAGATTGGACTGTTGTGATCGGTTGTGGTGGGATAGGTTTGAATTTAGTTCAAAATATTAAAGTAGCAGGTGGTTTACCTATCGCTGTCGATATTGTACCTGAAAAATTGGATATTGCCAAAAAATTAGGCGCTGTGGAAACAATATCAGCAAAAGAAATGGATGATCGTGGAATTGTCGGAGCTATTCGAAAACTTACAGGTGGGGGTGCAGACATTGCATTTGAGGCTATTGGCAATCCAGCTACCTTTAAACAAGCATTCAATAGTTTAAGGACTGGTGGCCGATTGGTTGCGGTTGGTTATTCTCCTAAACGATGGGATGGCTTTGATATTGGTCGTGTAATGTTTCGTGAGATGGAACTTATGGGAAGTCTAGGTTGTCGCACAGTAGATTATCCTAGAATCATTGAGCTAGTTAAAAACAAGCGAATTGTGGTTGAACCACTTGTAACTGCAAAGTATCCTCTTTCTGAAATAAATGAGGCCTTTGATGTTATGCGTCGTGGCGAAGGTGTTCGAACGGTTATTTTATGCCAAAAGTAATATAACTATTTCTCTTCTTCTTTCCCTATTTTCCAACAGATTTATTAAGTTTAACTACATCTATCTTGTTCAAAAATGAACAGGAAATGTAAAACAAGATTATCAGTATTAATTTTTCTTTTGTTTAGGAATGGAATTATAATGAAAGCAGGTATTATCGGAATTGGCCATAGTAAATTTGGAAGACGGGATGATGTAACTGTCCAAGAACTTGCATTCGAGCCCTTTGTTGAAGCGTTGAATGACGCAGGAATTCGTCGTCAAGATATTGATGCAACCATTATTGGTGCATCACCAGTCTATATGACTCAACGTAGTATTGCTGGACCGATCACTGAATATCTTGGTTTGAATCCACAACCCGTTTGGCTTACAGAAGCAGCTTGTGGTAGCTCTGCAGCAGCTCTGCGAACTGCATACGCTTTAATTACAGCTGGAATGCATGAAATAGTCTTAGTACTGGGTGTACAGAAAATGCTAGAAAATCCAACTTCAGAGATCCTCAAGATCATGGGACGAAGTGGTGATGTTCAGTTCGAAGCTCCTTTTGGGACAACTTTTGCTAATTATTATGCAATGTATGCAAACTCTCATATGGCGAAATACGGTACAACATCGGAACAACTTGCTTCAGTAGCAGTTAAAAATCATCATTATGGTTCAATGAACCCATTAGCAATGTTTCAAAAGGAAATTACAATTGAGCGAGTCTTAGAATCACAAATTATAGCCTCTCCACTACATCTCTTTGATTGCTGTGCCAATGCAGATGGTTCTGCAGCAATTATTCTAGCAAATGAAGAAAAATCTAAACAACTCTCTGATACACCTATTTGGCTTTCGGGTCTTGGTGCAGCAACCGCTCCTTTCTCATTGTTAACCCGTCCAGAACTAACTACGTTATCTAGTGCAGTAGAGGCTTCACAAATAGCATATGCTCAGGCTAAAGTTAATCCAAGTGATATAGATGTTGCAGAAGTTCACGACTGTTTTACTATTGCTGAAATTATGGCTTATGAGGACTTAGGATTTACAGACCGAGGGAAAGGGGGAGAGTTTGTAGAGGAAGCTTATCTTGGTGGTAAGATTCCTATCAACGTTGACGGTGGTTTAAAGGCAAAAGGACATCCAATAGGAGCCACTGGATGTTCACAGGTTTATGGAATCGTCAAACAACTTCGTGGAGAAGCAGGAAAGAATCAAGTCGATGGAGCAGAGATTGGATTAGCACATAACATAGGTGGACACGGTCAATATTGCCTTATTCACATTCTTTCGAGGTGAAGATGAAACAATGAAACAATTTGGTTATAAGAACTATATTTCCCAATCAAAGATTGGTGAGCGCTTTTTGAAAGCTTTGAGAGAAGGAAGGCTAGAAGGAACGAAGTGTAGTCAATGTTCAACTCTCTATTATCCTCCTAGAGCAACTTGTAAAGAATGTCTTACAGATAAATTCATAGAACCTTCAGAGTTTTCAGGAAAAGGTAAAGTTTTGTCATTTTCTGAAGTCCATATCCCTCCTGCAGGTTTTGAACGTTTTGCTCCATACACAGTAACAGTTGTTGATCTAAAGGAAGGTGGGAGAGTAGTAGCTTGGGTAGATGACGTTACTGATCCACTTAAGATTGGTGAGGATGTACTGGTAAAACCAGAGGTTATCGAGGGAGATAGAGTGATTTATCGAGTTCTAAGAGGTAAAGACATAACAATCTCCTCTGAAGAACTTGCTGTGACTGAAGAGTTTAAAGTTAAGGCAAAAAGATTAATGAATAAAGTGGCTATTGTGACAGGAGCAGGGAAAGGGATTGGTAGAGAAATTGCCTTGGAATACGCAAGAGAAGGAGCAAAGGTTGTTGTCGCAGCTAGGACAAAATCAGACATTGATTCTCTTGTGAATGAGATTATGGAGTTAGGAGGAGAGGCTATTGCGATTACATGTGACGTTTCAAATGTTGAAGAGGTCAATCGTTTAGTGAGGGAAGCATTAGAAAATTATCAAAGAGTGGATATACTTGTAAACAACGCTGGTATTACTCGTAGTGCTTTAATCGCAAAAATGACTGATGATATCTGGAATTCAGTTATCAATATCAATTTAACTGGTACATTCAATTGTATCCGTGCTATCGCTCCTCATTTTATGAAGAAAAGACCTCTTGGTGGAAAGATCATCAATTTCACGTCAACAGCTGCAAAATATGGTAATGTTGGCCAAGCAGCGTATGCAGCATCTAAATGGGGAACCATTGCTCTTTCAAAGACCGCAGCAAGAGAACTAGCTCGTTATAAAGTTAACGTGAATTGTATAATGCCAGGATATATTGATACAGCAATGACTGCAGGTACACCAGCAGTCTATAAGGAGCAAACAATTGCTCAGATCCCACAAATGCGAATTGGATATCCTGTAGATGTAGCTAAGATTGCTGTATTTTTAGCTAGTTCTGATTCTGACTATATGACTGGATCTATCCTCCAAGTAGATGGTGGATTGAGGATGTAAGATTTAGATAATAGCTTTTCTGATTATAAGATCTTGAAAAATTCATTCTCCTGATTTATATGGAGGTATTTCGCATCGAAGTTCTGCTTTCTTTCGATATCCAAGTATGAAGGAAGCTTGAATTAGTTTATGAATCTCATTTGTCCCTTCTAGAATTGTATTTGCACGTGCATTTCTCCAGGATCGTTCTACTGGGAAATCGCCACTATATCCCATTGCTCCATGAATTTGGATCGCTCTATTGGCTGCATCAGAAGCATGATTTGTAGCTTGCCACTTTGCCATACTTGTTTCTCGTGTACTTGGAATTCCTTGGTTTCTTACCCATCCTGCTTTAAATACCAATAGCTGAGACTGGTCATATCCTGCTTGCATATATGCAATGTGTTCTTGAATTAATTGTAATTTTCCAATTTCTTGGCCGAAAGCTTTTCTTTCATGAGAATATTTTGTTGCTGCTTCGAGACTAGCTCTGATTGAACCAACAGCTCCAGCAGCAACTGTATAGCGGCCATTGTCAAGTGCAGTCATAGCAATTTTAAAGCCTTCAGTTTCTTTTCCAAGAAGATTCTCTGCTGGAACTCTGACATTCTGCAGTATAATCTCACCTGTATCCCCTGTTCTAATCCCTAATTTATCGTGGAAAGAATTAGTCGAGACACCTGGATATTTTTTTTCAACAATAAATCCAACAATACTCTTGTAACCTTTTTCTTTTCCTAATCGTGCAAAAATCAGAAAATTATCCGCTACATCGACAAGACTAATCCATTGCTTTGCTCCGTTTAAAATATATTCATCCCCTTCTCGGACTGCTCGTGTTTGTAAATTTGCAACATCAGAACCACACTCTGGCTCTGTTAAACCAAATGCACCAATTTTTGTTCCTTGTGCTTGTGGAATTAGATATTTTTCTTTCTGGTCTGACGTTGCCCATTGCCAAAGTGTATAGCTGTTCAAGGCAGTATGAACAGACATAATTACCCTTAAGGAGGTATCAATTCGCTCTAATTCTTCACATACAAGAGCAAGAGCGATATTATCAAAACCTGCTCCACCATATTTTTCAGGTATACATACTCCAAGTATACCTAACTCTCCCATTTTAGGAAGAACTTCAGGATAAAGACTTTTTTGTTGTTTATCATAGTCGCTAACTTTAGGGGCTATTTCACGTTCTGTGAAATCTCTAACGCTATCTCGGAGCATAATTTGTTCTTCTGCAAGTGAAAAATCTATCATTATTCATCCAACCTAGTAATAAATTTATGAATCTATTTTTTTGACTTACCTTTTCGTATTGCTTGATGATTTTTTCACTCTTTTGCTTTTCAAATATTGGATTTATATTAATCAGAGATTTTTTATGCTTCCTTGTTTCTTGTCATTTTTATTTTAATTTACAATCTTAGGAAGGATAAAAGAAATGAAAAACCATGATCTTTGGACTGATGAATTTTTTGGAACTGAACCTCCTTGTATTACGTATGAGCTTCGACCCTTGGTTAATCCTGTAACTAGAAAATCAGCTGAGGGTCTCCATTCAGCTTGGATAATACTTAATAATCCCGCCCAGCTAAATTCTTATACTACTCAAATGGTAAAAGGTGTAATTGCGGGTTTCTCGAGAGCTTCAATGGATCGAAGTGTTGTCAGTGTAGTATTCACAGGAGCAGGGGATAGAGCTTTCTGTACAGGTGGAAATACGAAAGAATACGCTGAATATTACTCTGGTAAGCCTAACGAATATGGCCTCTATATGGATCTCTTTAACGCTATGGTTGATGCGATATTAAATTGTAAAAAACCAGTTATTTGCCGAACAAATGGTATGCGCGTGGCTGGTGGACAGGAAATTGGGATGGCTACTGATATAACAATCTCTGCAGATACAGCAATTTTTGGTCAAGCTGGTCCTCGTCATGGCTCTGCTCCAGATGGTGGATCGACAGATTTTCTTCCTTGGATGCTTTCAATTGAAGATGCTATGTGGAATTGCGTCTCTTGTGAATTATGGAGTTCTTACAAAATGAAACATCTTGGTATGATTTCAAAAGTCGTTCCAATCTTGAAAAAGGATGACCAATTCATCAGAAACCCTACCGTTCATACTGATAAATATATTCACGATGGGGAAATAATTTACGGTGAATTTCTTGTCGGTCAAGCCTTTAAAGACGCACGACAACTTATGAAAAGCTGTACAATTGATCTTTCTTTTTTAGATAAAACTATTGATGAAACTATTTGGGCTTATGCAAACCTTTTCCCGGGATGTTTAATGAAATCTATCGATGGAATCCGAATGAAGAAAAAATTCTTTTGGGATCAAACAAAGCTTGCTAATCGTCATTGGCTATCTGTTAACATGACCACAGAGGCATTACTTGGTTTTAGAGCCTTTAATGAAAGAAAACAAACGGGAAAAGATGTTATTGATTTCATTAAATACCGTCAACTATTAGCTGAAGCTCACCCATTTGATCAAGAGCTCATTGATATGGTTCTACCAAAACCTACTAATGAATGAGGAATCAAAATGCAGTTTTCAAACACCTTCATTCCATATGGATGCTACTGGAGTACCCCCTTTGTACGCTGGCAGGGAAGTTTTGCTAATCAAAATGCAATTACATTTGCTGCTGAAATAACGACTCGTGCTCTCAATAAATGCGAAATCCCTCCTGAAATCTTTAATTCAGTTCATCTGGGGATAACTATTCCACAGAAACACAGCTTTTATGGTCAAACATGGCTTTCAGGTCTTATTGGTGCACCTACAATCACGGGTTCAATGATTGCTCAGGCATGTGCAACCTCAGCTCGAGTAATCGCAAATTCAGCCTCTGAAATAGAAACCAGCAATAGTCCCAATTACTGCATTTTAACTGTAACATGTGATCGTACCAGTAATGGTCCCCAGGTTTTATATCCCAATCCTCTTGCTCCTGGAGGAAAAGCTGATCTGGAAAATTGGGTCTGGGACAATTTTGGTTATGATCCCTACGCCAAAAATCCTATGATTCAAACAGCAGAAAACGTTGCTAGAGATGCTGGAATAACTCGTGAAGACCAAGAAGAGGTTGTATTGTTGCGCTATAAACAGTATGCTCAAGCGCTAAAAAATGATTCTGAATTCTTACGAAGGTTTATGATTACCCCCGTAGAAGTTAAATCAGGTAAGAGAATCATTGCAAACGTCGAAGAAGATGAAGGAGTTCATACAACAACAGCAGAGAGATTAGCAAGACTAAAACCTGTTCTTAAGGCTGGAACTGTTACTTATGGTGCTCAAACTCATCCTTCTGATGGGAATTGTGGATTGGTTTTGACAACTCAAGAAAAAGCAAAGGAATTATCTCTTAACAAAGATATTGAAATCCAAGTCCTATCTTTTAGTCAAGCTCGGAGTAAGAAGGGTTATATGCCAACAGCACCTGTACCTGCGGCACAAAATGCGCTTAAATATGCTAACCTTTCTGTAGATGACATTAGTGCTACTAAACTTCATAATCCCTTTACTGTCAATGATATCTACTTTAGTAGAGAAATGGGTATTCCACTTGATTCAATTAATAATTATGGGTCTTCACTCGTTTGGGGGCATCCTCAAGCCCCAACAGGTATGCGATTAGTCATTGAACTTATTGAAGAATTAGCTTTAAAAAATGGAGGTTATGGGCTTTTCGCAGGGTGTTCAGCAGGCGATTCCGCAGCTGCAATTGTGATAAATGTCCTTAAAAATTAATAAATCGGTAAAAAAGACAGAACTGTAATAAGGTTGCATTATTACTGTCCAAATCTTAATTATATGAATTTTCGAGGTGTAGGAGGATTAGTAGAGTAATCATAAAATCCTTTACCTGTTTTTCTCCCTAGATGATTTGCACGTACCATTTTTCGTAGTAGTGTGGGAACACGGTACTTAGAATCTTGAAATTCTGTAACGAAATAATCAGCTATAAAAAGTGTTGTATCCAGACCTACAAAATCTAACAAAGTAAATGGACCCATAGGATGATTTAAACCTAAAGTTATTGCTTTATCCATATCCTCAACCGTTGTTACTCCTTCTTGTAATGTAAAAATTGCTTCAAGGAAGAATGGTAACAGGAGACGATTTACTGCGAACCCAGGAGCTTCATTAACAAGAACAGTCTCTTTCCCTAATTTTTGAGAAAGCTCATCAATGAACTGATATGTCTCATCTGAGGTGTCATATCCTTTAATTATTTCAACCAACCTCATCACAGGCACAGGGTTGAAAAAATGCATACCGATGAACTTATTTGGACGTTTAGTGGCTGCAGCCATGTCTGTAATAGATATTGATGATGTATTTGAAGCAAAAATTACATTTGAATCGCAAATTTCTTCTAATTCTGCAAATACTTTACGTTTTAAGTCCAAATTTTCAATGATAGCCTCAATGACCACATCAGCTCCTTCCGTAGCTTCTTTCAAATCGGTAGTTCCTTTAATTCTTGTGAGGATTTCGTTCATTTGATCTTGAGTCATTTTTCCTTTTTTGACTCCACGTGATAAATTTTTATTAATCATAGAAAGACCTTTCTCTACAAAATGGTCTTCAATGTCCCTCATGGCAACTTGATACCCAGCTTGAGCACAGACTTGAGCTATACCATTACCCATTAATCCTGCTCCTATAACACATATTTTTTTCACATTTTGAATCTTCATTTGATGAACACCGTTTAATAAAATGATGGTTGAAAGTAAAAATTCATTATAAGTGAGTATTTTTAGAATTTTCGTATATATTAGACATTGAAAAGAAGATAAAAAGTGAATTACATTCATAGTAACAAGAAATACAAGAGATTTCTATTCAATGTACAATCACGAAGAATTAAATTACACATAAATTAATGTTTTTGAGCAAGTAAATCGTTGTATCGCTCACGTAGAATTCTGTGAATGATTTTACCAGAGCCTGTTCGTGGTACATCCTCGTAATCAATAAAAAAGACCTTTTTCGGAACCTTAAACCTTGCTAAATCCTTTTTACAATGGTTTTTGATTTCATCTTCCAACTCTTCGGTAGCTTCAAAATCTGGTCCCAGAACACAAATAGCGGTAACTAACTCTCCCCATTTATAATCTTGTAATCCTATCACCGCACATTCAAGTACAGAAGGTAGTTCATTAATGGTCTTTTGTACCTCAGAAGGAAAAACATGTTCTCCTCCAGTAATTATCATGTTCGCCTTTCTATCGACGAGATATAAATAACCATCCTCATCTCTTTTAGCCATATCTCCTGCACTGAAAAAACCATCCTCCATACTTTCCAAAGTTTTTTCTGGTAACTTATGGTATTTAATATGCTGCATTGGACCACGAGAGAATAGTTCTCCTATTTTTCCTTCAGGTACTGGCTTTCGTGTATTATCTAATATTTTAATAGTATCTGTCCCTATGCATTCAAGTCCAATTGATCCAGCTTTTTTGATCTGATCTTCTGGCCTTAAAATTGTAACTAGACCTGCTTCTGTTGAACCATATGCCTCAAAAAGCCTTACACCCTTGAAAAGCTCCATAACTTCGTATTTCATCTTTTTTGTAGCTGGAGCTGAGGATGTTAAAAGAGATAGAATGGAGCTAAGATCATACTTCTTCAAGATTTCATCTGGGAGGCTAAGAATTAGATTATAATGTGTGGGTATCATGCTAGTGAATGTAATTTTTTCTTGTTCGAAAATTCGTAAGACTTCTTCAGGATTAAATTGATATTCAATGTGAACATAAAGGCTTGCCCCAATATATGTAAAAACAAACCCATAAAATGTAGAGTTAACATGGGATAATGGCATTAACACTAAACCGTAATCATCTGGAGTGAAAGAGAATTCTGCTGCATTGATTAGAAAAAAAGATATGTATGAGCGATGCGAGCGAACTACACCCTTAGGGCTACCAGTTGTACCAGATGTATATAGAAGAATCCACGTATCCTCGGGGTCTACCTGTACTGAAGGATATAGTTCTTCACCCTCTCTTACAATATCCTTGTAATAACTCCAATTCTCTACGACTGGAATATCTCCTATCAAAACATGTTGAAGTTTATCTAGTCCAAATTCAATGATTAAATCCCAACTTTCAATTGTAATGTCATAGTATCTATCTTGAACCATGACCATTTCTACTTCTGCATTTCGGACTATCCAATAAAGATCAGCTGGTAGAAGTCGGAAATTCAGGGGAACAATGATAAGACCAGCTTTTGCAGCTGCACCATAAATTTCTAAAAATTCAACGCAGTTATTTAGTAAAACTGCTATTTTATCTCCTTTTTTCAAACCTCTTTTGAGTAAACCGTTCGCTAACATATTTGTTCTTATATCATAATCTCTGAAGGTTAGTGAACGGTTTCTATCCTTAACTGCTAATTTGTTTGGATATTTACGAGCATTGACCTTAATCATTTCCCCTAGATGTAACCAATTCATGTTTAATCAAATCTCGGTTTATATTTGTTGTCGATGAGTACAATATTTCCTTTTTGGATTTCCTAATCAGATATCTGAAATTATTACCTAGTCTAAACGTATTATCGAAGGAATGAAGGAATCTTATTAAACCTTACAAAACCTACAATTACCACTTATAAATCCTTAGATTATAATCCAACTTTTTCTAATTCAGTATTAACTGGTTCTGATTCATCAGGGGTTAGATACCAATATTGTTCGCCACCAAACTTCCGTTTTGTAAGCTGGAAAAAGTAGTAATCTTATCACAATATGAGAACTGTTGATGAAGCATCATGTTGATGAAAATTCAATTTTGACCTAAACCAGGTTTCATTATTAAATTTTGAATTATATGTGTCCAAAATTGGAAATATAACAGCTCTACTGGTTGATCATAATTTTTCGAGGTATTTGAGAGATATCTGCATTAAGGATAATATTTATAAGTGTTGATGTGTTGATGATGAAATGTTGATTAAGTGTTGATAATTTGTTGGAAACACATAATTGACACAGGTAGTGACCCAAATGGCAGCAATTGAATCAAAATCTGATGTAAGTGATTTACACTTTGGGGGAAAAGACGAAAAGGTAGCAAAATTACCCAAGTCGGCACGTGAAATTTATCAACTCCTACAGACGAATGGCGCTCTCAAACCCCGAGAAATTGGGTTGTATACCTCATTATCTCATCGTACCATTCGTTATGGCCTTAAAATACTTGTTGATGAAAACATGGCCCGCCGCGTACCCGACTTACACGATTTACGTACTCACTTTTATGCAATTAATTAAGGAATAATTGAAGCACGGCTTCCTTTGTTTCTTCCTCTCTTTATTTATTTACTGTACAATTCGAATAGTTCTTAAGAAGGCATGTAGTTTGTTTGTATGTATGGATTAGCGAATATTTGGAGAAAATATATCCTTGTACTATAGTAATTCGCGAAAAAGACTATCAAATTTCATTCGGGTTTCATTATGAACTCACAAGAACCTTCAAATAGAAATACGTCCAAGAAACCCTCAACTAGCCTTTATTTCTCTCTTAACGAGGAATTTCGCTTATTTCTTCAGGAGAACTTCCAAGATGTTCGTGAGGAAATTAAGAATGTTACTCAGGATGTTCGAGAGTCATTATCAGATATAGAAAAGGAAATTCATACCATAAAGGTTCTTGCTCAGAATAATTTAAAACGATTAGAATCCTTAACTGAAGATTTTATTGTGGAAAAGGAACCAGAACTTATTTCTACTGGTTTAGATATACTGACGAATATCCCAAGTCATCTCCGAAGAACATACAAAGTCATGTTAACAAAAGAATCTGGAGCAACGGCAATTGAAGTTTCTCATGAAACAGGTAAATCACGTCCCCTTGAAAGCGATTATCTTAATCAGCTATGGGACATGGGGTATTTAAGGAAAAAACCTGACCGTGAGAATAGAAAGAAAGTGGTTTTTTTCATTAAATCAGGCGAACCATGGAAAGACATCAGTACGTATACTAATAACAACTCAAATTCGCCTGAAGATTTTATTGAACGTCGTCGTAAGGCTGTACGAGATGCTGCAGAGCTTAAATAGTCTTTTGAAATCACAACCAGATTAATAAATAACCTTACTGATAGTTGATAACCATGAAGATTGTTGCATTTCATTCATATAAGGGTGGAACGGGAAAAACTCATCTTAGTGCAAACCTTGCGACTGCATTAGCACGTCGTGGTTTCAAAACTGTTATCCTAGACCTTGATTTTAGAGGTCCAAACTTACAAACTTTGTGTGGGATTGAAACCAAGACAACCATTAATGACCTCCTTTTTGATCCTGATCTCAAATCTGAAGATATCTTAGTCTCCTTTGAAGAAGAATATAAAATTCCATTATATGCGGCTTTTGCCTCTACAGACTTTCGTAAAATGGGGGAAATTGTACGAGCAGATAAGAAACAACGTCAACGCTCTCTAAAACGTATTTTGAAACTTCGTGACGAACTAAGCGACGCTAATTTCGATTTTACAATTATTGACACATCACCAGGCGTCCAAATGGAAAGTATAGATGGTCTAGTTATTAGTGATGCCACTTGTCTTGTGTTAAAAGCAGATGACTTTGATATCTCTGGAACAAAAAGTATGGTTAGCCAGCTTTACTCCTTGCTTGATAGTATTAACTATGTAGTCTTGAATCGAGTCGTAGCTGAAACTTGTCCTCCTGAGGAAGGTGTTTGGAGTAGTGCGGATTTGGAGCTCGTCAAAACCTTTGAAAGTACGATAAAAAGTGAAATGCGGATGGATGTTCTCACCTCGATTCCATGTTTTTGTGAAGTGGCCCGAGAAGGTTCCAGAAATATCTTTAGTCTGAAAAATCCAGATCATCCCTTCTCGAAGCATATCGATAATCTAGCCTCGGCTCTATTAGAGGGTTTTAAGTAACCTTTTATATAAATCGACCATTGGACATCCTATATGCATTGTCTGAATACTTTTTAAGTTCTTCATTGTGAGAAACTACTAGTATAGCAGTGTCACGTTTCGTAAAACTCTTCAATAATCGCATAACTGACCCAGCATTGTCAAGATCAAGATTCCCTGTCGGTTCATCCGCAAAGATAATTTTGGGTTTTCCGACTAAAGCTCTAGCGATACCAATACGCTGTTGTTCGCCCCCTGAAAGCTCATCTGGATAATTATCTACTTTATCCCACAATCCAACCTGCTTTAATAGAGAAATTGCTCTGGTACGGATTTCTTTACTTTTAATCTTCAACGGGTATAGGGGGCTTTCAATATTTTCTAGGGCTGTTAATGTACGTATCAATTCCCAATTTTGAAAGATGAACCCGATATTCTCTTGACGAAATTTAGAGAGCCTTTCCTCTTCCCAACCGGATATATCTTCGTCACTAAAAATAATTTTACCCTCTGAGGGTTTGTCCAACCCTGATAATACATTTAATAAAGTGGATTTTCCGGAACCAGAGGGTCCAGTAACCATTATCAATTTTCCGCG
>JAEOTQ010000190.1 GCA_016839785.1 Candidatus Hodarchaeota archaeon | reverse complement strand
GCTTTCGCTGGTTTGGAACGAAGTTTTCGTTTATCACAAGCCAAAACAATGTTACCTATTGAGATGATAGCTATAACGTTAAGACGTTGTTTTGGTGAAGGAACCAAAGTGACATTAGAAATGGCAATTATGGTATCTGATGCGGGTCTTGTTGACCCTTCATCTGAAATCATATGTGTTGCGGGAACAGGTAGAGGCCTTGATACTGCTTGGGTCATAAAACCTTCATATTCTAATAAATTATTTGACCTGAAAATGAAGGTACCTATCTGTAAGCCTAAGAATTTTTAATTAAAAATTAAGTAACCTTCAGATTACATATGAAAGCCCACTTCAAAAAAGAAAAATAAGGGGAATTCCCCCACGTGGTATCAATTAATTGTCCTCAATGTTTGGTGTTTTTGTATCGAATTCGTTATCTTTCCAGATATTTCCTTCGCCTGTACCATCCCAGAATAAATCATATTCTCCGCTATCTTCGACTTCATTCTCAATTATGCGATTATTAGAGGAATCATGCCTCAGACCAATCCCAAATACTCCGCAATCTTCAATTTCATTGTCAATTATGTGATTATTCGAGGAACCCCATGCTAAAACGATTCCAAGGACTCCACAATCTGAAATATCGTTTTCTTTGATTCTATGGTTGTTTGTGGCACCTATCCAGATCCCACCATAATCAACATGAGAGATTGTGTTCTCTGAGATGATCGCATTCATAGAATTAGTCGTTTCGAAGTTACCAACCGCTATTGCAAGACTCATGTTAGTGAAAGTATTATCTTTGATTTTTATTTTCGAATTGCCAGTCATTTCCCAACACTCTAATGCGGTATAAACATTTTTGAAATCACATTCCTTAACAACATGGGTACGCCCATCGCCTTCACTGAAGTCCACACCACAGCTCCATAACATATTATAACCGTAGTAATTATCTACTGGGGCGCCTTTCATCCTCAAATTTTTAAGTTCGGTATTAAAAGCATTGTCTGAAATCCAAAAGAAGTTAGCCACAGCAGTTGTTTCTATGGGATCCCAGGGTATAGTCCACGGTTCACATGGACTGGATTCAATAACCTGTGCAGTAAGATCGCTTATTTTTAAATCTCCATCAGGTGATATAAAATAGAGCACACAAGGTATGTAAGCGAGATAAAAAGGATCCCAAGCTGGTTCAAATCCTTGACCTTCATCAGGTCCACTTCTCACGATTTCGATAATTGTGTCATCTTTACCTTGCCCCTTCAATGTTCCATGGAAATTAAAAATAGTAAGTGAGCGACTGGTGTAAAAGTGGCCCTCACTTAGAACAACAGTGCCACCAGCAGCAACAGCAAGAAGCGCATCTTCGATATTGTCGGCATCAGTCACACCTGTTGTATCTCCAGAAGGAGATACATAGATAACATCGTTGGAATTTGTATTTCCCTTATCGAATGTAATAAATCCCATTATAAACGACAATACAAATATTACGAGTAAAAGACTCGTTTTTGTGTTTTTTTTCATCTTTTCATCAATCCTTTCATAATACGATCACAGGAGAGAGAAAAAAGAAGGAATCTCCTGGTTAATACCAGGAGATGTTTCAGTTATTCTTTGGTCATATCAGTTTATTCTAAATGTACCAGGAGCATATTGAGGAGCTCCAAATGGGTCCCATTCAATAATGCCATTCATATGCACACTGCGACCTAGCCATTTTGAACATTCATCATTAGTCTCTGTTACAACGCCGTTCATTCTATATTTACTGTTTTTAAGAGAAACTGTTCCTTCATCAGTCCCCAATAGGACTACATCACCGTGTTCGAAATATTGGGTCTCGAAATCGAACACGACATAGTCATAGATGGCCCAAATTTCCCCAAAAAACACTACATTTCCTCTGACATCTGTGTCAAACGGTTTTCCTGTTCCAATGCAGAAGAATACCATACCATATTCTTCATTTATGCCATCACCGTCAGTATCTAGGGTGATAGTTCCTATCCAATCAGGTATATCAGCTTGGTATCCAGGCCAAAGCAGATTATATTCCAAGCTCATTGTACCTATAAGAGGTTTTTTTGCACTTCCTGATATTGCTGGCAATAGCATTAAAATGAAAACAGATAGAACCAGAACAGATAATTTTTTCCTCATTTTTCTATTTGCCTCCATGTCTTTTCTTTGTTCATTAAGATATAAGAAACCATTACATCTTAATGGTAAATATTGTAAAACAATGATACTTATAAGTTTTACCATGGACATGTTGTGTAATAATAACATATATTATTTTACGAAATTAATGGAAAATATGTTCTAAATACAAAACCTTGGTGTGCATGTTGTCTAGTAATCATGAAAAACAACGAAAGTTTCCAATTCGGGTGGATCTCGATATAGAGGATACGGAAAAGTTTCAAAGCATTCAAGAAGAATTTAAACTGAAGAATAAAGCCGAGGTGCTACGTTTCTGTGTCAATAAAGTCTATCATGGAATGACATTAGAAATCGACGAAGATTTGTACAATGAAATCCATAAGATAATCTCTAGTCCCCATATTAAAGTACGTTACGCAATAACAAGTACTGATGACTTCATCAAGCGAGCTATAAGTGAGTTTTTGACAACTTTAAAAAAAGAATGGAGTTTGAAGAACTGGAGCATGCGACAAACTCTTTCTCAAGAGGAAAATGATACTGCTGTTGCTTTAATCGAGTTACAATTACAAAAGGTACCAGGAGTGACAATAGAGGATCTGATGGAATACCTGAAAATAGATCCAGATATTATCCGTGAACATATTGAAAAATTCATGAGAGATGCACTCCTCGATTTCAGAGAGTCACAAGGGAAAATTTATTATTATGCACATTAATGATGAGAGGGTGGATTTCTATTATGGAAAAAATACTGGTTCACAGTTATAAGGGAGGAACGGGGAAAACCACTGTAGCGGTCAATATAGCGTTTTTATTGTCACTTAAAAATCGGGTATTGCTTATAGAAAATGATTTTATGATGCCATCTTTTTTCGATATCTTTGATCGCGAACCTAACGCTTATTTCAATGATTATCTCAATGAATCTGTCAATTTTGATAGTATTATTGAACATGCAGTTAAACCAAATTTAGATGTGGTTTTTACAAATAATAAATTCGATCCAAATGAGAAAGTCATGAGCTCTGATCAAGAATGGTTTCTCTCTATACTAAAACAGATGATAGCAGACTTTAACGCCCTCGAAAAGAACTACGACTATATTATTTTCGATACACCTCCAGGATGGCACTTAATCGTAGTAAATCTGATTGCTTTGTCAAATAAAGCGATTCTATTACTCCGTCCAGACTCTTACGAAGTAAATGGCACCAAAATAATGCTTGAGATTCTTTACAAGAGAGCCAAACCGATAAGCAGTTGGGAGGTTTATGTCCTATTTAACCAAGTTCCAGAAGTAGAGATGAATGTTGATCTCGAAAATTGGGCGGGAGAATTACAAAAGGAGGGGATGAAATACGTTGGATCCATTTCCTGTTCTTGCAATATAGCTTATGAGATGGCTCACAAAACGAAGATTTTTCCAATGGAGCACGAATTCAGCAAAGCCTTGCAAAGAGCAATGAATATATTTTTAAGAACTGATTAAAAAAAAACTATCAACCAATTTTTTTAAGATTCATTCTCTTCATCCTTAACTATCTGTTGAACCTTACGTAAATAACTCTGTATAATTTTTATTTGTTCCTCTTGTGAAAGTGTTTTTTCTTCTTTTAAAAGGTGAAACACTCTTTGTTTATGTTGCAGAAACGCCTCGAACTCAGAATCAACTTTATTCAGATAAATAGTTAATCCTGCTGTTGCAGCTGTTGTTGAACAGAGCGATAACCACTCTTCAACTTCTTCAAATTGAAAAGAAGCAATGGCAATTCTTGCATGGAGTAAATAGGCCTCACACATCATATCAAAGAATTGGTGGTTTTCCGAAGCCTTTTGCCACTCCATTAACCGAGATTTCATTCTTTCTTTAATAGGATCTACTGGATTAATAAGCCAATTCCTGAATTCAGATCTCACTAAAGCTCCCTCACAAAGTAACTGATATTCTACTCCTAATCCTTCCGTTTGAAGAGCAGCTGTCCATAATTTCTCTGCAGCTTCCCATCTCTTTTCTGTTTCAGCGATCAGGGCTTGAACCATCTGATTAAATACATTAGCAATAGAATTACTAAAAGGTTGCTTTGGGAATCGATCTAGGACGGAGCTTTTAGCAGTTAAAGTCTGGTTTTCTTTTTGTACCCATACTATCTTAAATATGGTTTCAGCAATTAATGAGAGATTATCAAGGCGTTCAAAAATAGTCAGGGCCTGATCATAGTGATTGAAGGCTTCACTAAATTTTCCTTGAAAATATACTGAATTACCTAGTCTTTTCAACTTTTTAGCATCTTCTCCTGCTTGAAGAAAAGCAGTATAATCTTTGTACTTGGATTTACGTATTTTCAAGGCTGTTGGATAATCAGGTGCCTTAAAGTGGGTTATTAACGCTTTCTGAGTCTTTCTTCTAGAATTTATAATGAGAAGAATACCTAAAACTGCTATAATGAGAAGAATCATTATTCTGATGGCGAGGAAAGCACTGAAGGTAAAAAGAGGGACACTCCAGAAATCTCGGGGATTACTTCGTCCTTTAAATTCATCGAGATTACTCACCCAATCGATATCTGGATCATCTATGGCATCAGAACCGTTCCTAGGGTTAAAGCTATAAAAAGCATCAGTATATTTGAATTCCCACCAGTCAGGCATACCATCCAGATCACTATCAGTCTGATTGGCCCAACTTCCAAACTGATACTCTTGCAGGTTGGTTAAACTATCGTTGTCTTTATCAAAAGCAGCATCATTTATCCGGGGATTCAAACCCATCTGGTACTCATAATATGCTGGTAAACCATCCATATCGTTATCATCATTAGGATTAGTAACTGTAGGAGCTAAACCTCCCAAATATTCCCAGTTATCTGGCAAACCATCATCATCAGAGTCACTGTTAAGAGGATCAGTTTCTAGAAAAAACTCCAGACTATTGATCAGTCCATCATTATCATTGTCATCGAACTTGTCGATAAAAATAACTGGATTTAATCCATATTGAAGTTCCCAAGTATCCAACATTCCGTCTATATCAGTATCAAACTGCATCGAAACAACAGGCCAAAGTTGAATAGTACGATTGGTATTCCCTGAGGCTAGGAGTCTTCCATCAGGGGAAAAGGCGATTGATCGGATACCATCAGATTTCCCGATCAAAATCTGAATTAAAGCTGCTGTTGTCGCGTTCCAGAGCTTTATAGTCCCATCTGCAGCTGCAGAAGCAAGAAGTGACCCATTTGGAGAAAATGTAACAGACCTAACACTTGTTTCATGGCCTGTAAGATCACGCCACATAGCTTCTCCTTTGTCAATACTCCAAAGTTTTAATGAACCATCTACGCCACCTGAAGCAAGTAATGACCCATTTGGAGAAAAAGCAACTGACTTTACGGGAGAAATATGTCCTGAGAGCTCTTTCGAGGTGCCAGAATCGAGATTCCAAAGTGTAATATTGGTATCAGCACTACTACCTGATGCAAGGAGTGATCCATTTGGAGAAAATACGACTGACTCTACTGAAGAACCATACCCCAGAAGGTCTTTCCAAGTTCTAGTATTAATATTCCAAAGTTTAATGGTGCCATCAGCACATCCTGAGGCTAAGATTGTATTATTTGGAGAAAAAGAGACTGATAAAACATCTTCTAGATGCCCTGGTGTGACTTGACTCACATTTCTAGTCTTCATATTCCAAAGTCTGATTGTGTTATCTGCACTTCCTGAGGCGAGGAGGGTTCCATTCGGTGAGAAAGTGACTGTTAAGACATCATCAGTATGTCCAGTCAAGTTTTGAGTCACTCGTCCAGTACTCACATTCCAAAGCTTGATTGTATTGTCCGCACTACCGGAAGCAAGCGTTCCGTTAAGGGAAAAATCGACTGACATCACACCCTCTTCATGTCCTAAGAGAGTCTGGATTTCTTCCTCAAAAACCACGTTCCATAGTCTAATGACACCATCAGCACCTCCCGAGGCGAGGATTGTCCCATCAGGTGAAAAAGTAACTGAAAACACAGCCCCTCCCTGTTCTATTAGATCTAATAATAATTCTCCTCCACCAAAAGTTGCATTCCTTAGGTGAATAACACCATTTTCTGAGCTTGAAGCGATAATTTTTCTAATTGGCGAGAAAGCAAGTGAAAATAATTGTCCTTCAGATTCTGTTAGAACTGATGGGCGCGTTCCTTCAGTAGTTATGTCCCAAAGTGTAATGGTTCCTACAGCACTTCCCGAAGCGAGGAGAGTTCCATCAGGTGAGAAGACAACTGATACTACATCATCTGTTGACTCAGTCAAGTCTAGTAGCCTTTTTCCACTTGTGGAATTCCAGAGGTAAATAGTTCCATCTCCACCACCCGAGGCAAGAATTTCCCTGTTTGGTGAAACAGCAACTGAAAAGACGGGAGTGGGGTGTTCTAACAAAAATGGCCATTCTTCTCCACTAGTAACATTCCACAGCTTAATGGTAGTATCTAAACTCCCTGAGATGAGGGTAGTCCCATCTGGAGAAAATACAACGGAATATACAGCTTTTGTATGGCCAGAGAGATTTTGGATCAATTTTCCAGTTGATACATCCCAGAGACAAATGTAGGAATCACCACTCCCTGAAGCTAGAATTGTCCCGTCAGGGGAGAAAGCAAGCGAATTCACTGTTTTTCTATGTCCTGTCAAGTCGAGTGGTAACTCATCTCCTGTAATCACATCCCACAGCTTGATATTGCCATCAGTACTCCCAGAGGCCACTATCCTCTCATCTGGCGAAAAAACAACTGAATGAATCGAACCAGGTTGTCCAATTAAATGAGAAAAAGCGGTTCCAGAATCAGGATTTACTAAGGAAATATCTTGGAATATTTCAGGTTGTTGGGGAATGAATTTTACTTCTTGATGAAAACTTTCGTAGGTTTTACTACCTCCAAGTATGCACGATATATTAGGGATGATAATAACAGGTAATAACAATAATACCAATATTCCTTGTTCTTGCGTTAGCATTAGCAATGAATCCTTATTGGAGTTCCTGTGTTCCATATATCAGTTTAAGATTTATTCCACCATTTTCTTCTTCGATTGATATAAATGAGAGCAATTCCTACTATAGTAAATATTGAAATAAATTCAAATCCATATGAATCTTTGGAAGTAGTACTCTCTTGTGAAGAAGTTGTTGATGGTCCAGCTTCATCACATATAGAAAAATGCCAGTTCTCGTGGCGCAATAGGCTGACATATTGGCCTGGTACACGTTCATTCCACTTGTAAGGGCCAAAACCTATTACTTGTGCTTCAGTGGGTTCAAAGGCCGTAAGATTTTCCACATCCTTCCAAATATGCCACGGGAGAATCCGTGAATAACTAGTAATATCGATCCACGCAAAGATATCAGTTCTATTGACATAGAGTTCAACTGTATAATTATCAGGGGTATCAATACGATAAATATCATTAATATCTACAGGAACAAAAAAAACATCAGGATAATAATAATTCCGGGGAAGTTCAAAGGAAAACTTGACATCTTTTGAGGTAACAGGTTGACCATCATGCCAAGTAGCATTTTTGTATAAGTAAAAGGTAAACTTTTGACCAGCTTGAATACCAGCAACAACTTGAACCGTTGTTGGTTCGGTCTCCCAGTTCCAAGCCAAATTTGGGATTGGATCCCACGTGGTTGGATCTGGTTGCCAAAGGCCTCCGTAGATAGAGTTTTCAATGAAGGCCCTGACACCAATAAGATCTGGGAATCTAAAAGGATTTCTGTTCGAAATATCATCCATTGCAGAATAAGTAAGCATTCCACCGTAAAGACCCCCTTTGGATTCCTTTAGGTGAACTTTCGTTGCTACGTAAGGGTTGGCTGTACTAGCGGTACCCCTTCCCGCGAACTCTAGAAAACCCTCAAATTTATCATTACGGTAAGCATTAATGGTTAAAGGACTATAGATGGGAATTTCAGGCTGTTCATAAGCCAGTAGTTGTGCAGCTTCACGGGAGTATTTCTTTATATCAGTAACAGCGGTTGCTGCTAGCATCTTATCAAGAACAGAATCGATAGTAGTGTTATAGAAACGATGAAGAACTGGATTCCACTCTCCATCAGAATGATAGTCGGTATATAGGGCTTTAGGGGGTAAAAACGTAGGTTTAAATGTGAGTTCATAACATGCGACCCAATAATCACCAGCAAAAACCTTTGGCCAATAAGGTCCTGACCAATCTACCTCCTCAACCCTAGAACGGATACCCATTTTTGCTAAACCATCACGAAGTACTTCAGAGGTAATAATAGCGATGTCCAATCCAGTTGACGCCATGATATTGATTACAAGAAGTGGATCATTATCGTCCAAATCTACGTCGGCATCCCACTCACCATTACTGTTTGCATCGTATTCACGCCAACCATCGTCATCCAAGTCTTTGAATCCAGCAGCCTCCAGAGATGCATTCCCAGAAATGAAATCCGCATCATAGAAGCGGGTTTCTAAAACACTCTCGACTTCCCATTCCGTTAGAGCTGGAGGAATATAACTATCTAATGGTGTTCCCAGATCTCCCATAATCTCCTCTGTAGCCTTGTATTTATCCATACCAAAAGCCATTGCACGACGAAACGCGGTGATATTGGTGGGAAATCGTTCGCAATTCAAAATAAACGTCCTGTAGCTTGCACTTGGACTATAGCTCACACTGATGTTTGGATTATGACGAAGATCAAGTTCATATTCAGGAAACACCTCGTAATCATAAGCATCTATTTCGCCCTTCTGAAGTGCTTCGATCGCTTGAGAGAAATTACTATATACTTTGATCATTATTTCATCCAAGTATCCTCCCTGAGGCCGGAAATCACTAGACCACATAACATTATTAGTACTCGCTGGCAACATAGTAATATTATGGACAAAAAATATGGTTAATAGGGCTATAATCTCTCCCAATCGAAGTAAATTTCTTTCTCCCATAAATAACTCCACTTTTGATTAGTTTAATAATAAAACAATGAATAACATAATACTATTTAATTGTACTATTGTTAGTCAATCCACACCAATTTATTAACTTTTCAATAACATTTGGATGGTCATATTGAAAAAAGGCTCAGAAGTTGAGTTATGCCATATTTCAATTATTTGAACAGTTTTAGTGGTGCAAGATATAATAAACCATACTTCTGTTCATTCATATTGTTGCATCATCAATAGGAGTTGAAAGGTAGCAGCTTCTTTTTGTCGCATGGAATCTTGTATGTCCTTTCGAGTATAATCATGAAATCCTTTTCCACTTTTTGTACCAAGCTCTCCAGACTTTATCATTTGCTCTAGAAATGCAGGAGGTTTAGTTGAACGATCTAAAGTAGGATATATATAAGTAAGAACGTTTTGAATAGTGTCTAATCCCATCAGATCGACCATCTCAAACACTTTCATTACAGGTAAGCGTAAACCCAATCCATATTTCACTGTTGTTTCTAAATCCTGTACTTCCATTACTTCTTCGTCTACTAAGTGCATAACTTCCCTAAATAATGCTGCTTGTAATCTATTATGTACATATCCAGGAATGTCCTTCTTTACCAAGACTGGACGCTTATTCACAGTGGTTAGCAGCTCTATTATTGATTGTACAGTCTGATCCGATGTTTGTTCTCCTTTGACTACTTCAACGAGGGGCATGAGAAGAGGAGGATTCATAAAATGTGTTCCAATACATAATTGAGGGCGATTTGTAGCATTCGCAATCTGTGTAATACTCAGTCCAGATGAATTGGTAGCTAGGATAGTTGAAGGAGGTGTGAGCTTATCTAATTGGTTGAAAACTTCAAGTTTTAATTCAAGTTTTTCTGGAACTGCTTCTATGATTAGGTTTGAATCTGCTAGAGAGTTAATATCATTCTCTAGTTGGATTCGATTACGAGCCACCTCGAGGTCAGAAGTATTGAATAATCCAGTACTACTAACTTTAGTGAAATCAACATCCATACGAGATTTAGCCTTCTCTAATTGAGTAGAAGAAATATCAAAAAGCACAATAGAAAAATCATAAGAGGCTCCAAAAATCGCGAAGAGTTCTGCAATCGAAGGACCCATAACCCCCGCACCTATTATACCAATTTTCTTTATTGTGGAAACATCCACTTCTTTCACCAGTGTTCTTCTAAACATGATAGTGAGGATTTTTCTGAACTTCGGAAATAAAATCTTTAACAAGTTGTTCAGGATTAAATTGAGGTTTAAAGTCTAAATCTTTGCGAACTAATGAGTCGTCTCCCTCCATCATAGACAAGAATTTAAGCAAAAAGGATAATTCGGTATCTGGTTCATATTCGATAACTGCATTAGGAATTTCTTTTTGGACTAAATGAGCTAATTCTTGGGCTGATACCCAAAACCCATCAAGATTGTATACCTGTTCGTTAATGTTTTCTTGCTTAAGTAAGCTTCCCAACAGAACTGTTGCATCTTTGATATATAATATAGGAATGGTGATTTCAGGTTCTACATTACAGACCGCTTTCAATCCTTGAGCTGGATACTGTACAATATTATTAGCATAAATTGTCATTCCTGCACCCGTTCTTCCTGGCCCTACTAGAGCAGGAAACCGGAGAGTTACGAAATTAACATTTTTGCGACGATTGTAAAACGTTCCCAAAACTTCTGTACATACCTTTCCCACTCCGTACATCGTTAACGGTTCCCGATATGTCTTCTCAGTTATTGGGAGATCAAT
>JAEOTQ010000031.1 GCA_016839785.1 Candidatus Hodarchaeota archaeon | reverse complement strand
TGTTTTGCAATATTGTGTGCAACATCATAGACAAGATTCATTTCCATCTCTTCGGCAGTTCTACCAAAGACTCTTTCAAACCCCTTTCTTACATGTGACATAATCACTTGGCGATTTGCAAATCCGAAATTAGCAGCAGCAGACATAGCTTTCAAATAATTCTGACCCTCAGGACTATTGATCGGAGCAGCTGACAATTCTTTTTCATAGATCGGAATATGCCACTTTCTTTCCATTTTGTCAAGAAACTCTCGAAGGTAGTCCGAGGCAATTTGATGACCAAAACCTCTTGATCCACAATGGACCATAACTACTGCCTGGTCTTTATCTGTAACTCCCATTATTTTCGCTGTCTCTGAATTGAATATTTGATTAACTGTTTGAACCTCGCAGTAATGATTACCTGACCCAAGAGTACCCAGCTGTTTAATACCTCTAGATTTTGCTTTATCACTAATTACGCTAAAATCTGCAGCGGTAAGACAACCGTTATTTTCTTGCCTCTCTAAGTCCGCCTCCCAACCATACCCATTTTCAATACACCATTTAGTCCCATTCTCAGCAACGTCACGGAATTCTTGCATAGAGAGATTGACTGACCCCTTTTTTCCAACCCCTGCTGGAATGAGGTCATAGAGGGTATTGATTAACTCACGTATTTTTGGTTTAACTTCTGATACAGTCAGATTAGTAGTAATTAAACGCATCCCACAATTGATGTCAAATCCGATTCCCCCTGGACTAACAACTCCTTCATTCACATCAAATGCTGCAACACCCCCAATAGGAAACCCGTACCCCCAATGGGCATCTGGCATCGTCATGGCATGACCAACTAATCCTGGTAGTTTACTAACATTAATTATCTGTTGAAAAACTCCTTTGTCTAACATCTTATATATTGAAGGATTCCCATAAATTTTAACTGGAGCGTTCATCCCTAAATCTGATTTTACTGGAATTTCATGAGTATAATCATCTATTTTAACTGCGTGATCTCTTAGTGACATTTTAGCACCCATTTTTCTATAAAATTATTATAAATCAAATGTAACCCGAGCTTCCCATCTTCCTTTATTTTGTTTCACAAAGAATTGGTAGTACGTTACTGCTTTTACATCTGTTATTGTACTTACGTCCTCATTGAACTCCTGACCTATCAATTTAGCAGAAAGAGTGTATGAAGAGGTTTCTGAATTTTGTACTATTGAAAGCTTACACTTCTTGAAAATTAGTAATTCTGCATCCTTAAGATAAATTAATTCCTCAAGAAACAGAAATAATAATTGCTCTAGGTTTTGGTGTTCGAGTGTAAGACTCTTTTCAAGTATTTCCTTAATGGTGTGTATTTCTACACTAGTTTCCATTAATGCGAGGAATCCAGCATTAAATAATTCTTCTAGAGAATTGCCGAATAGATCAAAACATGCATCAGCAATTGCAATATCTTCTAGTAAGCGATAGGAGACAATATCCACCACCATTAAGGTAGGTATCCCTGTTTTTCCTCTTCTTGAAAAGGATTTATTTGCTAAGACTAGAATGTTCTATCCTTAAATTATCTCCTAACAATGAATTTGCTTCTTTTGCTTCTTCTAGTTCCGATTCTCAGAAACTCATAAATTCACTACCTTGGGAGATCAAATAAAAAAGGTACAGATATGATCTATATTTCCCAGAGGTGGATTTAGTGAATTGATATCGACTGTTGGGGGTATTGAAATGAATAAATGGTATTTTCAGCTTTTAGTGGGAATTTCTACTTTTACATTGGCCGATTCTTTAAATTCTTTAGCCATAGATTGATCTCCAACGATAGCTCCGAAATGCATGGGAACCACCAATTTGGGTTGTAAAATCTTAGTAGCCTCTAAGGCTTCAGGGACAGTCATTACATAAGTACCACTTACTGGTAGAAGTGCTACATCTGGCTTGATATTATTCATTTCAGGAATATTATCGGTGTCTCCTGCATGATAAACTTTATTTCCATCTAAATGGATCACTACACCTATTTTTTCATCCTCTTTCGGATGAAAAGGGACTCCTTCGGATCGAAATTTATTAAGATTGTATGCTGGGACAATATTAAACTCTATTCCCTTAATTTTAATGTTATCTCCTGGTTTAACATAATGAATTTCTTTACAATCAAGTGTAGATAATTGGTCCTTAGCCATTGAAATACCTATCACTTCTGTCTCTGGAGAAATGAATTTGTTTATATCTTCAATACTACAATGATCACTGTGTTCATGTGTACTAATGATAATATCAACAGGGTCATAAGATGATCCTTCAACTTGGAAAGGATCAATACAGACTTTTTGATTGGCTGAATTTGTTAGGAGGAATCCAGCGTGCCCTAGCCATTGAATCTTAATACTCTCAAAATTAATCAAGATAAATCACCATTACTTAGCTTGCTAGACTATTTAAGAATCTTTTGAGGAATTTTTGTAGTGAAGGGGATCTAATACAAATCAGAGAGATTTTGGGTAAAATAATGCGAAATAAGGAATATCTACTTGCTGTGAAGACTTACTTAGTAAGAAATTATAGTTCTGAAGTAATTTCAATAGTTCTTTTTGGATCCATGGTGGAAAATGAAAATACTTCCACAAATTCAACAGATGTTGACCTATTAGTTGTAATCAAGGATAGTTGTTCCGTTTCTCTCTTTCATAAAATTTATCGTGAATTAATAACAATCGAAGCTCTTTATTTACCAAAAAAAGATTCTTTTGTTGATTTGTTTAGAAAAGGATTACAAAGAGCAACAGGAATGTTCATTAATTTGTTCTTTTGTCGTTATTCGGATTTAACAAGCGAAAATTTCACTAACGTATTCGGTGTTAATCCCGTGATGGCTTATCTTTTTGCTCCTAAGACTTCGGTATGGATTTCACTGAAACAACGATATTCCATCATCTGGGGAGAGGACGTATTTGATAAAAGCATGATAAATTATAGAATCCAATTTTCTGATATTCTTAGGTCATTTGTTATGAATTTTCTCCTTAGCTTGGGGGCTATTAGTTTTAGTCTTATCACAAGGTCAATGTCGCAATATGCAATGGAGGCCGTAAAATGGAGCCTTTTTACATGGAAGAACGTCTTAAATTATCCAAATACTTCTCTTATCACACTCTGTAATCGCTATGCTCGAAATGCCTCTCCTTATGAAAAGCGTCTACTCTCGGCATTTCTTATGTTTCGGAGGACTCGAAAGCCAAACAATTTCTTATTGTTATTTGCCCCTCTCTTCATATTCAGACTGCACCGAAAACTGATACAAAACATGAGGGTTGCAGTATGATTCTAGGGACTATAAATGTCTGGAGTGCGCGGAAACATACTAGCTTCTCTTACATGAGATAAGTTTGCAATCCATCTCACTAATCGTTCAAAACCCAAACCAAATCCTGCATGCGGAGGCATACCAAATCTAAACATCCGAAGGTACCATTCAAAATTTGAAAGTTCAAAGCCCTGTTCAGTTATTCTTTTCTCTAGGACTGAGTAATCCGCTACCCTCTGTCCTCCACTGGAAAGTTCCCCAAAACCTTCTGGAGCCATTAAGTCCAACGAACGTGTGAGCTCGGGATTTGTGGGGTCGGCTGCATAATACATCCCCCTTAAGTGCACAGGAAATTCCGTAATAAAAAATGGCTTATTAAGTGATTTTGAAAGAGCCGATTCACCTGTTGCTCCAAAATCTTCTTCAGGGTCTTCTTCAATTCCTAAATCCAGGATCAGTCGTTTTGCTTCTTCAAAAGGAATTTTCTTAAATGGAGTTTTTGGAACGGAGAGTTTTCTATCCAGTTGAATAAGCTGATCTTTCCCTTCACGAGCAACTGTAGTGAAAAGAAATGCAATAAAATCTTCTTGCACTTGCATGATCTCTTTGTCTGTCGCAAAGGCAATTTCATTCTCAACTTGCCAAAACTCAGTCATATGCTTAGTAGTATGAGATT
>JAEOTQ010000189.1 GCA_016839785.1 Candidatus Hodarchaeota archaeon | reverse complement strand
ATGAGTGACCTCACTTCACAAATTCTTGTCTGTAAATACAAATTTCACATAAATTACACTATATTGTAACTGTTTTTCGACTTTTTAGAAAAAGAAAGTACACATTTTATATAGATAGTGTAGTAAATCCTCCGATAGCCATTTTGTAGCCCTTAATTATTGTGAATTCCAAGATGAATTGGGTTGATGTAGAATAGTTTTTTTCGAATTGCTTTTAACTGAAATTACTAGTAACTGGATGGCGAAGTCAATCTTGTCAAATGAAATAATCATCAAACTTAATTCAGTAGGCACTTATTCAGTTGGGAAGACTTCTCTAATCCGTAGATATACGGAAAATACTTTTTCTGAGGACTATTTACCTACACTTGGAGTAGATATTACTGTCAAGCGAGGGGTCATCGTTGATGCTAAACCAATCAGAATAGTGCTGATGGATACCGCAGGAGAAGAAAAATTTGGCAGCTTACGCAAGACATATTTTGAAGGCTCTTTAGGGTGTATTGCAGTCTATGATATTACCCGTCCGGAGACATTAAAAGACCTAGATCGTTGGTTGAAGGAGTACCGGGGAGTTGCGGGGGAAGATAAAATAATCTCAGTCATTGGAAATAAAATTGATCTAGCTGGACGAAGGACTGTACCAGAGAAAGATGGTAGGCGGTATGCAAGAGCCCAAGGATCTGCATTTTATGAAGCATCTGCTAAATTTGGGGGGAAGATAATTCCAAGGATTTTTTTCGATTTGGTACAGAAAGTCCTCCGAAATTTACCTGGATAGAATAATTTTACTTCTCTAATTTTCTATCCGAACTATTTGGTCGAGGTTCAACCAACCAATAATAGGAATTATAATTGTTTTGCTTTTCTCTACGCACGTTTACTTCTAATTGTAAAGTTTTAAGGGCTTCTTCGATTAAATACTTTGGGTCTACTCCTTTAATTCTTCGTTTTTTATACCAAGGTATGCTTCTATATCGGAACCAGTAGCTATAGCAATCTTCCATTAATTTCAAGTTGACTAAGTTTTTTATTTCATCGGTGAAACCCAATATCTTCCATTCTCTGTCTTCCTGAATTTCTTCCTTTGTCAATTCTACTCATTGGATATTCAACACTTTTCGTTTATTAAATTTGGTTGCTGGCAATAGAACATTTGGAAATTGTTAGAAGTTTCTTTAAAAAGAGTATAAATACTATATAAGAAACCAAGAGACTCGCAAAAGACTCAAATAAAGCAACTAATCGCAAATTAAACTCTTTTTTTCAAAAACAACATAATGAGGGTAATAAATGAGATTTTGTTCAAATTTGTCCTAGTTGCAATGAAAAGATACCTACCATGGAAGAATTAACTAAATCCCCATATCAAACCACGACTTATCAGCCAGCGACTCGTCCTAGTCATCAAACTGGGAGACCCACAGGTGTAACCATATTGACGGTCCTAATAGCATTAGGAATCTTAGTTAATACCGCTGATGGAATAGCAAACCTAAGTTTAGCACCTATTTTAGGAGTCTATAGCTTATCTATTGTGCTTTTCCAAATTTTTGTTGTGTACGGACTTTGGAATATGAAGACATGGAGTGGATATGCCGCTATTATTTTATATTGCATAAACATCCTAGGAGTAGTATTCATGGCGTTTTTTATGTTAGATACGATTGTCCAAATGACAATTGATAATACCTTTGTTCCTTATGGATTTAGGATAGATAAAGCAGCAACAAGAGCAGCAGTCCAAGGTATGTTGATGATGAGTCTTGTTATGGCAGTTATTATTGGAGGAATCGTCATTGCCTATGTTAACTCAAAAAAGGATTTATTTGTGAATTAGTGAAAATCCTCCAACGAAGCTAGTATAATTTGGAAGGATTCATCTTTTTTTTCTTTTGCCACCATAGTAGAGATTTTAAGATCTTAATTTCTCAAAGAGCTTCGTATCAACTCATAGTCGTTGGAGTTTTCCATAGTGGAATACTTACCAAAAGATTTGGCAAATTCGGGAGCCTTAGATATTAAAAACCATTTAGAATCAATTTCAGGTGGAAAGGTACTTGATGTTGCAACCCAAGGTGGTGGTTTCATTCGTACTTTGATAGACCTGCTGTTGGATTATGATTTCTTTATAGGAATAGATATTTCAAAGAAGGAATGGAATGACGATCGTTTCACTAATTATCATGTTGAATTTATTGAAATGAACGCTGAATTACTTTATTTCAATGATTCGACATTTGACACTGTATGTATGTCCCATTCATTACATCATTTAGCCTCTATTGAAAAAGTGCTAATTGAAATGAATCGCGTGTTAAAACCGAATGGGTACCTATTACTTCAAGAAATGTATCGTGATGGGGTTCAAACTGATGCTCAGAAATCAGATATTTTAAGCCATCACTGGGGTGCGAAGGTTGATTCCTTGTTTGGTATTTCTCATAACAGAACTTTGACAAAACAAGAAATTCTCCAATTTATAGGACGATTAAATCTTAAAAATCGAATTATTCTTGAATCTACTCATTATGTCAAGTGTATTACGTGTGATGACAAATTTAAATGTGATAATCCAAAAAATCCCAACATTATTAACTTTGCATTAAAAGAGGTTAACAAAAATCTGGAAAAACTGCAGAAGGGCCTTGATGACGGCATTTTAGAGAATAGATTCCTAATCAAGAAATTGTTATTAGAGGGAGAAAAGATCAAAACACGCATCAAGCAATATGGTTCAGCTCCTGCATCTCAATTATTCGTTATAGGAAAGAAATAAGGGTTATTTCTCAAAACTCTTGCGTTTTTTCCTATTTTTAATCAGCAGTACAATTGCCAATGGTGTAAGCATACTCATCCCACTAGAAGTGTTACGAGCAGTTATGTTTAATGTCGTACTCAGTGTTGTAGGTTCTGTTTCTGTAGATTTCACGCCATGTGCATAATAAATATCCATCTCACTATTTCTTCCATCTGACCAGACAACATGAGGAGTATCATATGAGTCTACTCGGATTGTGAAATAATCAACTGGTCTAGTGAACACATTTGCAGTACTTACTCCATTTGAAATATCAATTGGAGGATTGAATATGGGTTCTCCTATCTGAGGGAACTCTACTTGCCTGTAGAACGGTTTAAAAGATGTACCTCCTTCATCATCATAATAAGTGATATGTAATATTCCTTGAGAATCAATATCCATATCTGGTTCCCATTGGTTCCCAGTTGTATCAGGGTTCACTTGATAGCGTTGACTCCAGGATAATCCAAAATCATCTGAAAAACGCAAATAAATATCCCATAAACCATCGACTTCGAATTTTTCAGCCCAAAGGATATATAATCTATCATTCTGATCAAAATGAATAACAGGAATCGAGCCTTTTGTTGGTCTTCCATCAGGAGAGGTTTCAAATGTGCTGTTTTCATCGTTTTGGTTGATATCAACTGGGGATTTGAAATTCAGCCCTTGATTCATTGAGGAAGTCACATAAATATCTCCCCAAATAGCATCCGTGAACCATAGCCAAGCAATAAATACACTGTTATTACTATCAGTTGTAACATAAGGAGCAAGATGATCTACGGGATATGTTACAGAATCGGTTATTAATTTGATTTCTTCAAATGAACTTCCACCATCATCGGAACGAGTTAACCGGACATAAGTTGCTCCAGACGTCATATTAATATCATCATATGCTACATAAAGTATTCCATCATTACTAACCGTTATGGTTTCCTTATCTGCAAATCCATCTCCATAGGTTGCCGTTGATAAAGTCCATGTTTCACCATAATCACTACTTTTTGCGACAGTTATTTGCGAAAGGCCTTCCCCAAGGGGAGAATTTAGTGAAAATTCCAGATACGCATAATACAAACTTTCAGTTTCTTCGTACCATACTAACCATGGGTCAGATTGACCAGTATCTGAAATAAAATTAGGCATATTAAATGGATCAGACCAAGAAAGTCCATTATCAACTGACTTGGAGAAACTTACTCTAACTCCTCCTCCATTGTGGGTGTAAGCCTCTTTCCACCCAGTGAATATTGTCCCATTACCACTAATAGCAATTGTTGGCTCCACATGATGGGTATAAGGGAAATCACTACTTGATAATAATCTATTTTCAGAGAATTTGACAATAGAAGCATTATCGCCCGTATTAGCACCCGTATTTATCTGCAGAATCTGCAAAACGAGAAGACTGATGAGCACTTTTGTTTTCTTGTTCAACTTGAGGCCTCTTTTCATCAATGGAGAATGAATTATTGAAAATGATAGCTTTTAAGATATATTAGATTACTGCAACCATTGTATCCGCTTTAGAATAACAACATAAGAAAAAACCCTAATTCAGGGAATTCTTCCCTTATCTCCTTAAACTGGTGTGTAGATGACTGATACTTATGGGTGATATCGAAGAAATCTTGTGGGAGGGTCGGATTCCGCTTTCATCGGTTACTTGGGTTTTTGATCCAAACTCAACCTTTGATTTTTCCCCATCATTTGAGGAACGACGAAAGATTCTATGGAACTCACTGTGTAAACAGTATCCTCATTTATATGATGGAGAAATTTTAGTTTTAGACAATTTCAATCTAGAGAAAGATTTTCTCACCCTTTATACCCAAACCATTCGATTCTCAAGCATTCAAGTTCACTTAATGGAAAATCTTAGGGTTCCAAAATATGGTAGTTTAGGATTTCAAACAATCATAACAGATCCTTCACATTCTTACTTTCTGATTGGGGAAAGAGCCCACACATCTGAATATAAACCAGGTTACTTGGCAATACCTGGAGGAATATTCGAAAAAAGAGATAGCGCACATTCAATATTAGAAGCATGTATGCGGGAGCTAAGAGAGGAAATATCAATTGAGGTACATCAGGAGTCATTCTGTTTAGTGGCAATGGTTCGGGAAGCGTCTAAGTTGGGTACATGCTTGATTGTGGAAGTTGAGACACTAAGTAATGTTTTATCATCAGAGGATAAGATCATTGGAAATGAAGAATGGGAAACAAAGCAATTACAGTGGATTAGGCCTCTTAAAGTCTGTGAATTGAATCAAGATCTTCTAATGGAAGGATTGAATTATCTTAGATCGAAGTTACTTACAGGAAAGTGAATATCTACCTCCAATCTCTTACACCTAGAAATATTTGCTACAAAGAGATCCTACTAATGAATTCCCAAGTCTAGAGACCTCGCAACTCAAGAAATCTCCAGTAGATTTATAATAATTATTCCTCGCTCTTATTCCATATATTGTAAGAAGTACTTATTGAAGTAACGAAAGGAGGATCTCTCGTGAATAGACAATTAACTATATTTTTCACCTTCATTATATTACTTTTAGTATATACCTCAATTGTTTCTGCAACAATGACTGTTACAAACGATTCAGAATTTGAATGGAAAGTAGAGGTAGGTGATATAAAGAAAATGACTTATACCAAGGTATTTAATGTCTATGATCCAGATGAAGATGGTAGTGCCCATACTATTACTGGTATGCACACAGCAGAGAACGGGTCAAAGGTCGAATTGACAGTAAAAAAAGGATCGACCGTGGAATATGAAATCATCGCCTTGGATGATAATGCATTAATTCAAATATCGCTGAATGGAGTGAAATTTCCTACTAAAGAAGCTAGTGTGGTAACTAAAACAACAGATAATAAAAGTTATTGGGAGGAGTACGCAAAACTTAATTCTGGGAAATTCAATAACTATTCTTTAAATGGGGATCTTCTAGTCATTTCTCATGAATTATATACCGAAAGTGGGGATTATATCTCTATCGATGAAAAGAATTGGAAAACTGGATGGCATGTCTATTCTTATAGCAAACAAACGAATGCTACACATACCTTGACAGAAATGGAACTTACAGCTGGATCACCAGGTCTTATATCAGGATTCGAATTTTTCCCTTTACAAGTATTCCTAGTAATGTTATCAACATACATTTTGAGAAAGCGAAAGAAAGGGTTCCCCTTCTCCACTCGGAAATAACTGTTAGAAATAAACACGAGGACTGGTGTGGCCACGAAACGTTGATGTACTAATTTGATAATAGCTAATAATGATAAATTTTGATGGACAAGTTAATACGTCTTAAAACGTAAGTTTTACGACCAATTTTTAACTGTAAATTATATTTTCTACAGCAGTCTGTCCTCATTTTGAGATGTTAATTCTAGTGATAAATGCAAAATTGTATTGTGTAACTTTGAGATATCTAAATGGGAATTATTTCATTACTAGAGAGGTTTCCACAAGGATTTATACAGGTTGATTATAAACCATTTAGCGGTTGTCTGGGTTACATATCAGCTCTTTCAATCGATCAAAGCCAATATTTCCACCGCATATAACTAACACAACATTCTTATCCTTGTACCATTTCTTTTCTTTCAGAAAAGATGCAACTGCAACCCCTGCAGCTCCTTCCACGATCATATGATGATTTTCGATCACGTATATCATTGCGTTTTTAATTTCTTCCTCTGTTACAAGGATAAAGTGATCCACGAGCCGCTGACACAGTTCAAAGGTTATTGCTCCTGGTTCAATCCCTCCTGCCGTACCATCACTCAATGTTGATTTACTGTCCATTTCAAGTATTTTTCCTGCTTTGATTGAATGATACATTACCGCTGAATTTTCAGGAAGACAGGCAACGATTTCTATATCTGGATTATATTCTTTTAAATAACCTGCAATTCCTGAAATTAATCCTCCACCACCTACAGCTACAAAAACTACATCTATTTCTGATAATTGCTGTTGTAGCTCTACTGCAATTGTACCTTGTCCCCCAATTATTTGTGGATCATTATATGGGGAAATAAATTCTTTTTCATCAGAATGATCCACTGTATTTCTTGCAAACACTTCTGTTTCGACACAATCTGAGCCAAAATTCTCAATGTTAACATTAAAATCTTTCAATTTTTCAATTTTGACTTGAGCTGTAGTAGTAGGTAAGTAAATTGTCCCTGTTCCTCCAAGAGTATGGAGAGCGTATGCAACAGCTAATCCATGATTACCAGAAGAAGCAGTTACGACTTCCTTTTGCTTGGGAATGGAGAGTATTTTGTTGAAGGCTCCACGCACTTTAAACGATCCTGTGTGCTGAAGATTCTCCAGTTTAAGATAGACCAAACACCCACCTTCCTTACTCAAACTGGGTGAAAATTCGAGGGGTGTCTCTCTGATGTAACTTCGGATCCGTTTTTCAGCTTCAAGTACTTCATCCTTCACATCTATAGGTCGATTAGCCTTTGGATTCGCTTTAACTTTCACTAATTCCATCTTCTTCAAAATTTTCATTTCACTATTCGATGATTGAACTTCGACTAACCCAAAATCTCCCACCAACTCCATCGATCCGTAACCTCGCTTGCAGTGCTCCAATATGTAACATTATATGTCTCAGATTATAGATCAAAGAACTTGATTGTGAGGATCCGTGCCACTCAAAAACTGACTCTGAAACCAGCTGTTCGATAGAAAGATTCTCAATCTTCTTTTGAGCTTTAATCCTGACTTCGTCGAGATATTCTAGTAACTCACTCTTCGATAATGGTTTTTTCCACTCTTTGGGGTGAAAGTTCTCTTTTGAAACTCGAAAATCTTCTGCGTGATTAAATTTTGGAGAAAAACTGTCACTTTCCTCTTTGGAGGAACTAAGATAAATATCTGCAAAAAACAAAATGTGGTAGATTATCTTATAAAATTCAGGTCCAGTTTTTAGCTCCGTCCATAAATTATCTGGACATAGATTAATAATTTTTTCTACAGCCTTAAATGCTGCTCCATATTGCTCCAGAAAAGAATTTACAATAATTTCTACTTTTTCTAAATCATTCACAATGTCTCACCTTGTTCTTTCAAGATACTGAGATAGTCGTCTCATAAAAAATTGAATAGCTTTAAGTTAAACATTTTATGTTGCGATGCTAGTTTCTTATTCACAGATTTTGTGGTCTTTTCCTACACGTGCTAATTTTAATGCTTCATAAAGATAATCTTTCAGCTGTGCTTGTTCTAATCGTTTCTTAAACGATGCGTTAGATTTGATTAAATTTTCCCATTCATCATATTGATCGTCAAGATTTCTTTTCTCAGCATATACCTTTGAGATGATATATTTTCCTAAATCTCTTTCTTCAGCGGTGAATTTAGCTTGTTCAAGGAATTCCTCGGCATCACTAAGGTTTCCCTCTACCAGAGCCAATTTGGCTTGCAAAATCAACGCATCGATAGCTAAGAGGGAAGAAAATTGCTTTTGGGCTAGAGAAGTTATCTGTTTTGCTAAAGATTTTGCTTCTAACATTACTGAATTTTCTCCGTAGGCTTTGAGTTCATCTAATAGTGATTCACAAAGATTATACATTGCAGCAACTGTAATTCTATGATCTACAATTTCCTCTTCAGTTATTTGTTGGAATATTTTTTGAGATAACGCTTTATCTCTAATCCGAGGACTATCTCTTAAGATCAAAGCTCGTGCTAATCGATAACGTTGGTTAATAATCATGTTTTTCTCTTGATCATTTATCAATTTTAAACGATGTAAGTACTTATTTGATTGTTCGTGTTCTTCTTGTTCAATTACTAATGATATCAAATCAAGAAGAATGCCTGTTATAAATAAGAAATTATTTTTTTCTTCGAGAAGACCTAAACTTTTCTCTAGATATTCCCATGCTTGATTCAATTCTCCTTGTTGTAATAAAATTTTACCTATATAGTATAGGCATTCAGCAATGTCCTGATTTTGACTAAATTCTTCACGTAGAGCTAAACTCTGTTTTAAACATTTTAAAGCCCGATCTAGTTCTCCTTTCAGGCGATAAATTTCACCTATACCTACTAGAGCCCATGCTTTATGATGTGCATCAATTCCCTCGGAGATTTCAAGGCTCTGTTGAAGATAATCTTGAGCCTGATTAAGGTCCCCCTTTGAAATAAAAATAAACCCTAATTTGATAAAAGATTTAGAAATTTTAATCGTGTTGCCTACTTTCTTATAATGAATTAAGCTTTGATTTTGATACTCCAAAGCGCGATCCAGTTCCCCTTTGTCATGCGCCATTGCACTCAAGCAATATAGTGCCTGACCATTCCCTTTATTATCCCCAATTTTTTCAAAAAACTGTTTGCTAAGCTCAAAATAATCTGAGGATTTTACTAAATCTCCTGCTTTACAATAAATGGATCCAATATTCCAAAAGCTCCATGCAATATCGTGGGCATCACCAATCTCCTTAAATAGGTTCAGGCTTTTCTCAAAATATTCTAATGCACGATCTTTAATTCCTCTGCTGGAATAAACTCGTGCAATGCCATCTAACGATTTAGCAATTTGGAGTTTATCACCTAGCTCTTCACTCATCGTTAAACTCTTCTGGAAGGTTACTAAAGCTTGATCCAAACTCCCTTTCGCTTTATTGATCTGACCTTTGAGAAGAGTAACCTTTGTTCTATGACTAAGTGATTTGTCTTCCTTTTCCTTAAAGAAAGCAAGGCTCCTCTTCGCCTCGTCGAGCTTTCCCTCCTTGATGAGTTGCTCTACTTGTTGAAAGTCAAAGTCAGTATGTTTGTGTTCTCCTGACATACTATCCAGAACTTCCTTGAAATTTATAAGAATTTGCAGGATTATTAACACTACTATATCGGTAAAGAATCCAGATAATTAATCATTCGAGAATAATAATTTTATTTTTCCTTTGAGACAGTAATCTTTTCCTTTCTTCAGTCTTTTCAATTTCTGGTTTTACCGAAGTCCTAAGACTTATACTCTGGAACGAAGTTTTTACAAATATGTCATTCAAGCAAGATTTAGAAGAAATCTTTCGATAGAAGGGATTTGACGATTTTAAGTGGAATGATCCAAAGAAAATTGTGGTTGCTCACTGGGTACGAATGAAATGTACCTTTGGCTGTCCAGATTTTGGACAAAATGCATCTTGTCCTCCTAACACTCCTTCTATAAAAGATTGTAAAAAATTTTCCAAGAATATGAAGAATCAGTGATATTTCATATTGAAAAGCAATTTGAAGATCCTGAGGAAAGGCATAAATGGTTAAAAACAATAAATATGAAGTTGTTAAAGCTTGAGAATAAGGTTTTCTTAAAAGGTTATGTAAAAGCCTTTATGCTACCTGTGGATAACTGTTCTATATGTGAAGAATGTACAAGTTATTTAAGGGATTTTAACCATCCTAAACAGTCACGACCAACCCCAGAAGCATTAGGAGTAGATTTATTTTCTACAGTTAAGCAGGTAGGATACCCAATTAAGGTTCTGACCGAGTATACAGAAGTAATGAATAGGTATGCACTCCTGATGGTACGTTAAATTTGGCTTCTATCTTAGGATTCCTAATGATCGACCAAGGGTTCCAATTTGACTTTTCCTATCAGTAATCATTAATTTCCTTGAGATCGGTTAACTACAAACCCAATTAAGGTGAATATTGTTGCAATAGTTGCAATGTACATGAGATCAATGTACGACCCACCTACTGAGATGACAACAAGGGCAATAACTGATCCAAATATACCTGAAATAGCTTGTGTACTCGCAAGAATTCCTGCTGACGTAGATTTGTCATACTCAGTTTTTTCCATGCTATAACGAAGAGTACCAACATACAAGAAAGCCCAAGATATCCCCAATATAATTTGCATAGGAATGATTCCCCAGAAATCAGGGGGGATTGTGAAACTAAAAAACGCTACAGCTGAAAGTAAAAGGCCTAAAGTGATCATTGATTCACTCTTTAAACGATCAGTATATTTTTGCATGATAATAAACTGTGTAAAAGCATTTGTAAACTGTATAATTGCTATCCAGAACGTATTTGCTCCTAAGTCTGCTAAAAATAAAGCCCAAAAGGTCCAAATTGCATTGGCAAAGCTATGTCTTATCCCTAGCGAGAGATAAGCTGATTTGCGTTCCCAGAATATTCTAACTAACTGGTCTTGGACTAATTGTCGACTAGATGAGTACTCGTCTTCTAAGGTAATAGCTAATACACTTGCACCTGTGAGTGCAAGAACACCGAATATAAAAATTGAAGGGAGCCAAAACAAACCCAAAATCCCACTAACAAGTACCCCTAGGGCCCAACCAAATGACCCAAAGGATGAAAAGCTACCAATTTTATTCTGTTTATCGGATACAAGAGCTACCAAAGATGGTATGAGCATTCCAAAGCCTAATCCACCCGCAGCTCGGAAGAGTATGAAAAAAAATTTGTCTGGAATAAGTAATCCTATTAAAGTAATTGCTCCTGTTAGTGATCCCCCTACCACAAAGAATTTTCTTGTTGCTAAGATATCGGATAATCGTCCAGTAATTATGCTAGTGGTAAATGCAACTACTGCATATAAAGTGGCAGCGAGAGCAATTTCTTCGTTTGTTAGATTTAGTTCCCTACCCCACAAGGGAATAAAAGTAAATAGAGATAGAGTCGCTAGATTCACTAGAAAATTAAGGGTACTTTCTCTTGGTACTTCTATAGATCTTTTGATATTCTTTCACCACATTCAGCACACTTTATTCTCTTTCTGATTTACTTAACTCTTAACCAAAAACTTAATCCTTTCTCGAAATTAATATGTACCACCATTTATTGACCCTTATGATTTCTGTTGTGGGAAAATTTGATCAGCGATTCTAAAAAGAGACTCTTTCGAATTTTTCGATTCAAACTGAATTTAAAATCAATCAAAATTGTATTAGATTTTCTAAACAAGAAACCTTCCTTAAAGAACTTATCTACAAATAATGAAAGAAACTATTGAGTTAGAATAAGAAAAAAGAGAGGAGGAAGAAATTATCTATTCTTCACATTTATGTAATTTCCTGCGTCAGGAAGGACATAAACTAGTGGATCACGGTTTTTTTGTTCCCTGAAGTTGTTAAGCCAATCACGGAGACTTTGTTGAATACTTCCAGTATGTGGAACATATTTAATTCGGAATATCTCTTCTAGTTCCTTTTGATCCATTTCTGTGATCATATGACACGTACACCGCTTTAAAATTCTGATGAGGTCAACCACTTTTTGATTCCCGATCTTGAAGTTATCAATACTACATTTGTTTTCGATAACATAACCCATGGCTTCATCAAGATCCATATTTTGTATCTCAATCATAGTGTCCTTATAATTATCAGAACCAACACCTAAGGGACAATGAGCAAGAAGTATAACATCACCACCTTCTTTCACAGCATTCCATCCAGCATGGAATCCTTTTCCACCTTGGTACAGGTTAATAGATAACGCTCCAGTGGAGACAATAACTAGATCAGCGGGTTCATCCACATTCACAATTCTAAGTGGCTTTAATTCTTCTAGAACTTGTTCATGTAGAGAATTAATGTCTCCACCGTTAAGAATGACAATATTATCCTCGCCATCCAGAACTGCATCAATACAAAATACAGGCACCAATTTTTTCGTCATCTTCGCCATTTCAATCATATCTTGGATAACGGGATTTCCCTTGGTATTTCCAAGACGACATTCAGGTTTAAAACCATGAACAGGATCAAACATTTGTGGATGGTTTCGAGCAATTGTTTCCTTACCCGAACATCCTGGAAAAAACGATTTGACCGTTCCAGCGACTCCAGCAAAGTAATGGTACTCGCTATCAGTAACAGCAATGACCAATCCTGATTCTAGGACATCAATATCCACTTCAATAGGTGTCCCGAGAGCTGAAGTTCCTAGATTTTTACAATTTTCAGCCTGTTTATGTATTATAACATTGTTCTTCCACGCTTGATAGATTTCCGAGCCCAAAATCTTATTTTCGAGCAACTCGTCTGATGGAGGGGACTGACTTCCCGAGGCTACCATAATCCGGATATTTCCCTTCTCCACACCGTAATCAAATAATTTTTCTAATAGCATGGGTAAGAGCACTTTAGTATGCTTGTTTGGGCGGGTTGCATCGTCTACTAGTATCATTATTGTTGGTCTTTCACGTTTCTTAACCATTTCTTCTAATGGTTCAGAATCAACAGGGTTATTCAGCACATAGCTGAATCTAACCCGTACATCTGTAAAATTCGGTGTAATGCCTTCAGCTTCAAGTACTTTGGCATTCATATCGGCTGGGATAAAATCGGTTATTAAATCATCCCCATACAGCAATTTAATATCTTTCCATGACATTTTAATCACCAAGATTGATTTGGTGTGATTATCTGGCCCTTTCTAATAAGTTTTCTTCCCTAACCAGATTAACCGAATTAATTATATAAGAGCGAAAAAGCAAATGCCTATCTAACTTTTTTAGGTGAGAAAGACTATGAGTAAGCAAGAGAGAGTAGATTTTTACAACCAGCAAATCGACTTAGAAAACGTTATCTATGATAAAGCTGAAAACGCAGTTAAAGACACAGAAAATATCCTTATTCGCGAACTCGTACAGAGTATAGCTCTTGATTCAAAGAAGCATGCTAGCATGTTAAGTGCATTGGTAAGTATGCATACCAAAGCTACTCCGTCAGTTTCAGAGGAAATTGGTCAGGATATCAAAGATAGTATCACTGAACATATCCAATTGGAAGCTCAAGCGATTAAGACCTATCAAGAATATTTTGAAACCTTGGATGACGAAACAGAAAAAATCATTGTGAAAGCTATCCTCAATGATGAAATCAAACACCACGCGTTATTAAAAACGATCCACAAGATGATCGTTGAAAAACTCACATTAAATGTTCAAGAATTCTGGGATATGGTTGAAGAAGACGACGATTTCGGCTATATAGGATACTCAAAATAAAAGATTTCAAACTGCGATACTCAATTGATGCTCTTGCAGGAGAAATTAGGGTATGAAAGCTATATATAATCAGATGGATCAAAGACTCGCACTCCTTGAAGTTATAGGTGGATTAACTATCATCCTGTTTTGGATTGGATGGTTTCTGGATATTCTAAAGTCAATCGGACCATCTAATCCCCTTTACGAAACTTATGTAGCCTTTGAAAAAGCATTCCCTCTACCTGATGCATGGGTAGTTCTCCTTCTTTTTATCTCAGCATATGGGATCTGGCAGCAAAAATCCTATGGTCTTTTCACTGGGATTGCTGCAGGGGGAGGATTAGTATTTTTGGGATTAATAGATACTAGCTTTTACTTACAACATAATCTCTATCAGTATGATGTTCTATTACTTCCTATTAACATTGCATGTATTGGTGGAGGTCTTCTGTTAATCGCAAGATTTGGGATAATAATCAAAGAAAGTTTCATGCAATAAGAAAAGACATAAGTTAAACTATCTGTAATTACTTCACTCACGTAGATGAGAGGATGAATTTTCAAAGGTACGTTAGGTATGAAGTGTATAAATAAGAGAAAATCGAGTTCTGGATTGTTTATTGTTCTAATAATTTTATTATCGGGGTGTTCAGAGACAGAAGTTATGATAAACGAATCTCGAGATTGGGAGGCACAAGAGGAGGAAGAAATGCTCTTAATCGTTGAAGATATGAATTTTGTGGAGGAATTAGGTTTCAATAACTCGATTCTTGAATATCTTAGTCTTCCTTTTACGCTACCATATTCAAACCGCACATTCACTGTTCCTAATCCCCCTCTTTCGTACACAGTCTGGAATTCATATTATATAGAGGCATCAAAAGATAAAGTACTTCCCTGGAATCGAAGTAAGGAAATTATCGGATCCAACATTGTGTGTGATTATTCTGCGGAAGTCAAAACATTAACAAACATTTCTGGAGAAAATTTGCCCCTGAAAATTGCCTCTTATATCAATTTTTTCTTTATTTACAACCAGATCTCTCATTCTTACAGTTTTACGGATACTAGGAAGGAATATTACTATCTTCAACCAGAGAAAATCAAATCCATTGTTACAAATATTACATTTTCTGGATTTCAGATCACGCAAGAATTTCGGTATACCTATGGTTTTTTCGTCAGAGATTCCATTAGATACGAACAATTACTCTTTTCTGATGAATTGAAACAACTACAGTACGGATTTATCTATTTTGGTTGGATTACGACCAATTAATATTCCGTAAAGAAAAATCTCCAAAGTTTCAAAGACTTCACGGAAATAATTTGGTAGTCCTCCCTATTTCACAAATTTTCTCTAACTTTTCTTTGTTTCAAATTTCCAACTCAAGAATCTTTTTCAGTGATAACAATATTTTTACCCACAGAGTAGAAGAAATAGTTGTGGATGTTCTATGAAAAAAATTTCTCTAGTATTCTTAATGTTCAGTCTCATAATCATTTCGTCCCCTAAACCTGTCTATTCTATTGATGTCAATCTTGACAGAGAAATAATTGACAACGGACCTGTATTTATTCCTTACAAATTCTTAAAAATATCCGATTCACAGGAAAGTACCACAGGTGATAATTCTGGACCAGAAGCAGTGTTTAGTTTGGTAGAAACAGCTATTCAAGAACATGATTTTGAATTCATCCTTCATGGAGGAGATATGGTTGAATTTGGTGCCGTTCAAGAAGAATATGATACTTACTATTGGCCCTTAATGAGCTCAATCAATAATTCTGGAATACCTATTTACATAGCTGTTGGAAATCATGACTATAGAGGGTACACCAGTAGTGGTGACGAAGACGATTTGAATACCTGGTTAGAAAACGTCTATAATCCAGGGAATGAGATATATTTTTCATTTGATGGTCCACAAAATGATACCCATTATATTGTTCTAAATTCAGAATATTATTTTGAGGATATAAACGCAACACGACAACAGGCTCAAATAGATTGGTTGATTTCCGACTTAAATTCTAATCCACTTGAACGAATAGTGGTTTTAATACATAGAGGCATGTATGGAGCTCATCCAGGACATGCAGCTGAAAAACCTCCTATTGTTACCGCTTTTGAAGATATCTTTATTCAATATGGAATTGATGTTGTCTTAGCAGGACATGACCATTGTTTTTATTATGGCCACCGTTATGGTATTGATCATATTACCTCTGGTAATGCCGCAACAACTGGGGTCCGTCCTATACCAGATCATCCAGACGTCGGATGGCAAGAAGGAGATATGGCTCTTGAAGGTAATCATATTTCTATCTTTGAAGCAACTGAGACAGGATTTAATGTCGAATTGATTTTTACCGATGGTACTGGATTAAATTTTACAGTTGATGTTCCAATCATTGATATCTATTCTCCTCGTCTTCTTTCTATAGATAATTCAACCGCTTATGAAGAAACTGATGGATTTGAAATCAGTTGGATTTTTGATGATGATTATCCTGATAATTATTCAATCTTTCTTGAGAATAACAGTGTTCAAACGGGATTATGGTTGAGTGGTCGGCCTATTAGTTATTCAGTTGATACCCTGACTGCTGGAACACATATGTTTACCATAACGGTTGAAGATACTAAGGGGTACTCATTTAGTGTAAATACAAGTATGAAAGTTCTGCCTGGAGCAGCACCTATTACCAGTAGTAGTACAACAACGACTTCTAGCTTAACTACAACTACTACAAAACCTGCACCAGGATGGAACATAGTCACAGCTCTCTTATTAATGTCACTAACGGGAATGCTTATTCGCAAACGTCGAAGATAACCTAATCTAGAGGACTCAGGATGAAAAACAAATTAGTACTACTCTTACCTATTTTTCTATTGCTTATACAAACCCCTAATTCTGTAGTCGCTATTGATTACGATCTTGAAATCGCGACAGTCCACAAAATAAGTGCTTTTACCCCATATAAATTCATTAAAATAACTGATACTCAAGAAAGCTCAACAGGCGATAACTCTGGTCCAGAGGCAGTTTATGCGTTAGTCCAAACGACAATACAAGAACAAGACATAGACTTCATTCTGCATAGCGGAGATCATGTTGAATTTGGATCTGAACAGGATGACTATGACACTTATTATTGGCCACTTATGACGAGTATTAATAATTCAGTTCCAATTTATAGCGCTGTAGGTAATCATGATTACAAGGCGTATGATATTGGAAATGATGAAAAAGATCTTAATACATGGCGAGCTAATGTTAATAACCCTGGTAATGAAATTTATTATTCTTTTAATAGCGCTCAAAATGATACCCATTTCATTATATTAAATTCAGAATACTACTTTGAGGATCAAAATACTTCCCGTCAAGATGCTCAAATGGATTGGCTTATTTCCGATTTAACATCAACAACAACAGAGAGAATTGTTGCAATGTTTCATAGAGGTATGTATGGATCTCACCCAGGTTATGCGTGGGCCCACCCAACAATAAGAGACGTTTGGGAAGAAATCTTCATTGAATATGGAGTAGATATGGTTCTTGTCGGTCATGATCATTGCTTCTATCATGGGAATCGATATGGAATTGATCACATCACATCAGGCGTAGGCGCCACCACAATTGTTCGACCAATTCCAGAACATCCTGTTCTTGATTGGCAGGATGAAGATGAATATGGTGAAGGAAATCATATCTCAATTTTCGAAGCCACAGAAGCGGGTTTTAACGTAGAACTAGTTTATGTTGATGGAACTACGTACAATTTCTCAATGATTATCCCGATTGTTGATGAAATAGCACCGAGGTTATTAGCTATAGATAATCCAGTCGCATACCAAGAGACTGATGGGTATAATATTAGTTGGAAGTTCGATGACGACCACCATGACAATTATACGATTTATTTGGAAAGTTCCCCTGTTCAAAGTGGAACTTGGGTAAGTGGACGCTCAATTATCTACCCTTTAGATGACCTACTGGCTGGAACTCACGAATTTACTGTCAGAGTTGATGATACAAAAGGATATTCAACATTAGTAAATACCACGGTCGAGATGCAGCCTGGAGCTGCTCCAACAACTACCTCAGATCTAAGTACATCCCAAGGTACAACTACAACATCAGTTAATTCCACATCTGGTTTCCAAATACTCTTAATCTTCTTTAGTATCAGTTGCACAATAGTGATCAGAAAAAAACGATAATGCTTGGTTAATTCTGGTTTCATGATTAAAATTTGGTGGTAGAAGTGAACTGTGTAATAGTAGATATTGATGATACGCTTATTGACACAAAGCCTCGTACAAAACATATTATGGAGATTGTTTTAGAGCGAGAAATACCATTAGAGGATTTGGGGGTTCTCACCCATGAGAAAATATTTCTCAAATATGCATCTGAGATCCAAAGAACTCAAGCTAAGAAGCTAACAGCTCAATTCTTAAATCTCTTATTATGCAAAAACGAAGCTGGTATTGAATCACTAAAATTTAATAGACCGATCCCTCATGCCGCCGAAGTACTCCAAATTTGGGAAAACGAATGGAAAATAGTCTATCTAACTGGTAGATTAAATATTATTCAGGAAAATACCTTGAGAGAGCTTGAGGAATTTGGTTTTCCAACAGATAATAGCGATCTTATCATGTTTGATCCAGCAGATTGGGGAAAAGGATCGCTTCTAGATGCCAGAAAACGATTATTATCCTCAATTACAGAGCAATTTAATGTTATTAGAGTAGTTGATGACTTTCCAGGTTATTTTTCGGCATATAAACAATTTTTGATTCCTGATAGAATTGGATTAAATCAGTCAAAAGTTCATACCAAGAAAGATTTCTTTGAACAAGGGGCTACCCGAGTAATTGAAAAATGGATCCAGCTCCGTGATGAGTCTGAAAAATTGTAGACCGAGAAATTAGTGTCATATTAAGATCTTCTCTCCAAGTTTTTTCGGAAATGGAGTAATCTCTGAAATCCTTTTCTTCTTGGTAATGAAACGGACAAGACGTTCAACACCTAATCCTCCTCCAGCACTTGGAATTAATTTCTCGCTTCTAGCTAATTCCAGATAGTAAGAAAAGTCTTCGGGACTCTGATTACGTTCTGTAAGCTTTCTCAATAATATCTCATACTGGAAATCTCGTTCACCACCTGAAAGGCCCTCTCCAAAACCTTCTGGATACACCAAATCATAGTTCAGATAGTGTCCTTTTCGTGATGGATCTTCTTTATCATAAAATTCTCTCTCAAAATCCATAATCCAAAAAGGATCTCTTTCTATTGAGGAAATTATAGTTTCAAAATTATTCCCGTATTTGTCAAGTAATTCATGACTTGTAAACCTCTTAAATGGGAGAGAAGGGACTCTTAAATCCACTTTCAATTTATCCAACTCGTCCTTACACTCTGCAAGTACTTTTGAGAAAGTAAAACCAATCATTTCTTCTAATAAGGAGAGGAAATCCTCAGAGGATCCATATCGTAATTCAATATCCACCTGGGAAAATTCCAAAAGATGTTTATCACTAGTTAGGTATTTAGCACCTGATTCTAATCTGACATTTGGTGAAACGATATATAGACCCGTGACATCTAACTGAGCAATAGCAATTTGTTTATGAAAAATCATGCTTTTGGTCAATTGTAGATTTTGTCCCAAATACTCAATTTCTGCCTTATGAACAGGATGGTTCAAAGGATCAGTAATTGGGGAGAGGATTACAGGCATGAGTTGGATTATATCTTTTTTGTACAAAAAATCATGAACAGATTTCATGATCACACTTTGTATTCGCAAAGTTGTCGCTAGGTCTTCGCTTGTAGAGAATATTGGCGATTTAACTACTTGAACTGACTTTGATGTCATTGTATTCACGAAATTAATTTTATTAGCAGATATTCCATTATTCTCGTTTTCATAAAAAATTATTGTTGAAAAAGTGGATAATATCTCCAATTTTAACAAGATTTATATGAAGTATGGAAAATGTATACATATGGTAAGATCAAGACTTATTCGAGAGCTAGATGACAAAGACCAGCTCATCATCAATCTCCTGACTGAGAATTCTCGTTTAACCTCGAATGACATTTTCAAGCAAACAAAAATTCCTCAAACCACTGTCTATAATCGTATCAAAAAACTTGATTCTGACGGTGTAATTGAAAAATTTACTATTAAGTTGAACAACAGATTAGTCGGGAAGGGATTGTCAGCCTATATTTTTTGTACAATCTCTTATCGGACTTCAACTGGTGAGAAAATTAGTCAACCTAAAGTCGCCAGACAAATAAAAGCCCTTACAGAAGTTGATGAGGTCGCGATAGTAACTGGGGAAACCGATCTCATCATTAAGGTGTCAGTTTCCGATGTCGAAGAGTTAAATTCATTTGTAGTGAAAAAACTCCGTAATATTGAAGGTGTTGAGAAGACAATCACTAGTGTGGTTCTATCGGAAGTATAATTATTCTCATCAGTTCATTAATCATCAAATAGTGCCTTCTCTCAAAATATTCTTCAATTAGTGAAGTTTCATATCTTTCCTGTTTTCACACAAAAAGAATTTAATTTAGTCTTTATTTCCGTCTCACTAAAGCGAATCTTTTCTAATCGACTTAGAGAGGAAGAAAAATGGCACAAAAGAGTATATATGAATTTTCTGCTAAAAAATTACTGATGACGGAACTGCCAAAGTATTTTCCCGCATACAATTATCACGGGAAACTTGCTGTATTAACTCCTGATACTGATTGGGACAAATTAGTAGCCGAGAATCCTTGGCTCAATACAGATAAGCTAGCGGCAAAACCTGATCAGCTTTTCGGAAAACGAGGTAAAGCTAACCTTTTATTATTGGATGCCAATCTAGAGGGATTGAAAGCATTTATTAATGAGAGGATGAACAAAGAAATCGAATTAGGTGGAATAAAAGGAACTCTTACCCGATTCCTAGTTGAACCCTTTGTACCCCATGAAAAGGAATTTTATGTATCAATAACTTCAGATATGGATAGTGATACCATTCACTTTTCCTTTGAAGGCGGTATATTTGTTGAAGAAAACTGGGATAAAGTCACTCATGTTCCTGTTCCTATAGGTACTGATGTAGATTCGTTTGATTTCGCTAGTAAATTACCAGATTTAGGTGATCTCAAAGATACTTTGATTGCCTTCATTAAAGGTTTATTAAAGGTTTATATAGATCAAGATTTTGCCTTTCTTGAAATTAATCCGTTTGCTGTAACCCCCGAAGGAAAAGTAGTTCCCTTAGATCTGAAAGCGAAATTAGATGATACTGCAAGCTTCCAACATATTGAGACCTGGGCAAATCCAGACAAGCCCATTAAATTTCCCCGAGCATTTGGTCAAGTTTTATCTAAAGAAGAGCAATTTGTAGCCGATATGGATGAAAAAACAGGTGCATCTTTGAAATTTACTATTTTAAATAGAGATGCCCGTGTTTGGACTATGGTAGCTGGTGGTGGTGGTTCAGTTGTATATACAGATACAATAGCTGATATGGGATTTGCGAAAGAATTAGGTAATTACGGTGAATATTCTGGTAATCCCAATAGAGAACATACAGAACTCTATGCACAAACCGTAATTGATGTGTTAACAGAAAAACCTGATCCTCAAGGACGACCTAAAATCTTACTTATCGGTGGAGGTATTGCAAACTTCACAGATGTGAAAGCAACCTTCATGGGTATTGTAGCAGCATTACGTAAATCTGCTAACAAATTAAAGAATGCTAACGTGAAAATATATGTCCGAAGAGGCGGCCCTAATGAAAAGGAAGGCCTCAAACTAATGAAAGATGTCGGTGAAGAGATTGGCGTTCCTATTGAGGTTTATGATAGGTACACTCATATGACACGGATCGTACCATTATCACTCAAAGGAGACAGCTAAAGGAGGATTTAAAATGACAAGAGAATTATTTAATCGGAACACTAAAGCCATAATTTATGGTTTTCAGCGAAATGCTATTCAACGAATGCTTGACTTTGATTTTGTGTGCAAACGAAAAACATCTTCAGTCGCAGCAATTATTCGTCCCAGTCAAGCTGGTGCTATTGGTTACCATAAAGTCTTCTGGGGTGGTACTGAGATAGTCGTCCCAATTTATCGGAAATTAGCCCTAGCCATTAAAAATCATCCTGATGCTGACGTTCTCATCAACTTCTCATCTTTCCGTTCAGCCTATCCTACAACTATGGAAGCATTGAATGCAGAGACAATTAAAACTGTCGCAGTTATTGCTGAAGGAATTCCTGAACGAAGAAGTAGAGAAATGAATAAGCTCGCAAAGGAAAAAGGAAAAGTAATCATTGGTCCTGCTACTGTTGGAGGAATTCAAGCAGGTGCATTTAAAATCGGAAATACTGCTGGTACAATAGAAAATGTTGTTTTATCCAAGCTTTACCGGCCAGGAAGTGTTGGTTTTGTCTCCAAAAGCGGAGGGATGAGCAATGAAATGAACTTTATGATTGCTCAGAATTCTGATGGAGTCTTTGAAGGTATTGCTATCGGAGGCGATCGATATGCTGGTTCTTCTTTACTTGATCATCTCCTAAGATACGAGGTCAATCCCAAAATCAAAATGATGGTGTGCTTAGGTGAAGTGGGTGGTACTGGAGAAATTGACATCGTCAATGCAATAAAAGATGGTAGACTTACCAAACCCCTCGTTATGTGGTGTATTGGTACAGCAGCAGCGCTTCTTCCTGCAGGCTTACAATTCGGTCATGCGGGTGCTATGGCAGGTAGTGATCTAGAAACAGCTCATGCTAAGAATAAAGCTCTTGCTGAAGTAGGTGTTATTGTTCCTGATTCTTATGACGATTTAGGTGATAAGATCAAAGAAACCTTTGAAAAACTTAAAGCCGAAGGAAAAATTGATCCTGTAGATGAGTTTGAACCCCCAAAATTACCTATGGATTATGCCCAAGCTGCCAAACTAGGAATTGTTCGACGACCTACGGACGTTATTAGCACTATTTCTGATGAACGAGGGGATGTTCCCATGTTTTCAGGAGTGGGATTGGATACTCTGGTTAGTGAAAACAAATCTATTGGGTACACCATTGGAATATTGTGGTTTAAGAAGGAATTGCCAAAGTTTGCTCAGGACTATATTGAAATTGTTATTAAGCTGACATCAGACCACGGTCCTGCTGTATCTGGTGCTCATAATGCGATTGTCACCGCCCGAGCAGGAAAAGATTTAATGTCTGCTCTAGCAACTGGAATCTTAACAATAGGTCCACGGTTTGGTGGAGCTATTTCTGATACTGCAAAATATATCAAATTGGCAATGGACAAAAAGATGGCACCACAGGAATTTGTCGATTATATGAAGAATGTCGTAGGTATCAATATTCCTGGAATTGGGCACCGAATAAAATCTGTTCAAAATCCTGATGTCCGTGTCAAGCTCCTTAAAGAGTTTGTTTTTAATAACTTTGAAAAACATCCATTCTTGGACTATGCCCTTGAAGTAGAAAAGATTACTACCTCCAAACGGAATAATTTAATCCTCAACGTCGATGGGTGCATAGGTATCTGCTTTATGGATTTACTTGAAAATTTAGATCTGTCTGAAGAAGAAAAGAACGATGTTGTTGACACTGAAATGTTAAATGGTTTCTTTGTTCTTGGTCGTTCTATTGGTATGATGGGTCATATTTTTGATCAAAAACGCCAACGAGCAGCTTTATATCGTCAGCCTTGGGATGAAATTCTTTTCGCCGATTAGAATTTCTTCTTCCCACTTCTCTTTTTTTTAATCTATTCCACTCGTAGGTCTTCATGTTCAGTCCATGTCGTGGTGATCATTGAATCCTTTATCGTAAGTGCTGTCCATTCTTTGATGAATTGTTGAAACTCTTCTGCCTTTGACATCTCTTCAAATTCAGCATGCCATTTCTTATAGCTATCTTCTGAGTCATATTCATCAAAATACATCCAGTATTCAATATCATCCTCTATGTAAGAGTAGAATCTTGATACTGTGTAGAACCAACGATGGCGTTCACTTTTCTGTTTCGCAATCATTCCATCCCATAATTTCTTATGTTCCTTGCTGCTTTCTAACGGAACTTTCCATTCTGACTTTTCTACTATCATACCTACTCACCTTCTTTGGGTTTCTTCATCAATCGTCGAATTTTAACTAAATATATGGCTATAATTAAAAATTGATGGACCTCCACCTGAATGTAGAAATAGGACTGAATTCTTTTTTGATATTTTCTCTGATCTAATCATATCAATGAGCCCTACCATTGCCTTCCCATTATAGACTGGATCAAGAAAAACCCCTTCTAATTGTGCAACCAGTTTCACAGTTTCCACCATTTCTTTACTAGGTATTTCATATCCAGGACCTGCATAGCGAGTTTCTACTTCTACTGAAATTTGATCTAGGTCTAATCCTACATTAAACTGAGCCTCAAAATCCCTAATGATTTGTTTAGTCTCTATGGTTAAAAATTCACCAGATATTCCCCCGCTTATGGTCACAATGCTTAACTTTGGAGAATATAATTCTCTTCCAATCAGCATCCCCGCCTGAGTACCACTACTCCCCGCGGCATGTACAAAATGAGTAAATTCCATGTTCATCTGTTGAGCTTGATTCACTACCTCTAAAACGCAATTTACATAGCCTAAAGCACCAATGGCATTTGATCCCCCAGTAGGAACAATATATGGCTTTTTACCAGAAGAAATCAACTCTTTTTCTCTTTTTTTCATCAATCTTCTTCTTTCAGAGGAATCATCCACTCTATAAATAGGGACTCCAAGTATTTTGAAGAGCATAAAGTTTCCAGTTATATTCTCAGGTTCTTCTCCTGATAAGACCAATTCGCAATCTAATCCAAGTTTAGCCGCACAAGCCGCTGTTTGGAGACAATGGTTCGAGTTAACGGCACCTTCAGTAATAATTACGTCAGCGCCTAGTTGAAGGGCATCGGCTAATAAATACTCCAGCTTCCGATTTTTATTTCCTCCAAAAGCAACTCCTGTAAGATCATCTCGCTTCATATAAATTCGTGGGCCTCCGAGATAATCTGATAGTTGATCTAATGGAACGATAGGAGTAGGTAACAAACATAAGTTAATTTTAGGTATTTTGTCTAGTTTAAATGCCACAATCATCGCCACAAAAGACTTGCTTTGACGATTTAACAGTTTTTGTTCTTTGGTCAAATCCTAGAATTCGTCAAGTATTTAATCTGAATTTCTAAAACGAGGTTTACTTCTAATTATCTATTCATTTTTCCTATTATGGTGATGAATTTTTGAAAAAAGGTACAATTACTGCATTAATAACGGTGTATGCATCTGCATTCATTTTAGCTCCCATTTCAGCTCAATTAAGCTCTCCCATCTGTCCAATCTGGGGCCCGAATGTCAATAGGGTTGACGAAACTTCGGCGGTCATATAATATAAAACAAAGAATCCAGGGTATCCGTATAACTTCACGATTCATGAGATACTTTTTGATAAATTACAACCCAATTCTTCATATTCTTATAGTTTATTCAGAGATTCTGAAAATTACTCATTTCGGACTGCACCTTCGGATGGTGCACCTCAAGCTTTTTCCTTTGGATTTTATGGTGATAATCGTGGGACTCATCAAACAACAGATGTAACTGAAACCTATTATACAATTATATCTGATATGCTGAAACATCAACCTGATTTTATTATTGAAGCAGGGGATCTTATTGAAGCTGGAGATGGAGCTAAACCAGAACTACGCGAAGAACAATGTGATAATTTCCGTACAGTAAGGGATGATGCTCAGCACGAAATTCCTATGTATGCAGCCATTGGGAACCACGATGATCCAGAAAATATTGCAGAGGTTACCTTTGAAGATATTTTTCCCATTGGGGAAATGAACGGTATTATTCTTTTGATTATGGATTTTCTCATTTCACTATTATCGATCCATTGGAAACAAATTACCAATTAGTCGGTGAACAGCTAGAATGGCTAAAAAATGATCTCGCCAGCTCAAACGCAGAGTACAAATTTGTTATTTCACATTATGCATTTAATTCCCGCTGGGATTCAGGAAGAGGACTCTTAAGATTTGCCGAGCTGATTGGTGAACCAGAACAAGCAACTGAATTATGGGAAATTTTAGAAAACAATTCAATTACTGCATATTTAGCTAGCCATGATCACCTCTATGATCGTATACTTCTTGGAGAACGAAACATTTCCCAAGTAGTTGTAGCTGGAGGGGGTGCTACATTGTACATTCCAAGTTCTCGTCAAATCAATCCTGAAACAGGTGAACAAGTGCTTTTTCAAGGAAAACCTTCTTTTGCAGCATATGGGTATGGATATTCTATCATTTCCGTTGATTGGAATCGAATACAGATAGATGCCTATGCTTTAGGCAATTACTCTCTTAAATTTGATGAAGGCGTCTTATTTGATACGTTTGAATTTCCTACTCCTTATGAAATCACAGGCTCTCTTTCAATAACGACTTCTCATTCTCCAGCGTCCCCAGTTGCAGGTGGAGACTTAGAAATCACCACCAATCTCGTAGGTGATTCATCTCCTACAACCGTCATTATTTTCTATTCCAAAGATGGAATTGACTGGGAAAATGCTCCAATGAGTTTAAATCAGGATCAGTATGAGTATACAATCCCATCTCTTCTAAATAATTCTGGAGTCCAATATTATGTTGTTGCTAACGACTCAGCGAATAATCGTGGACTTAGTGATATACAGAGTATTACGATAGGTACACCACTAGTGATGGAAGAGGTGGTTTATCTAGGCCCATTAATTAATTCATCTGGATGTACGGCCTACTCACAAATTCCCTCACCTTCCACAGCTACTACTACGACTACTATCGAACCTACCTCTACAGCACCAGGATTTCTTTTAAGTAGTCTCATTGCAGGTGTTCTATTCACAATTTTCAAAAGGAAAAAGCAATACTGAATCTGGGAAAATCTCTTGGAATAGGTTCACCAGATTATTGTCCCACTTCAAAGGAAGAGTTGTTCTTCGATTCTCTCACACGATTTGTGAATAGGAATAGTGAAACTGCGATGGATGGAAGCAACAGTGTTGCTGACAGGATGCCCAATGATCCTGGAAATATCGTTTCAATTATCCATCCACCTAGGATAGGTGTAAGAATTTGGGAGAGGCTTTGAAGGGAATCTGCAACTCCCATCACTTTTCCCCGATTTCTTAAATCAGTTTTACTACTGATTTCACTGGTAAGGGTGGGTCTTACAATTCCAGCCCCAATGGAAAATAAGCCCATGATCACAAACATGTACATCCCAGAGATAACAAAAATTATCTGAGTGTAAGCTAAAAAGATAGACAGTTGGCCTAAAATAAATAATATCTCTCTCGACACGAAATTTACCAGTTTAGGGAAGATTAACAATTGAAATACGACTCTAATTAGCCCTACAAACATAAGATAAAGACCCACCGTATCAGGGCCTACTCCTAACTGATACTCGGAGAAAAGCCCTAGATTTGCTGTTATTAGAGAAAATGAAAGCACGAATGTAAGGAAGTAAAATAAGAGTAATTGTAATTCTGGATTTGAAAATCCTTCAAATAAATCTTTTAGCGGAATGAAATCATCGATTACTAATTTGAACTCTTTATCGTTAATGACTGTTTCTTCCAACAGTAATACGATCATTATCAATGTGATTCCTGAAATGCCAGCAGCTAGAAAAGATGGAATACTATAATCTATTGTGGCCAGGAATCCCCCAATGGCTGGACCAATAAAAAAACCTATTCCGAAAGCCGTACTCATATACCCAAATGATTTGGTTTGCGTCTTCTTGTCCTCGTCACGAGTTATATCCCCTAAATATGCTCTAGAAAGGGTCATATTACTTCCAAATAAACCATCGATGATGCGAGACAATAACACAAGGAATAATGAGTCTGCTACACCCAGTAAAATAAAGCCAATAAACGTGGAAAATTGGCTTATTAACAGAAGAGGTTTTCGCCCATACTTGTCACTCAGTTTTCCGATAATGGGTGCTGAGATAAATTGACATAATGCAAATGATGCTACAATTATCCCTACAACGGTAGGTGTAGCACCTAAATCAGTAGCTAAATATGGTAAAAATGGTAGGATTAAACTCCAACCTAATACTTCAGTAAAAATGATGATTAATATAGTGAAAAAGTCTTTCTTCATTGAAATACCCGATTATGTAAAGATTGCTAAAAGGATCCGACCGTTGTTAAATTTGTCTTTCGCTAGATTGTATTTGGCTTTCATTGGTCTGTTTCCTGTTTGTGATTAATTGATTTGTGTATTTTTTCCGTAATTTGAGGCGAATGGCATTGTACAAGCTACAGTCTTTAAACAGAATTTCAAAAAAGCAAAGTAAATCTATCGATTATTGTAAAAACCAAGAGTAATTTCTCTAGACTTCCTTTTATAGAATGGTGCTTGTCCTTTGTGATCGGGGAGAGAATAGAAATTACCTTCCAGCCAACTGATAAGCACAGCGTGGGTATATTTTCCTTCCTATTATTAAAATGATCTATTCAGGCATTCGTTTTCACTTATACAAAAAGAGTGGGTAGTTTCTGGGGCAAAGATATCTTCTAGGAAGACAATAATCGGATCTTATTAACCAGTGGTTAGTATAGGGATACATAGGTGAAATGGTATGCGTAAAATAAAAAACATCAGACAAAGATTAGTGGAAATCCGTAATATTGTTAAAAAGGGTGGGAACATGACCGAGGATCAATATATCACTCTAGAGTCACTAGCAGTTCACGAGAGTTATGGAATTCGTCGTCAAGCAGCTAGTTTACTGGTCACAGTGTCCAAAGATTATCGACAACAAATGCTAGCAGGGAGATTAAACCCAATACGTGCGTCCAGTAGCTGACGCAGACTTCTCTCTTTTCATTTACCTTGGAACTGTTCATATTTTTCTCTTTAGCATTAGGAAAAAATGATTTGAACTTGTACTCCTCCAATTGGAAACGAAAAACAACGGTTGTAGAACGAGAATATCAGGAGAAAATTCTATTTACAGAGTAGAATTTTACCCTTCGTTCAAATTTTTCAATAAAATCACAATAAACCTAATGTCGAATAAAATTTGTAATGGTGGAGACTTATGACAGAAGAACAAGTTAAGAAAGCAACTGACCATTTTGCGAACCTTGTACGAGAACAACTCGAACGGGTAGAAAGAATGAAACATGAACCCGATTGGACAGATTTTTCCAGTCTAGATAAAATCATCATCGGAGCCTGTAGTGGTGATGGTATTGGACCAGCTATTACTGAAGCTGCGATCATAGTCCTCAACTTTTTACTTGATTCTGAAATTAAATCAGGAAAAGTTGAGATACGCAGAATCGATGGACTGACGATAGAAAATCGAGTTAAAGTAATGAAAGCAATTCCTGATGATGTTTTAGCTGAATTAAAAGAGTGTCACACAATATTAAAGGGTCCAACTACAACCCCTTGGAAGGGCAATAAATATGGCTGGCCCAATATTGAAAGTGCTAATGTTTCCATGAGACGTGAACTAGATTTATTTGCTAATGTTCGCCCTGTTCGCGTCCCTGAAAAGAATATTGACTGGATGTTTTACCGAGAAAACACTGAAGGTGCATATGTTTTAGGGAGTAAAGGTGTAGATGTTTCTGATGACCTTGCAGTCGATTTCAAAGTAATCACAAATCAAGGTTCTGAACGGATTATTCGTGCAGCGTTTGAATATGCAAGTAAGAACAATATTAACAAGGTAACTGTTGTTACAAAAGCCAATGTTGTTAAAAGAACCGATGGAAAGTTTCTTGCGATGGCAGAGCAGGTAGCAAAGGAATATCCACAAGTTGAATGGGATGATTGGTATATTGACATAATGACCGCCAAATTAATCGATCCTGCTCGACAGAGCTCTTTCCGAGTTATTACCGCACCTAATCTATATGGTGACATTATAACAGATGAAGCAGCTCAGATTCAAGGTGGATTAGGTACTGCTGGCGCAGCTAACATTGGTAAGAGATATTCCATGTTTGAAGCTGTTCACGGAAGCGCTTTAAAAATGGTTGATGAGGGCCGTGAAAAATATGCGGATCCTACCAGTATGATCAAGGCAGCTGCCATGCTTCTTAATCACATTGGGTACACAGACGAATCTGCAAAGCTTGATAGAGCATTGGATATTTGTTCCCAATATGAAAAGAAAATGGTTGTTACAGGTCGAGATACTGGTGTAACTGGTGAAGAAATGGCCAAGTATATCATTGAGACCATTAAATCTCCTGATCTTGAACAAAAGTGGAAAGGTTACCAATAACTAGGATAATTTCTTCCTACCTCCTTTTTTTTTATTCGGAATTCAATTAATATGTTTCCTAATGCAATTTTTGAGGTAGGTCTTATTACCGAGGGATTTTCGATAATTCGTAAGCAATTTATGAATCCTGATGACTTATCAATCAATCCACTTCTTGTTGGAGAGATCTTATCCTCTATTCAGGGATTGAATCCGTCAAAGGTGGTAACTGTTCCAAAAGTTCTTGAAATAGAAGAGTTCATTATAATACTTGAACAATTTACTTGTAACAACAACGGAACCATCTTCCTTCTTTACGCAATTTGTCAAGCTAGCACAGAAGAGATACGGGAAACTCTCTCGAAATTAGCTAAAGAATTGATTACTTTTGATAATATTCTTCTAAATTGGAATGTTGATTCCGAAAGCCTAAGAAATCTTCATCCTCTTTTTGATGAAGCATTTCTCAACTATACCTGAGAATACATTCTTACCATCTATCTATTTCTTACTATCTATATTCGGAATATCGGATAAAGAAGATCTATCACTTTCTCTTTTACTAGGACATCCAGAAAATTCAAAGATTGAAATCAACATAATCCCCTTTATTCAGGAGGATATTCGAACTTCGATGGAAATTGTCTATCAAATTTCCGTTTTCTTGTTTTAATTGAAGAAATAAAGCTCTGAGGGATATATTATGCTTCCAAAAAAGATAGAAACGGTATTAGCACAACTTGAAAAATATAGGGAATATGAAATTCAGAAAGAGTTAAGAGGAGAACAGATTCTTAAAAAAGAACGATCATTGGCAATAACCCGAGAAGAGGGGAAGTTCCTTTATCTATTAAGTCGTGCAATGAAAGCAACAAGAATTCTAGAAATAGGGACATCATTTGGTTATTCAACAATTTGGCTTGCTTCTGCTGCCAAGGAAGAAAATGGGAAAGTAATCTCAGTTGATATATTACCAGAGAAGATAGTTCGGGCAGAGGAAAATTTAAAGATAACCCGACTGGAAGATAATGTTGAGCTTATTTTAGGGGATGCACGAGAGGTTCTGAACAAAATAACCGATCCCCTCGATATTGTTTTTTTAGATGCCGATAAACGTGATTACATTGATTTTATCAAACTTTCTTTAAAGAAACTTCGCATGGGAGGAGTTATCCTTTCCGATAATGTTCTTGACTGTCCAGATATCCATAAAGATGATCCAGAAATATGTGAGGAACTTATGGAGTTCATTAATACTCATCCAAAGCTGTCAAGTGTAACCTTACCCTTTCTTCCTAATGGACTTGAAATGACTATGAAAATTTCCAAGTGAGTAACTCCCAGTTCAAAAATCAGTTCCTATTTCTGGTATCTTTGAGAACATCTACTAACTTCGAGAGAAAAAAAGGGAGGAAGGGGAGAATTAAGCAATTTTGTTTTGATAAGAAATATTCTATGATTCTAGATAAAAACCCACAGTTTCAGTAATTGCTTCTGTGGTCGGTGTATACGTAATATCGAAGGTCTCTCTAAATTTACTATCATCAACAACAAAATCTTTCTCCCATTGATAAGCAACTTCATTAAATTCCCTCGCAGTTTTATTAAATAGAGTTCCAATAAGAAGCATCAGTTTTGGCATCGCAGATATTTTTTTATCCTCTTTTTTTGCTTCTTTCAAGATCATCTGTACGAATTTTCTCGTTGGAAGGGAACTAGTGTGCGGTAAATGCCAGACTTCTCCAAATGAGTTCTCATTTTCTCCTAGAGTGACTAAGCCTTTTGCAAAATCTGGTAGATAGATAAAACTATGTCTTTTATCGAGATTTCCTAGGAGTCGTACATTCTTCCCGTTGGCAAGAACATCAAATACATACATTCCAAGTATAGAGTTTGTAGCTCCAGGACCGAAAAAATCTGATCCTTTTCCAATTGTAGCCTTAATTTTTCCTTTTTTTCCCTCTGCTAAGTGTTTCATATTTTCAGTTAATCCACCGTTCCCTATATTTCGTTCCCCATAGGCATATAAATTATCTGCATAAATAATTTTGATATGATTCCCTTCCTCAGTAGCAGCACTAAGAACATTTTTCATTACTTGCTCTAATTTAGGAAAATCTTGATAAGGAAGTCCTAAACAATGATATATTTTAGTTGCACCTTTAAACGCGTTTTTCAAACTTTCTAAGTCAAAGCTATCAGCTTTTACAACTTCTACAGAATTATCGAATATAGATCTTCCACTTCTAGACACCAAACGAACACTTTTGCCTCTAGAAAGCAATTCCGTAATTACATAACTCCCTATATTACCATTTCCACCCAGCACGACATTTACTTCAGTTTTGCTCATTTTATTTTCACCTACTAGATTATAGATCAACATAACAATTGATAATTATTTAAGATCCCCTATGCGAAATCCCAAATAAACTGTGATGTATTTGCTAATATACACTATTTGAACTCAGAATTTCAGAGAGATTGATTTAAAATAATTTTTGATTCAGTGTAACATTAGAGATCTAAAGATGATTAAAATGTTGACAAAGTATGAACATATATTGGGTAAGAAGGGATTTGCACATCTAGCGACTATCATGGCAGATGGTTCACCTCAGACAACGCCTGTATGGTTCGACGTGGAAAATGGGTTTATAAGGATCAATTCTGCAATTGATCGCTTAAAAGATCGTAACCTGAAAGCACAACCTGTTGTAGCCTTATCCATTCAGGACCCTGACAATCCTTACAGTTATGTAGCAATTAGGGGGAAAGTTGAAGAACGTACTACTGAAGGAGCAGATGAGCATATTGATTTACTAGCGAAAAAATATCTTGGAATGGATAAGTATCCTTACAGAACGAGTGAAGAAATAAGGGTAATTTATCGTATTAAACCCCTGAAGGTTTCTGGAATGGATTGAAGAAAGACTTCATTCTGTGTTTATTAGCTTCCATCACGAATTTGTACATGAATATGTGATTTTCCAGCAGTTAGTGCAGAGATCACATTGGTCCTCGCTTCTTGAAGAATTCGCCATAATGACCCTCTTGATATATGCATTCGTGCAGCAGCTTGTTCTTGGGTTAAACCAAGTTTATCCACTAAACGAAGTGCCTCTAATTCGACATTTGTAAGCTTTAACACAATTTCACCTGAGGTAGAACTCCACTCACGATCAATATGTGGTTGAATTCGAGGTCTTCCCCCTCTAAATTGCCTTCCTCTTCCTCCTCCTCTACCTCTGCCTCCATGGGGACCTCTAATTTTAATCACACTCCAATAAGTTAATTCAGGGATTATTATTTAGAGAAATGAGCGATTGCAAAAAATATTATTCTCTATTCAATTTAGATTTTGAATCACTTAATTAATTTTTCCCAATCAATCACCCATAATTTCGGATTTAGCTATAAATAATGCAAATATAGATGATTTCAAGAAGTTAAAATTAATATCTATTTTTTGTTCATTAGCACAAAATTTATATAGCCTTTTGTGCAATAGCTCGTTGGTGATAAAATTGCCAAGAGGAAATAGAACAGGTCCATGGGGACAAGGGCCTCGGTCAGGTCGAGGATTAGGTTATTGTTCAGGTTATTCTGCACCTGGTTATGCAAAAGGTTCTGGTATTGGGTGGGGTCGTGGTTATGGAGGAGGACGAGGTTGGGGAGGAGGTCGAGGATTTTATCCAGGACGAAATTTTTACCCGCTAGATCAACCAACACCGATACCTCCTTTTTCACCTCATTTCACCCCTGAGGATGAAACTAGATATCTAGAAGAGACCTTGAGTGGACTGAAAAAGGAAATTGAAAATATAGAAAAGAGACTTGAGGCATTATCTAAGAAAGATGATGTTTAAGGCCGTTTAATTTATTCAAGTTTCTTGTCTTTTTTTTCCAATTTAGTCATTTTGGAATACTTTTAATTTTTCCCCAAAAGTTCTGCTTTTAAATACCCGATAGAGGTTTTAGGACCAGTTAAATCTTCAACACACACTTTTGTGAGAATTGTTGAAAATTAGTGTATAAATTTCATTTCGGAAGTTTTTGAGAAACTCGTTTAATCCCCTTTTTCCGTGTCCACTCAGTTTATCAATATATGGTGTCGAGAGATTATCTGAGAAATCTCCTATTGAATTGTGTTTTACAAGTGTTCCGTGGAGTTGAAAACTTTACCACGCCCTAAAAGTTCAAGAATTATTAAATGTGATCCAACCCAGTTTTACTTTAAACCACGCGGGATTCCTATGAAGGATATCTCTGGTGAAGTGGATATTACTCTCGAAGAGCTAGAAACGATCCGACTAACTGATTTAGAAGGCAAGAAACAGATCGAGGTTGCTGAGGAAATGAATATTTCCCAATCAACTGTTTCACGGCATTTAGAAGAAGCTCACAATAAAATAGCCAAAGCTTTAGTACTTGGATTTGCTATTCGGATATCAAACCCTTCGGATTTCTTCCATTGTGATAAATGTGGTCACACGTGGAGGTTCCCAGAGGATCGTTCCAAGGTTCGACAATGTGAGTATTGTGATTCAACTGAGTTTCATGCTCATATTCATGGTGAATCTCATCAGCAAATTATTAATAAAATGGGAAAGTAAGCTAATTAGACTGGATTTCAAATCTATAGCTTAAAGGTGAGTTATCGATTGGACAAAATATACAGAATCGCCATTAGTGTTTTCATACTGATAATGGGAGTACTCTTTTTTATCGTCAATTTTGTGCTCAGAACAACTGAGCCTGAAACAACCACTAATCCTGATGGATCTTACTTAATTCTAGTGATTCTAATTGCTAGCTTGGTTTTTGTTGTAGTTCCTGGAATATTTGTACTCGTCCGATTAACTCGACGTTAAAAAATTGGAATGAAAAAAGGGAAGTGGTAGTTTACCACTTAGGATGCTACTGTATAACGGAGCTTTCCCCCAGCTAAAAGAATTTCGCGTTCCCGTTCTGAAAAATCATATGAAGTCTCTATATCAAAATTCTGAGTTCGATTATGAACTGAAATCGGTAGATTCTCTTTTAATGCCTTTTGGGCTCCTTTAATTTCGAGAATATCACCGCTTTTTATTCGATCATAGTCTCCATCATTTTTGAAGGTTAAAGGCAAGATACCAAAGTTAACGAGATTATCCCGATGTATACGAGCAAAGGATTTTGTAAGAACCGTCTTTATTCCCAAATACATAGGAGCTAACGCAGCGTGTTCTCGACTAGAACCCTGACCGTAATTTTCACCACCAATTATGATTCCACCACCTTCTTCCTTGCTTTTGAGCGCTCTTTCTGGAAAAGAAGCATCTACCTGTTCAAACACATGTTTACTAATTTCAGGGAGATTTGACCGGAGAGGTAGAATTTTTGACCCAGCAGGCATGATATGATCAGTGGTAACATCATCCTCTGTTTTTATGAGAACCTTGAATTCAAAATCATCTTGGAGGGATTGAAACTCAGGTAATGGAGCTATATTTGGTCCACGAATGATCGAAATATCTGCTGGTGATGCGGAAGGTTTAAGGATCATTGAATCATCGATTTCTATCTCATTGGGAATATTGATCTTAGGATAAGCACCCAATTTATTAGGATCAGTAAATTCTCCAAACACCGCGGCAGCAACAGCCACTTCAGGACTTACAAGATATGCATTTGCACTTTTTGTTCCAGTTCGTCCAAAAAAGTTACGATTAAATGTACGCACTGCCACAGCATCGGTCTTAGGAGCAAATCCCATTCCGATACATGGACCGCAGGCGCTCTCGAGTATTCGGGCACCAGCCGTGATTGCATCAGCTAAAGATCCATTTTTAGCCAATTCCATCAAGACTTGTCTAGATCCTGGAGATATTCCTAAAACGGTATCTGAATGAATTTTGCGTCCTTTAAGAAGAGCAGCCACAGTAAGCATATCCTTGAGTGAACTGTTCGTACAAGAACCTATTGCTACCTGATCAACCTTCATTCCATAAAGTTCGGATAACGGTACAACATTTCCTGGAGAATGAGGCTTCGCTACAAGAGGTTCAATTTCTGAAAGATCTATCTCAATAATCTCATCAAAATCTCCATCTTCACCTGCTGGAAGCTCTACCCAGTCTGATTCTCTTTTTTGCCATTTTAAAAATTCTTTTGTCACTTCATCTGATGGAAAAATAGAGGTCGTTGCTCCTGTTTCTGCTCCCATATTAGTAATGGTTGCTCTTTCAGGTACTGAAAGTGTTTTGACCCCTGGACCGAAATATTCAAGGATTTTCCCTACTCCGCCTTTGACATTGATTCTACGGAGGATTTCTAAGATGACATCTTTCGCGGCAACATAATCTGGCAATGCTCCAGATAATTTTACTCCGACAATCTTGGGAGTTTTCAGATAAAATGGGCCACCACCCATTGCTACAGCTACATCTAGGCCTCCAGCACCTATAGCAATAGTACCCATCCCTCCAGCCGTCGGAGTATGAGAATCGGATCCAATTAACGTTTTACTTGGAGTAGCAAACCGTTCAAGGAACACTTGATGACAAATACCGTTCCCTGGTCTTGAAAATTGGATTCCATATTTTGCGGCAACAGATTGTAAGTAACGATGATCATCTGGATTTTTAAAATCTGATTGAGTCGTATTGTGATCTACAATCGAAACAGATAGTTCTGTCTTTACTTTATCAAGCCCCATTGCCTCGAATTGAAGATAAGCCATTGTTCCTGTAGCATCCTGGGTTAGAGTATGATCGATCCGGATACCTATTTCTTCTCCTATTTCATACTTACCTTCAACAAGGTGGTCTTGTAGAATTTTTTTTGCAATTGAAACCATGATTTGAATCCCTTAGTTTAAGTTTATTTACAAGATAATAAAATTACTGTGAATTTTCAGATAAACGAGAAAGGAATTTAATTGCAATTTTATTAATTTTTTCCCGTCCAGCTTAAGAATTCATGCTAAAAATCAAAATGTATAAAAAAAAAAGGATAATGAAAAAAGCATTTCTTCGCAATTGATACTCAAGAAAGTTTGTATCAAGGAATAATTAGGTATTGCCAAACAATGTATTGTATGCAACTTCCTGATCATCGTTCAGAAATGCCAATAGTGATTCTTTTATTTTCTTTAATACTTTTTGACCTAGGAGATGAAAGGTGACGTCCTTGGCGAGAATTTCGTAATCTGCAGGGGACACCTGAATAGAAATCTGAGGGGGGTCGTAGGTTATTTCTACTACAGTTAGGTTTTTACGTTTTCTTATATTATTTAAAAAATAAATCATTCCTAATGGATTGAATAAAAGGGATGGCCACCAAATGAGAAACCTTGGATATAATTTTATAGCTGCGTTTGTTATTTCCCAGTAAATAATTAGTCCTTTTTTTCCTAAGAATTTTGCATAGGCTGTTCCTAATATTTGGAATTCTTTTACAGATTGAACACCAGAAGCTAATCTATTAAATTCTGAAAAAAGAGCTTTTTGAGAATAACCGTTTTCAGTACTATCTATCTTTGTAGCTTGAGAAGATAAAATTGTTGATTTTCCAAAATAAGAGGCTTTATCTCTTCCAGTAGTAAATAATGGATGACGTATTAATAATAATTCCACAAAAACCAATCCTGGATAGTAAAAAAAAATGATTCCTAACAGGGGTGTAGAAAATACAGCAGACAAAATACTCCTGACAATAGGAAAATAATCAGGTCCAGCAATAATTTGATATATTAAAAAGACGAGAGCGACCTGCATATAGACTATTATTTGTATACCAAAAATCCAACTTTTTATTCTCCTTGTTATTATGAATAACATCCAAATTAAAGGAATACAAAGCAAAACATACAAATAAACATTTAAGACTAACACGACCGAGGTGGAGAAAAAATTGAAAAGTGGTGTAAATTCTGGATTATTTGACTGGGCAAAATAAAGTAGAATTTCAAATATAAATAATAAAATTAGCAAATAATATCTTTTGTTCAAGTTTTGTTTGAATAATTTAAATTCTGGAGTATATGCAGCAGTTAAACGAGGATTTAACTCATTTCCACTTGAATTATCACCTCTTTTTTTTTTCATCCCTTTTGAACTCCAATCTTATGCCTCTTTAATAATCTCAATTATTCCTATGTCTGTTAATTTTTCAACAAAATTATATATTGACTTGATTCGGATTGATCCAGTAATGTTGGCATTTTTACATGCCTCTACTAAGGAACATGGCTCCATGGTTGGATGAGGAAGGTATTTCAAGAACTTTCCTTCATCTTCTGTAAGATTTAGATCTCTAGTTATAGTACGGTGTGCCTTGGTACGCATACTGATTTTAATAGTCTTGATACTTGTATCTTTCTCAAAAATGAATTGAATACGTGGGTAAAGCCCCTTTTTTTCACGAATGAAGACGTTTGGAACATTAATATTAAAATCTACAGTTTTTGTTATGATATTAAGATCTAATAGAATTAAATTTTGATCTGTTTTAAGGGTATAATATGTGGGCTTTCCGGGTTGATTCTTTGTTGCATGTTTATTCAGAAAGCCATGTTTGTGAAGTGCTTCAAGATGTTTTTTGGCTGTACTTATGTGAATTCCAAGAATCGACGCTAGTTTTGCAGCTGAGCTGCGTTTGTTACTCATTTGAAATAATGCAGCCAATATTTTAACGGCCGAGTCATTTGAAAACAATTCTTGAAATTCTGGATAAGTAGGTTTTGATAAAATGAGCATTTCAAATCATTTTTATATTTGTTTAGTTCTAAATAGACTAATATCAAATCCATTATTTAAGATTATCTTTGGTTGAACATATATTAAAAAGTGTTGATACCTGAAATAAATCATCTAATTAATCATATCTTTAATATTTCAGCACCTCAGCGTATACGTTGTGATAAGGATGATCCAACCAGTGATTACACACGGCCAACATCACCTATCTGGTTGAGTATACCAGAAGAATAATCTGAAGAAAATAAAACGCGTTTTGAGTGCTATCCCATTCATGCATGGATTAGGGACCCTGAAGCAGGTACCACAGGCGGATTGTATATCGTGAAATATATTGATCCAGTTGGAGACTATAATGATTCTACCAATATGGGTAAATCGGTTTGGAAGTATATTATTCGTGATCAGGTACAAAATCAATAAGGTTCGATAACGCCATTGGGGATGTTATTTATTTAACAAAATTGATTAAAATGGTTCTTAAGGCATATTATTTGAATAAAAATACAGAGATAGAAAAAAAGGGAAAAAATGAATAGAAAATGGCTTAATTATGCTGTTGCTTTCTCAGAGACGTGTTTTGCTTTGTGGTTCTTCTTTGCAATTCCAGCCATTTTGGTAACTACATCTGCAAACTTCTTTCCTTCAGCAGCGGACATCCATTCAATGATAAAGCGATCATCAGATATTCCTTGCTTCTTCATCCAGCGACGAATCTTTCGTTCACGTTTAATGGCGAAATCGTTACCAGAGATGTAATGACAATCTTGGGGATGGCAACCTGTCAGCATTACAGAACCAGCTCCGAGTTCAAAAGCACGCTTGATAAAATCTACGTCAATTCTGCCAGAACACATAACTCGCACTACACGTGAATTGGTAGGATACTGAATTCGACTAGTTCCAGCCAAATCAGCCCCTCCGTATGAGCACCAGTTACAAGCAAAAATCATGACTTTCTCATCGGCATTGTCCCTTAATGCGATATCGACCTGCCTTAAAATCATTGCATCTGTGAAATTCGTCATCATTATAGCATCTTGGGGACAATCAGCGGCACATGTACCGCAACCTTTACATAGAACGGGAATTACATGAGCAGGGGTCTTTTTCTCTTTATCTACTGTTATGGCATTATATGGACATCGGGTTGCACAGATTCCACATGAATTACAGAGCTCAGCATTTACTACCGCGTATAAAGGTTCGACCGAAAACTCACCTTTGGTTAAGACTCTGGTGACTCGTCCTGCTGCAGCACTTGCTTGGGTAACTGCTTCACGAATATCTTTTGGTGATTCAGCTCCTCCTGCAATGAAGATACCATCTGTGGGTGTATCTACTGGACGAAGCTTCGGGTGCGATTCAATATAAAATTCATGAGTATCTTTTGCTACTGGGAAAGGAATATTTGAACTAGGACCTTCAGCACCAATTGACAACACAACCATTTCAAATTCCTTGTTAATTAACGTTCCAGTCATAGTATCTTCCACTGAAACAATAAGATTATTATTTGGACCAGTCTGTTGAACTTGAGAGGGACGTCCTCGAATGTACTTAACACCTTCTCTTCTAGAACGAGTATAAAGTTCTTCAAACCCTTTCCCAAATGCTCTTATGTCAATGAAGAAGACAGAGATGTCGACATCTGGCCAATGCTCTTTGATTAGCAGAGTATCCTTTATAGTCTCCATACAGCAATAATTTGAGCAGTAAGGATTATATCGTTGATCACGCGATCCGACACATTGAATAAAAGCTACACTTTTGGGACGTTTAAGATCACTAGGACGAACGAGATCTCCTGAAGTTGGACCAGCAGCATTAATTAATCGTTCAAACTCAAAAGTTGTAACTACATTTGGATAATTGCCCCATCCGTATTCTGGAATCTTGGAGGCATCAAACATCTCAAAACCCGTTGAGATAATAATGGTACCCACTTTATACTTGTAGGTTTTTTCCAAATCCTCATAATTAATAGCTTCCTTCTCACATGTAGACTTACATTTTCCACAAGCAAGAACGTCTAAACCAAGACAATTATCTGTATCAATGATATAACTGGCGGGGACTGCTTGGGGATACGGAATATAGATGGCTTTTCTCCATCCTAAGTTTCCTGAATATTCATCAATAACATTAACAGGACAAATATCCACACAGTCATTGCATGCTGTACAGAGATCTTCATCAACATATCTGGGTTGTTTTTTAACTTCAACTTGAAAATTACCCACATAGCCCGAAATTTTAGTGACTTCCGCATTCGCAATTAATGAAATATTATCATGATTGCCTACATCTGCCATTTTAGGACCCAAAATGCAAATTGAACAATCCATCGTAGGGAAAGTTTTATCGATTAATGCCATGTTCCCACCTATAGTGGGACTTTTTTCAACCAAAACTACTTTATAATCATCAGCTAAATCCAAGGCGGCTTGAATTCCTGCAACACCACCGCCAATAATAAGAACGCGTTTTTCAACAGGAACTACTGTAGCTTCAGCAGGTTCAAGCATTGCTGCTTTCGCTACGGCCATTTCAGTTAATTCCATCGCCTTAACAGTAGCCTCTTCTTTATCATGAAGATGAACCCATGAGCATTGTTCTCGAATATTAGCAACTTCGACAACTTCTGGATTCATACCGCTTCTTTTCATTAATTTTTTCCAAGTTGGACCATGCAAGCGTGGGGAACAAGCAGAGACAACAATTCTTTCAATTCCTTGTTCTTTTATTGCTGTTTCAATTTCTACTTGACCTGGGTCTGAGCAGGTATACGTATTTACTTGAACTAGTTCGACATTAGGTAAATCCTTAACTTGCTCTGCAATTTTATCGATATCTACTGATCCAGCGATATTCTTTCCACATTTGCATAGAAAAACACCCACTTTCACATCTTGTTCAACATTGTCTACACTTTCTGTCATTGATTCTCACCTGATGCCTTTTCACTTTTTCCTGCTTTGCGCTGTCTCTCTAAGTTTCTTAATTTTCTCTGAAAACCCTTCCCTTGGATTATTGACAAATTCTCCACATACTATTCTTTGGTTTTCATGAGAATATTCTGCTTCATGAGGTGGACAATTTTTATCAATAACGACCATTTCCCTGAGCCATTCCAACATTTTCACTGCATCACCCCTCTTGTTTTTCCTCCCATATTGAGTGAAACAGGGAGCAAGAACTTCAATGAAACTAAAGCCAGGATTATCCATGGCTTTGAATATACTTTCTCTTAATCTTAGTGTGTCATACCCAGGCCAACGCGCAACAAAAGAAGCACCTGCTGCTGCTGCCAAGGAAACTAGATTAAAAGGAGGTTCAATATTTCCATATGGAGAAGTTGAGGTAAAATCACCAATGGAAGTCGTTGGAGCACACTGTCCTCCAGTCATACCATAAATTCCATTATTGTTACAAATGACATTGATTTCGACATTTCTTCGACATGCATGAATGAAATGATTACCCCCGATAGCAAACAGATCACCATCTCCAGACAATACAAATACTTCCAAATCTGGATTCGCAAGTTTTAATCCCGTTGCAAAAGGAATAGCACGACCATGGGTAGCGTGAAACGCGGGCGCTTTGAAACAGCCACTTGATCGCCCTGTACAACCAATTCCTGAGACAATTGCATAGTCTTTAGGTGTTAATCCTCTCTCAACTAAACATGTAGTGATAGACGTAATTGCGGTTCCAATTAAACAACCTGGGCAGAATATAAACCTGTTGAGGTTTAAGCGTCCATGTAGCGGATGATCTTCTGGATAGTCAAGATCTGGTACAAATACTTCATTTGATGTCGTCATCTGTTAACCTCCTTCATTAAGCCTTCATAGATGAAAGCAGGACTAAATGGTATTGTAGTGGGTACTAATAACCCAGAAACTGAAAATCCTAGGTGTCTAAACCGTTCGACTTCTCGGATAATCTGACCATAGTTCATTTCAGTTACAAGTACCTTTTTTACTCCTAACTTTCCAAATCGTTCCATAAGTTCATCAGGGAATGGCCATATAGTTTTAAGTCGAACATACCCAACTTTATGTCCTTTTTTACGAGCTTGCGCGACGGCTTCTGGATTACCACGAGAATTTATACCATAAGAGAGAATTACTGTTTCTGCATCTTCTAGATATTTTTCTTCCCAGTCGTTTATATCGGGACGAGCACGTCGTATTTTATCGCATAAACGTTTGACAAGTTCAATTTCCCTCTCGGGAGTCATATCAGGACTTCCAGTATTGTCATGTGTAAGTCCTGTTACGTAGAAATTATATTCTGACCCAGCAGTTGCCATTCCAGGTACCAAGTCATCGTCAAGAACTTCAAAAGGTTGATACTTATCTGGGGGAACTTGAGGCCCTTTTCTAGTAATTACTTCAAAATTGGAATGATAAGAAACTGGTTCCATCATTTGCCCCACTATTCCATCAGTGGCAACTATTACTGGTGTTCTATACTTTTCGGCCAGATTAAACGCTTTAATTGAAAAATCGTAACATTCCTGCACCGTAGCAGGCGCTAGAACAATCATTTCGTAATCACCATGGGATAAATACCGTGTTTGCATCACATCAGACTGTGACGCCTTTGTGGGTTGCCCTGTACTGGGACCGCCACGCATAACCGTAACAATTACCATTGGTGCCTCTAACATAAATCCCAATCCGACAGTTTCCGCCATCAAAGACAAACCTGGACCTGAAGTAGCAGTCATCGCTTTGACTCCTGCATAAGAAGCACCCACAACTGCAACGATTGACGCAAGTTCATCTTCCATTTGGATGAATGACCCTCCTACTTGCGGAAGACGACGCGACATATAGTGTGCTATTTCAGATGATGGTGTTATTGGGTAGCCGGCAAAGAAGCGGCATCCAACTGCAATAGCGCCTTCAGCTGAAGCATAATTTCCTGTAGTCAATATCAATTTTGACTTAGAGGATGATTTGCTTGTACTAGGCATTTATTTATCCTCCTGAGGTACTTCTTTTTCTAATACCATGATTGATACCGTGGGACATATTCGTTCACATTGTTTACAGCCTGTACACTTATCCAGAGCACTAGCCTTAACATAGTGAAGCATTCGGCTGTTAAAGGAGTCCATATCAATTTCTAAGACATTACATGGACAAAATTCTACACATAACTCACACCCATCACAAATATCAGTATAAACTTTAATTTCATACTCTTTGTCGGCTTTTGGAGGCTCTAACATAGGTGTTCTTTTCGAGTTTAACATTTCTTTTCCTCTTCTTGGTATTTGAACAATAGATTGTTATCTATAAATTGATTTGATCATCCAGTAAATACATCTTTATTGTATTCACGTTTTGATGTTGAGGTTTTTAAATCTGTTTCTTGATCAAAGACATATGACAGATTATTCATATCTACAAAATAATTACTCATATTTACAATATAACTACTTTTATCTCCAAAATATTTAAGTAAGACACGGAAGTTATTCAAGCAAAAGCAATAGATTACCTTAAAATAATAGGAATGACTGACTTATGAAAGTAAAATTTCGTTTCTCCGGACGTGGGGGGCAAGGAATAAAATTCCTTGGTAGTGCACTAGTAAGAGTTGCAATGGCGGCTGATCTTAACGCTACACTTACTGTTGATTATACACCTTCTGTAAGGGGTGGTCCGATTTTCAGTGACGTAGTTATTAGTTCGGAACCAATAGCGTATCCTTATTGCGATGCAGACGCAGATTACTTTATCGCTCTTGATCAAAAAGGTTTTGAGCGCGCTGCCGAATGTATTTCTGAAAATACGATATCTTATGTTGACACCGACTCAATCGATGATATTGCAGAAAAAACAATCACAAAAGGTAAGATGCATAGAGTACCAATTACTCGTCGGGCTGATGAAAACAAAGTAACTGGAGCTGTAAATGTTCTATCCTTAGGGTTCTTATCTGAACATCTTAAGATTTCAGAAAAACCCAATCTAACTGAGGATCAATATATTCAAGTTTTTAACAGCATGAGAAATCCTGAGGGTAACATCAAGACTTTTCAATTAGGTTAGGACTTATAAGAAGAAATCATTAACGTTACTTCCTAGATACCATTGAATGATTAACGTAATACCGTTTTGGCTAGTTCTTCCACATCGAACTTGTAGTCAACCCATGTTCTGTAGTGCTTGAATCCAAGTTTCCTGTTTATTGCAATCATTGGCTCATTTACAAGAGCAAAATCAGTTGCGACAAATTTAATGTTAGGAAACTTCTTTTTACAATAGAAAAGCATTTCTGCTTTTAGCCATTTACCAAGACCTTTCCCTTGATATTCCTTCTTTACTCCTGTTAATCCTTGGTAGAGAAGTGTGGGACGATCATTGAACAAAAATGTCTCTGTTAATCCACTGAGTATACCCTCACTTTCTCTCGAGACGAAGGTTGTTCTTGTAGTTTTTAATTTAGCAAGTCGTTCTTCTGTGGCTTTTCGTACCTCAGGAGTTTCTTTAGCTTCCCATTCTAACTCCCCTCTGGGTATCAGATTAAGGGTTTCAGTGAAAAGCTGACAAAATTCTTCAATATCTTCTTCTGGAACCTGTTCGAACTGCTCAAGCGTTACTCCTTTAGCTCGTTGGCTACCAGAATTCTTCCACTCATTTAACATATCCCAATTCATATTGTCTAGTGATAGTCGACTTTCCTCTTCAGTCATTGCTTTTTTTCCATTTAGAGAAGCACAATACAATTTTCCGGATTCCAGTTGACTACCACCTTGTAGAACGGTTTTACTATTCTGTTTCAACCAATCTAAGTTTTTTTTCAGAATCGAGGTCGCAATTCCTTTTCGACGATATTTTTTCCTCACGGCAATATGTAAAAATGCCATATGCTTATTTTGTTCATAAGACGGCTGGTTTTTTTCGTAAATCATTAAGCTGGCAGAACCAAGTATATTTTCTTTTCCCTCGGGATGTGCAATCCAGTAAATATTCGTATATCTTGGACTAGGGAATAGAAATGTTTTTTTTGTTTCTTCTTTTGCAGGAATAGGATCATCTGGATATTCTTCATGATATTTTTCTTCTTCTAAACTCAAAAAACTATCCCATAATGCATCTGAAGCACTTTTAGGGTCAAATATCTTAATTTCATATTCCATTTCCAACAAATCTCCTTTAAACGATCTATTTCATTTTCCAAAATACACAATATCCTTCTCTACTCTGATGGGTATATCATCAGGGAGCTCAGATAACCATTGTAGGAATTCTTTATTGGTATCAAATCCCATTTACTCAATGAATTCATTCTTAGTAATACTATCAATTCTTTTGATTAATTTCTCTAACTTTAAATCTAAACAGATTCTAAAATTGTTTTCTCTCTTAATCATTTCATCGTCCAACATTGTAATGTCCTCTTCAGCAATATCTATAATCATAGAAGAATCTGTGGATACGGCTTCAATCAGCTTTGGTTCAGAAAAGACGCTATCTGGCAGTTCTTCATCGATATAAAAGGAATCATCAGATCCAGCCAAAAGCAGCTTCGGATCAGTGTCATTTTTATTCTGTGTTAAGACAAAATTTGGATTTTTTTCAACAGATAGCACATTTGACATTCTAAAATGATAATAATCATGAAATTTTGCTTGAACTCCAAGCATTCGATCCAAATCGTTCAGAATAGCTTGCTTGTCCCCATCTGTTACATCAAAGCCGAAAATGTTCATCATCATACCTTTGGGAGTTTCCAAGGCAGAGACAAAAGGCATATTGATCGCAAAATATCTACTATCATGCTCTATTTCTGAGGCTGTTATAAATGGCAATTTTATGTTGAAATATTTGGCTTTTTGCTCGTTAGGTAATTCTCTCTTTACATCAATAGCTTCTATCGACCCCATTTTAAATAACATTGAATCTTTTTCATCAATTAACTTTATTCCAGGAAAATTGAATTCAGTTTTCGACTCACTAACATTCATATTATATTTGCCTTTAATCATCTGCAAATTGGCTTCGATTCGATCTATTCCCATGGTATTGAATTTTTCCTTGTAAAGCTGGAAGGATGACTTAATATCATCAATTAATTCATCTTTAGTTAAAATACCTAGTCTAAGCTTTGATAAATCCAGACTATCGAGTTTTTCAACCTTCATTCGCCGAGAAAGGTCTTGCCATTCCTTTCTAGAAATCATAAATGTAGTTTTTCCGGTGGACTCTTTTTTCATACGACCTAGTGAGTCTTTTACATTTAAGGATAAATCACCAAGAGCTTCAACGGTGACGATGTCTTGAGATATGCTTACTGGGATTAATATTGAGTTTTTATTAGCTGAAAGATTGGAAGATCCCTTCTTTATGATATCAAGAGTTTTCTTTGGAATGAAAACATCCTCCGCTACTTGAAACTCTGAACTGTTCAATTTATCTGCCATTTCTTTAGTTTTGGTTAATGATTTATCGTACAATTTTTCCAGATATGGTATTTCCTCATCTCGAATAATTAACAAGATTATTGAAGTTAAAAAGAGGAACGGAAGCAATGAATTCCAAAATGGATCAGATAATTCATTAAAGATGAAATCGAGGATAATTAGTGTCAAAGAGGTTCCAAGGGCACTATCACGGAAATTCACTAGTGAATTTCGTTTATGGATTAAATTTGAGAGAGAATTATGTGAAAAAGGTAGGAAGGATATTGCAAGGTAAGTCACTAGAAAGTAGAAAATATAGATCTCCCAATGTGATCCAAAGATGGGTGTTTCTTCCTGTAAAACATCAAATGCAACTAAAAGATAAAGAGTGACTCCCATCACCCAAAAACCACGGAAAAGGCTCTTTATAAAGGCTTGATATCCATCAAATCCATAATTTTTAAATAAAGATAATTTTAAACTATTTAAAAATATTCCAAACAATAACGTAATTATTAAAACGAAACTTTCAAAATTTAAATAAGATAAATCGAATGGTAGCGTGAATGAAAGTAATATCTCTTCCTGTCCTACAAAAAAGCCTATCAATAGGGAGATAATGAATAACTTTATCGTCGAACCCAGGATATGAGTCTCCGTGTGGATTCTCTTCCTCTTAAGATTGCTAAGGACAAGAAAGAATATTGTTAGGAAAAAGGAAATTGAACTAATTGAGGAAAGGCTAGCGGAATTATCTGAAAAAAAAGAAAGTTAGACGGATTTTTAGATAACTAGCCCTCTTTTTTCTTAATGTCGTAGAATTCAACTAAAAGTTCTTAGTGAAAGGACTTTTGCATAAATATGCAAAACTTTTTACGCCATTCACACGAACAAAATAACCATGCAAAATGATAAGCATGGATCCAATTGGGCATTTTGGATAATGTCTATGATTCACGATAATCCACTCCGAAGAAGATTTGGTAATCCTTATGAAACTCTAAAAAATGCAGGTGTTAAATCTGGGCAGAATGTTTTGGAAATTGGGTGTGGACCAGGCTATTTCACAATTCCCTGCTCCAAAATTGTAGGGGATACAGGGACAGTTTATGCCTTAGATAATCACCCATTAGCAATTAAAAGAGTACAACTGAAAATAAATAAAAGAAATCGGAGGAATATTACACTTATTGCTGCTGATGCAGCGAGTACTGGACTACCTGACCAGAGTATTGATTTAGCATTTCTTTTCGGGGTACCAAGAATCTTACGTAATGAACTGGCGTTTAAGAATATTTTAACAGAATTAAAAAGAGTATTACGAAAAAAGGGGTATATATCGATCAAATCTTCAAGAAAGCAATTGATTACCTGGATTGAAGATGGTTCTATGGTATTCATTGGAGAGAAAAATGGAATTTTTACATTCAAAAAAACCAGTGGAGAATAGCAGGGCAGTTTTGATTAGAAACTGACACCCCCAATTCGACCCTGTACTAAAAGCTCCATATTTGGATTATCATTTTCTCCAAGCTACATTTTTGTAAAAATAGAGGCCAATACCAAATAAAAGAGTCGATAATATTATGGTAGATGTTATTTGAACAAATGTAAATGGATTATACCCAAGCACACCTGGACCTTCGAGTAAATATACTACAGGTGCAAAAGCGGCAGTTAATGGATTTATCCGAGAAAAATCCTGTAATTGAGATGGTAATTGGGTGTATGGTATGCCTATTCCAATGAAAAATATTAATAAGCTTATACCAATCCCTAGATGCGTTGCAGCTGATTCTCCATTAATAACCGATGATATAATTAAACCTATCCCTGTAGAGGCTACAAAGATTAATAGTAGGAAGAATACTGCAACTATTAGATCTATTACATTAATTCTGAATTCTGCACCGTATAGATAACCAATAATAAAGAGAAAGAATGTCCCAATTATACTGAAGACCAAAGAGGCGAAAATTCTACCTAGAACTTCTTTAACGGGATTAAGCGGCAGAGAAGCAATTTTTCTGTAAAGACCACGTTCTCTATCAGCAACAATGGAACCAGAGAGATTGGATTGTCCAATAATCATAATAGTTAATGTGATTTGTGCTAAAGTATTCATACCCTTTAGAGTAGGTAAAAAATCTTGAGGGATATTTCCAAAAAATACAATAGGAAGTAAAAATATGAATAATAAAGGCGTTCCAATTGTAGATCCTATAATCACCTTATCCCTCATATATTCCTTGAGAGATTTACTATATACTGCAAAAAATTGATTCATTTTTCTTCCTCCTTCTTTTTTTGTGTCTTCTCCTGTGTATGAAAGAAGAAAATATCCTCAAGGGATGGGGGATTCAGCTCAAATTTACTTGCAGAACATCCAATATCATTCAGGTAACTAAGTATTAAGGGAAAGATTTCTTCAGGACTTTCGCAGTAGACTTTATAGCCCTCTTTTGTCTCTATTACCCTCCTACCTTTGTTAATGCGTTCCAGTGCTCTATGAATATCACTATTTCTTATGTGTAATTTGATGTCAATGGCATTCTGCTCCTTAAACTTTGTTTTTAATGCACTTGGGCTATCTTGCACAATTATTTCGCCATTCTTCATAAAAGCTACAATTTTAGCAACTTCTGCATCTTCACCAATATGTGTAACAAGAAAAATGGTCATACCCTCTCGGTTAATCTCTAGTAATGAATCTAATAACATTTTTCTGGCTGCAGGATCGAAACCTGTCGTTGGTTCGTCTAATATAAGAATTTTAATACCAGGTACAAGAGCTGTAGCTACCTCAAGTCGTTTACGCATCCCCCCACTATATTTTGATACTAATTTGCTTGCATCATCAGAAAGTCCCATTTTTTCTAGTACTACTTTCGTCCATTCTTTTGCAGCTTTTTTACTTAGTCCAGAAAGCTGGGCGAAGTAGAGTAGGTTTTCTTTACCCGTTAAACGTGGACTAGTAAAATTTTCCTGAGGTACATAGCCGATTAGGGATTTTACTTTATTCGGTTCGTCAAATATATCGGAACCATGAATGTTAACAGCTCCTTGAGTCGGAAGTGTTGTTCCAGTAATGATGGAAACCAGAGTTGATTTTCCTGATCCATTAGGACCCATCAGAGTGAAGAATTCCCCTTCCTCAATAATTAAATTAATTCTATTCAAAATATTTATTTCTTCATAATCTTTTATTAGATTCTTAACGACAATGGCATTCATTTTTAATTTCACCTTTTTTAAGCATCTAAAACAATACTACCACTAATCTTTTTAAGATAGGTTTAATTTCTGTAACACAGAAACAAACTCTGGATTACAGAATTAATACGGATAAATTATCTACCCTAATAAATAATGTAAAACGGTTCATTGATGTAGATTATCAACCTACAGTCCATATTTTTTAATGAAGGAACATATCCTCTTAAAATACAATTCAGGAAGATAAATTCTTCTTTGAAAGAGTGTCAGAAGGTAATGTGTTCTTTTTGTTCTGGTTAATTCAGTTAGATCTTAAATGCAAATTAGCTTTGTAACGCAGAATAGGACATGTAGTTATATAGATATATGATAATAACAAGCCTGTGAGAATAATGAAAAATCTAGGAAATATAAGTGATACTTTCCTGATTATTGATAGATATTCAGATTACATGTACCGTAGAGCATGGGGGAAAGTAATGATTATCTGGGGCATCTTACTGCCATTAACAATAACGATATTTACGCTGAATACCCAATTATCCATTCTATTGGATGTAGAGGAAATATTTTTAAAATTTTTAGCTACAGGTTTATGTGTATTATTCGGTACAAGTTTTACTCTTTACATCTTTCTCTCAGTCCCAAAATTGACCCTAAGAACTAAAGAAGAAGATGAACCCTCGTCTATTATTGGGCATTATCATGGGATCCTCCTAGGGTTAACATGGTTTATCTTATTTCAGATTCCGAATTTTATCATAGCACCATTTCATATAGTTTCATACGTAGTAGTAAGCAGTATTGCACTAATATTCTCCTATCTGCTTCTAGAAAAAATTCATGGGAGATACAAAGAACTACTGATATCAGGAACTGTTCTTCTTATGTCATCGATTCCTTTAACATTAATGGTATTTCTAGATTTAATAGTTCTTGCTCAAATATCCACAGCCATTGTTTTCGCATATAGCTTTTTGTCAGGGGGATTTTATTCGATGTATATGGCAGGAAAAATTCTCGATGGGAATTTCTAATGGATCAGTCGAGAGATACAGAAGAGGCAACTCTGGTCTCGTATCATATTACACTTCGTGAAAATGAAGATATTGCTAAACAACCACGATTCAGTATTTTATTCCTACTCTATCTTAATAGAAGTGTTGGTTTTAGTGAACTACAACGCCTACTTAAATTAACACCAGGTAATCTTGATTATCACCTTAGAAAGCTGAAAAAACTGGGTTATGTTTCAATACGCAAAGTTATTTCATGGAGACCATTGACGATTGTCGAGATCACTAGTGAAGGGACAAATGTGTTTAAAACGTATGTTACTACATTACGAAAATTATTAGAAAACATTGAATAAATTATGATTTATCAATAGGAAATATCAGCCTCAGAACGAAAGTTATTTTTCATTCTACTTAATATTAATCAAGTTTTCAGTATCAATTCTGTTCTAGAATGATTTCTTCAGTGATTCCAGAATCATCTTACCCTGATATATGAATTTCAGCATTAATTCTCTTCCTCCCTAGATTGCTTCAAGTGCTTATATTAACTGTTTTGATAAAGCTAGAATATCAAGCCCAGATCGCTAGAAAGATGAAACACTCTGCTCACAACAGCTCCGAGAATAATCGCGAATGAAATTTCAAATCCCACTATAGCCAATGTTTTTTTCCATCTCAATTCTCTCCTTAAAGCAGCAATTGCTGCAATACAAGGAATATAGAACATGGTAACAATTGAAAATACAATCATCTGAACAGGACTCATCACACTAGCAAAATCCATTGTTCCAAAGAGGGTTCCAAGTAAAATGACAGCTAATTCCTTCCGAAAAATACCAAAAATGAGTGCAATTCCGATTTCTTCAGGAAGTTCCAACAAAGTCACAGTTACTGGTGATAATACAGTATTTATTATGTCTAAGAGCTCATAAATTTCCAAAGCTTTTAGAATTATGTTCCCAAGGATTATCAACGGTAATGCAATAAAAATGAACTCTTTAAGTCTAAACCATGTTTGGATTAGTACTACTTTTGTATTTGGCTTTTTTAAGAAAACCATTTCCATAATAAGACCCATAGGTTCTCCAGGAAGTATTTTCAGAGCTAATTTCCCTAAAATAATGATAACCAACAAATTTAACAAATAAAGAAGGAGAACCCAATGAAATCCCATATATCTTCCTACTAGTGCGAAGATAATGAGTGTCTGTGCAGTACAGGGTATTAAAGTGACAATGAATATAGCCAGTGTTCGATCGCGTTGACGCTCCAGTATGCGGCAACCCAGACAAGCAGGTACATTACATCCGATTCCTAACATACAGGGAATGAAAGCTTTTCCATGTAATCCGATGGTATGCATCAGACGATCCATCAGGAAAGCAATTCGAGTCATATAACCTGAATCCTCTAAAACGCCCAAGATTAAATAAAAAGGAAGTATATACGGTAACGCGATCGAGATACCACCCATGAAACCTTCCATGGAAGCCCATATGAATTCTGATGGAAGTGCTTCTCCGAAAATATTAACATAGAAAGGTTTCATATTTTCAAATAAAACTAACAGTGAACTGGAGACAGTATCCCCGATATAAAACACTCCAAGTAAAAGTGAAGTCACAAATACAAATAAAATAAAATAACCAAGAACTGGATGAAGAATGATTGAATCAATGCGTTCTCCAAGAGAGGGAGCAATTTCAGCTTTTATTTGTTGAACCTCGTTTATAATGCAATTCACGAACTCATATCTTTCTGAAGTAATTAGTGATCCACACGAATGACCATGAAATTCCTCTAATGAACTAATTAATGACTTACTAAAAGCTAGGATATCAGTATACTCTTCTGGTTGTTTCTGATCTATTATAAAATGCTGGAGGGGAGCTTTCTGTTCTCTTTGTATTTGTTTAAGTATTTCTTCATCTTCTTCTAATATTTTGAGAGCAAGCCACCTTTTAGGATAAGTGGGGAGTAGTTTATTTATCTCTAGTACTTTTTGAACCTTACTAATTTGAGTTTCAAGTTCAGGGCCATAAAATATTGTTTTGGCATCGCCCTTTTTTATCCCCTTGTAAATTGCTACAATGTTCTCTATAACTCTTTTAAATCCAATTCCTCTTGTAGCTATAGTTGGAATCACAGGAAAACCTAATGCTGTCTCTAGTTTCCTAAAATCTATTATAATTCCTTTACTCTTTGCTATATCCATTTGATTGACTAACAAGATCAATGGAGTATTTAGTTCCATCAACTGTAAAGTGAAGAACAAATTTCGTTCCAAAATAGAGCCATCAACAACATTAATAATAACATCAGGCTTTTCTGTAATAATGAATTCACGTGAAATAATCTCTTCAAGAGAATAGGTACTCAAGGAGTAAATCCCTGGCAAATCTATTATCTCGATCTCATATCCTTCATGAAATACTGAACCAACTGCTTTTTCAATCGTTTTCCCAGGCCAATTACCAATATGTTGATGAAGTCCTGTTAGTAAATTAAAAATTACGCTTT
>JAEOTQ010000188.1 GCA_016839785.1 Candidatus Hodarchaeota archaeon | reverse complement strand
GGTGTTTCTATTTGCTTAAGATCCTCAAGCGAAGATATTTTCTGCAAAAAACTTTGGTCGGCTAAATAAAATTCTAAGGTCTTTAGAGCTGCATCGAAATCCATTTTCAGCCCTCCATGAGTTGCTGCAATCCTAGTATCGTAATCCAATCAGAGTTCTCTGATCGCAAGGTTTCAGCTTTTGGCTTGAATTTCAGCTTCTGAAGAGTTTTAAAAGCTTCCATTCGGATGAAAGTTGTTTCTTTTGGATCCATATAAATCTTGAATATCAACTCGGTACCCTTTTTATCAACATCATGTTGTTCAAGAGCTTCTAGTGAGGCCTGTCTCATTCGTTCAACATTAGATTGATCAGCTGCAAGATCCAGCAAAAAACTTGTGATTTTATGATCTTGATAAGTCTGTAAATTTCGGACAGCAATTACTCGAATGATGGTCGCAATGGATTTATTCTTAGCGATCATTAGTAGCAAATCTTCCTCTGTACCTTGTCGTGCAACAAAATCAACAATAGATCGCTTCACAGGATTGGGTAAATCCACAAAATCTTGTGAAGTAGTATACATTTGAGGTAAGGTACCTGTGAACCATGATAGAGAGTCGATGGCCCGTCCTCTGAGAAATTGATCATCGTTTTTGTTCTCTGCAACGGTATTAAGGAAAGGAATGAGTTTACTTCCAACACGACTAATCAGAATTCTCAGAGCTAGTTCCCGTAGTTGGTAGCTTTGTTTTGAATCTTCAAAAATCTCAAAAAATTTGTTTGCCACAGGATCGGCGGAAATAACTGGCTTAATGGGAGAAATACCTGCATCAGGGAAATCATTAACTACCTTTTTCCGTAAGAGCTGAATTGGTTCCTTTAATTTGTACTCAGGTACCCCTTTGCCAAAAACCTGGATGGAAATCTTTGAATTTTCAAGAGAAAGTGCTTCAAAAGATATTTTCGAATAGTTGCGACGAAATTCTTCCAGGAGACCCGCATTCAGTTGAAATTCATCAATGCCCTCTGTTTCAAACCCAACTCGGGAAGAAAAGTGATGTTGTAAATAGTTGAGACAAACCCACTTAATGGAGGCAAGTTCATAGGGATTTTCCAGAATATTAGTGATTAATTGATTTATTTTCTCTTCTTTAAGAATAAGGGGTAAATTTCTGATAATCTTAGACCGTTCATCCTTGGAAATCTTACGGTCGAAGAGTAATTTCCATTCTTCGTACCTTTTATAGCTACCGACATTTCCCATCACAAGTTCATCATTTATAGTTGAAGTTCTGATGCCTGAGTGATTTTTTACAAGTTCATAAAGCTTGATCATGTCTTCAAGATTACTAGAATCATCAAGTCCTTTTTCAATTAGTTCCTGTTTGGTTAACATTTCATCGGAGTCATCAATGATTCGAAGAAAAGAATGAAAATTGTCAATGATGGGATTGTCTGAAAATTTCTGTTTAATGTTGAAGAATCTGAAGGAACACTTATTACATCCTGCTGCTATCGTTTCCTCTCTCTCAAATCTCACCCATTTAGCAATATTATCGGCGATAAGTGAATCATATTCACACATAATGGTCCCTAAATCCTCCCGTCCGAAGAGTTGGAATACTTCTTGGTAAAGACAACGGTTGATATCAAAAGCAAATTCTTCTTTATTTGCGGTAACTTCTTTTAGCTGGAAATATTCGTTATCGTAAATTTTTTGATTACCTTTTCGCGTATCTTCTACAAATGTAGCCCAAGGATCTTTTGAAGAGGCCATATTTCGTCTCTGAGGTTCTAAAACGAATTCTTCTAGCATTGTTCTATAAATAGCGAGAACTAATCTGGTAACAATTATTGCATCTTTCTGGCCATGCTTTCCTGGGAGAGCTTCCTCCAGAGCAATTACAAAAATTGGATTAAATCCATGAAAAAGCTGTGTTTCATTAAAATTCTGTTCTAACTTTAATTTTTCATATAGCTGACTAAATCGTTGAGAAAATGAAGAAAGTATTCCTTTGGCCTCCTCAGGGTCAAAAGATCTTTCTAATTCGTTAGAGGTCAACATATTGAAATACTTAAACATTTGATCCATTTGAGACATGTGAATCCCTTGTAAAAATGAAAAATACTACATGACTAACTATTGAGATCATCCTATAAAAAGATACATTTATATGGGTATAAAGTATGTTAATGTACTAATGAGAGATCATCAATCAAGAACTCCCCGATCTATGTTAGCACGCGCACAAGCAATTTTTAAGATAATCAATTTTATGGATGAACCATTTGCTAAAACGAGATTGACAGAAGCAAACATTAGTCCAAAAGCTGCAGAAAATTGGCTTGATCTGATAGTTTTTATACAAAACCAGCCTAAAATACGAGTAACCAAAACGAAACGTAACACCGTAGTTGAGAAATTGGGTGGAAAATTCTCACAAATGAGCCTTAATTATTTCTTGGATGAGAATCAACCAATTGATAAGAGAATGAGAAGCTTGGAAGCATATGCCAATTCCGTAATGTTATCACAACGTTTAACCCAATCAGATTAAATTAATCTAAGGACTAAAAGATTGCATTTTACTAAATTTTACGTTGGTAAGGGTCGTATACTGATTAAAAAGATTTGCAGTTAGACAGGCATGGACTGGCAGAATTAACAATATGTCACCAATCCTTACTTGTTCAAGTATCGAAGTATTCGTCTGAATAATCCCATGTTCTTGGGAAATGGAGGACACATAGGTACTTTTAAGAGGATTACTCCACTTATGATCTGAATATATCGCAACTTTCCCAAAAGATCTCTTTCCTGAACTTGTACGTTGATATTCTTTTGACAAGTGAACTGCTCCTCCGTAGATGATAATTTGACTACGTTTCGGATATTTCGCTACTACTGGGCAAGCAACTCCCATAGCAAGATTCAATTCACTACAGGCTCCTAAAGAAACCTGTTCAAGATCGTAAAACACAAAACTACCTGGTCGAATCTCATCTATCCCTGAAAAATCATCCGAAACTGAACAAGTGGGAGTATCACCAATAGAAAGTTGACAATCCTTAAAACCTTGCGTTTTAAGTACATCTTGCTTGGTTTTGAGGTCTCTAATAGAAGCTTGATGGATACCTTTTAACTCGTGTACTGATTGTGCAGAATATGCATGTCCTGCGTGTGTTAATAACCCTGTGAAGTTCAGTAAAGCTTCATTCTCCAAGCTTAATACAAGTTGTATCAACTCGTCCTCATTTTGAACCCCCGTTCGATTGTATCCTTGATCAATTTCTACCCACACAGAGAGAGGAGATGTTGCTTCTTCTGCTAAAATCGATATTGAATCTAGAGACTCGACCAACAAACCTAAATTGCACTGATCCGCTAATTGATTAATCTCATCAATTTGTCGAATATTTGCGGGAAACGCAATCGTAATATCTCGCCATCCAGCATTAAAGAAATAATTAGCCATATCAACAGATGAAACAGTAATTGCAGAAACTCCAGATTCCTTGAACCAATTCCCAATAGTGTGAGACTGGTGAGTCTTAAAATGGGGACGAAAACGAATGTTACTTTGATTAGTCTTTGATACAAAAGTCTGTATATTCTGTCGTACTTTCTGTTCATCGATTAAAAGAGTAGGTTTAGTAATTTGCATTATTTCCAGTCACCGTGTTTATTAGATCTTCTCATTTACGTATTTCTAGGTTCACTAAGAATTATTTGGAAGGAATTGCACTATGAATAAAAAATAAGAGAAGTCAATAAATTGGGATCAAAACTCGAAATAAACGTATCAGATAAGGGAATGAGTGACTTACTTTATCTATTATGAGGTTTTATAAAATGACATTACAAGAGGATTATGATACACTTTTACAAAAAAATAAAAAAGCTATCATTTACCAGATGATTCAAGCACAGCTTGGATGGGATTTTGAAACTTATATGCCTAGTAAAGGTGGCCAACAACGATCAATGCAATTTGCTACGCTTGCTGCCGATATACATAAATTGATGACGGATCCAACTATTGGAGAGTTACTTAATAGCATAAAGAATGATACGAATTATTATTCTTTGACTGAAGCCCAAAAGAGGAACCTGTTCCTAATTGAAAAAGAATACAATAAACAAACCAAAATTCCCGCTGATTTAGTTAAAGAGATTGCTAAACATCAAGTGGTGGCCATTGAAACATGGAAAAAAGCTAAAGCCGAAAAAAATTATGAATTGTTTAAACCTGAATTGAAAAAAGCTTTAGATTTACAAAAACAACGAGCTCATTATCTAGATCCTAATAAACATCCCTACGATGTACTACTAGATATCTATGAACCTAATATGACTTCTGCAATGATTACTGACTTGTTTAATGAACTCAAAGAAGGACTTGTTCCTTTAATAAAAAAAATACGATCGGCACCTAATCAACCAGATACATCATTTTTATCCAGGAACTGTCCAACCCCCATTCAAGAAAAATTAGCAATTGATCTTTCAAATGTTGTACACTATGACCTAGACCGTGGACGTATTGATACCACTGAACATCCATTTACAACTGGTTATTACCAGGATGTACGAATCACTACCCACTATTACGAGAATGAATTTGACAATGCACTATTTTCCACAATGCACGAAGCGGGACATGCGATTTATGAGCAAAATCTAGATGAGGAATTTATGTACCAACCTCTAGGTCAAGCTTCTTCACTAGGTATTCATGAATCTCAATCACGCTTCTTTGAAAATATTATTGGTAGAAGTCCTGAATTTTGGGAATATTATCTACCCAGATTTAAGGAACTGACAGGAGATATCTTCGAAGACATTGACAATGAGAAGTTTCTCCATGCTATCAACCATGTAAAACCATCAAAAATCCGAGTCACAGCCGATGAAGTCACTTATTCCTTGCATGTCATTATCCGATTTGAAATTGAAAGGGATCTAAGTGAGGGAAAAGTTACTGTTGATGAGCTTCCCCTTATTTGGAATCAAAAGTATAAAGAATATCTAGGAGTAGACATTGAGGATGATTCAGAAGGTGTGATGCAAGATACCCACTGGGCTGCAGGGTTATTTGGCTATTTTCCAACGTATGCTCTTGGGAATATCTATAACGCGCATCAATTTCATGTCATTCGGAAAGAATTGCCAAATTATGATGAGTTAGTCCGCACAGGCAACTTAAAACCGATTCTTGAATGGTTAACGAAGAAAGTTCATAAACCAGCTAGCTTGTATGATCCAGCAGATCTTATGCAGCAGATAACTAATGAGCCAATTAATACCAAATATTTCATTGAGTATTGCATTAAGAAATATTCACAACTCTATGGATTCTGAGTTTACGAGCTTATCATTCGAGGTTTCGGATTTCCTGAATTAATTCTGATACTTCCTGCGATTTTTGATTCAAAAGATCCATAATCTTCTCTTTTTCTTCTACTGGGACTCCTTTTTCTTCGATGAAGTGAATCGCACTTACCATAACTTGTAGAATATTGCCCAAGTCGTGACTATATTTGTCCTTCAGCTGATAATTATACAAGTTAGATCTAGTATTTTCAAGGTGGATTAACAGAACAACGGTTAATACTAAGATAGCGATGGAAAAAGTATTATTAACACCAACTAAAACCTCGTTTTGCAATTCTGTAGAAGATAAACCTAGATTCACACCTTCTAGTAAGAGATACACATATACGAAGAATTGAGTGATTGCAATTCCAATTATAGAATAGAACCACTTAATACTTTGCCCAACTTGTGTTTTAAAATTGACACTTTCAATTATACCAACTGTATATAATCCTCCCACTAAAATAAAACTCAGTAGTATGCAAAAATTGACAACTATTTCGATTCCAAATAAGAAGTAAATTATCAGAGGTAGAAAACTTAGGAAGAGTGTAAAGAAAAAAACAGATTTTACAGAGACTGGACGGAAATACACAATAATACTTACTGCAATAAGAAATGAACCTATTAACGTACAAAGAGCGAATAGAAAATCTAATACGTCAATCAACGCTATATTTGTTTCCATCTGCGCAAGAATTTGAAAAACACTTGCTAGTGTCCAGATGCCCCAACCTGCGACCTGTCCTCTAAATCGTTTCTTTTTTCTTGATAGAAGAAAGTCTAAACCGACTCCTAGACCGATCATCCGAATGAATACAAGGGCCAGTTGTGTAAAGAAGAGGACATAATTCATGATTTGGCTCGATATGAATATACAAGTCTCCTTTATTAAGCTGAGCGTTTTCAGATATTTAACTTATG
>JAEOTQ010000187.1 GCA_016839785.1 Candidatus Hodarchaeota archaeon | reverse complement strand
TCTTCTTTCTTTTTTTTCTCTAAGGGCAACGAAACGGTAAAAGAGAGGCTCCGCTAACAGAAAACATCACCAAAAAGATTAGTTGTCATGAAACCTCAATTAGAAATATTACATCGATAGGCCGTATTTGTGTGCCAGAGTTTCCAACATAACTCAACTAACTTCCGACAGAGAGCGACTAATGCTATCATTCCTCCTCGTCGACTCTTAATACGCTGGAAAAAGTCACGATGCCATGGTGAACGCTGAATTACAGTCTTACAGGTGATATACAGAGCTCTTCGTACACTACTTGGACCATGTTTGGTGATTCGTCCTGATCTGATCCGACCTGCTGACCCATGGAGTCGAGGAGTTAAACCACAGCTTGCAGCTGCTTCACGACCTGTTCTAAATCTGTTAGAAGAACCTAGCTCGCATGCTACAGTGGTACAAGTAATGAATCCTAGTCCAGGTATAGATTGCATAAGATCTACTGTTTTTTGAAGACCTGAACTCCTAACAACATCACTAATGAGCTTATCTAAATTTTTTATTTCTTGACTGTAAAATTCATACTGTCTCAGATGAAGATCTACTAGACTTTGCATGGATGAAGACAAAGGTCGTTCCCACCAATAACTAAGAACTTTTTTACGTCTAAGAAGCGCTTCACGGGTACTGGTGTGAGATTGCAGACTAATCCAGTCTTGGAAGGAAGGCTGTGGATGAGATTTACGCCAGTCATGCAGATATAGTTGTGCATACTTGCTTTCAAGGCTTTTCAATTCACTAGTGAGCCCAGAGCATTGACCTTCCAGTAGAGCTTTGAGCTGACTGACAACGGCCGTCCTAGTTTGGAGTACATTCGTTCTAGTGCGTACTAGTTGTCGTAGCTCTTGAATTTCTAAAGATGGGACGTACGAAGCAGTAACGACATCTAACAGTCCCCAACGTGCAAGATCTTCTGCATCGCGAGTATCTGTTTTATGTTTGCCGAGTACCTTTCTTTGGTACGCGTTAATGACATAACAGTCAAAATTTTTATGTAGTAACCGATAAATCGGAAGCCAGTAACTGTTGGTAGATTCCATCACAATTTTTGTTACTTGATGGTCTGATACTAATGTGTATAGTGTCTCAAGGCCTTCAGGAGTCCGTAAAAAGGTGGTTTCACAAATTACACCATTCTCGTCCCGAATATGCACCCAACAGCGGGATTTATGAACATCTAAGCCGCATACTTTCATTGCCAAAACCTTGGTGGTTGTAGTGCCGTAATACGGAAACCTGACACGTCTTCTTATCACGGTCTCAGAGACCCTTGGGTTTCGCGTTATGTTTCCACCAGTCCGCTTTTTTTCCAGTGTAAATCAAATTGACATCACTCGAGAAGGAGAACGACTTGGATTACGGCACTCATTGGCATTTCACCCACCCTTTGTAACTCTTTCCCTTTTTTTCGTGTAACACGTTCCTAAGCGCAATAAGGCTTGAAAAAAAACCTGTCGGGTGTTCTCTCACCTTTCATGTGAGAGATTCATGCTTTTTTTTATTGAGTTTTCAAATTTTAAAATCCTCAGTCATATTTTTTTTAAGAGGGATGAAACTCTTCATCATTCCTCCTCCATTTTATCGAAAGAAGTATAATATTCTCAGCTTCTATAACCCTAGATGGTTAATTTATGAGTGATCAATGGAAAAATCTGTTAATTCTACTGAGCAAAATAAGAGATAATTTTCTCTCAGCCAGTTCTCCCATTGATGGTTCTAATAGAGAGTTCATAAATCAATATATCATGCAAGTATCGGTTTTGTGGGGATTACAGAAAAATTTGTATTTCAATAATGATGAAAACTTTTTTACATCGATGTTTCACTTGATTGAAAAAAGAGATCCTCGTATTCCTTACAATACATATAATAATTTTATGAATTCATTACTACTTAGACTATCCACATTGAATGATAATCATATCTGCATTGATTCACATTTTGGGAGGTTACGAGGATGTAAATCAGCGATATTTATTGATATCAAACTTCTTCAAAAGAAATCTCGGTTTCCCAATAATTTCTTTTCTTTATCCGATTCAAGTACTAATGTAATATTCGGATCATCAGGATTGTTAACAGTACTTGATCAAATAAAGTTTGAAAAATATGGAGTTTTTTTGGGATCATTATATGAATGGTTGATTTCGTCCAAAAAAAAAAGGATTGGGGGAGTGTATTATTCACCTGTTGAACTAACCGTTTATATCTCCCGCTATTCAGTAAGAACAGCACTGATGGATCAAATGGGGCTCAACGATACATATTCCCGGGAAACTTGGACATCCTTTATTAAATCTCTTGACAAAAATGGCATTTTAAGACTTTATGAAGCATTAAGGAATTTAACAGTCCTAGATCCAGCTGTTGGTACTGGACAATTCTTAGAAAGCGTTGTTGATGAATTATTAGTATTATATTCTCTAATTATAGAGAAAGCTAGAAATTTAGACGAATCAATTACAATAGATCTCTATACCAGTCGTTCCCAAGAAATATGGGAAACTATTGACCTTACAAAGATCAAAGATACAGCAGAAATTGAATTCTATATCTTAATGCATTTGATATTTCCAAAAGCTTTGTATGGAGTGGATATAGATCCCTCTGTGATTCCTTTTACAAAAGCACGGTTTTTTCTTTATATTGCTCTTCGGGTAAAAAAAATAAAAACAAACTTATCTTACAATAGTAAATTCCAGTGTAATTTAAAAATTGGGGATGCCTTACTGTTGGATTGGGAAAATCTTTTCCCTGAAATGTTGAAAAAACCACGATTTTCCCTAGTCCTAACAAATCCTCCTTACATTGGAGAAAGTGATAATAAAGAGATATTTAGGAAATACTCTGTTGCTCTACCAACATACTATGAAGGTAAGCTCGATATTTGGTATTTATTTTTTCAGCTAGCCATCAATCTAGCTAAACCAAGAGGGATTGTATCATTCTTAGCAACAAGTTATTGGTTGACGGCCTCGGGAGCTTCTAAACTTCGTAAAAGGATTTTTGAAGAAACTTTCATATTAGAATTTATCGATTTTGGAGATAATCGCTTATTCGAGGGAGCTCATGGGATACACTCCAGTATTTTAACCGTAAAGAAATTAGAAATGCAAAATCCCTCTATTAATTGTGTTTTTTATACCAACATAATTTCTCAAAGAGAAAAGCTACTGGATAAAATGTCTGATCAACTCATTTACCAAATTAATCAGAAAAATCTTACCCTAAATGATTGGGATGATTATTTTCACTTTCTACCTGCGGATGTATCCTTTATCCTGAAAAAATTAACAAAAGTTAGTACCCCAATTAGAGAATCAACTTATAGAGTGAAAGAAGGCTTAATTACAGGCCTAAATAAAATTACTAAACGCCAAATTGAGAAATATGGATACCCAACAATATGGGAGAATCGTGGAATATTTGTGTTTGATCTTAACAATGTAACTGATCAAAATACCATTAAGACCTTCACTAATGACGAAAAAAAATATTTACGCCCCTTATACAAAAGTTCATCAATAAGACCTTATTCAACAAGAGTTTATACTGAGCGACGAGTTTTATATCTGGTAAGGAAGGAGGTTGACTTATCGATGGTTCCAAATATTAAGAACCATCTTGATCACTACCAAATAGCAATGGAAAATTCATTAGATCATCCTCCTTACATTAATCGTCCTAGAAAAAAAGAAATGTTTCTCTCTCCAAAACTGATTACTCCTCAAAGGGCACGAAAAACTCATTTTGCATACAGTTGTACCGAATGGTTTGCAGCTCAGGATGTATATTTCATTCAAGAAGTGAGAAATTCAACTCCAAAACTGAAAGCCCTTTTACTCCTTTTACAATCAAAAGTCTCGTTCTATTGGTTCTCTTGGATGGGGAAAAAAAAGGGATCTCAACTAGAATTTTTTGGTGAATCTCTCTCTAATTTTCCCATTCCTAAAATATTGAATAATCATGTTCTTCTGGCACGGATAGCTGATTATTTAATATTTCTACACTCCCTTGAGAAAATTACAAATGAATTCCAACCAATCATCATGTTCATTGAGGAAAGAGTCGCCAAAGTTATGGTTTACGTGAGTTATTTTGAGGATCAGATTCTCACTTCTTCAAATCAGAATCAACTTTTCAAGGATGTCTGTGATTTTCTACATAAATCTCTGCCCCAGATTAATATAGAGCGATTTTTAAGAATCCAATATTCCATTTTTCTAACAGAAAATACCACTACGGTTGATAAATCAGAATTTTCTGACATTAGAAATGGTTTATTGAAAAAAATTGAAAAGGCCTTCCAGATCATACAAATTGAGGAGAATTTACAGAAATTATACACCCTCATAATGTTATCCCCGATTGTGAGGCAGATTGAAAATTATTTTGACTTAAAAGACAACGAATCCATGTAGAAACTGGTTAAATTTTTATTGATATATTTATGAATTTTTGCGAATTCTAATTATATCATTAGTTGAAATAATAATCAAAGCCTCTTAAATGTCCATGTGAGATTAAGTTCTCCATTCGTTTCTCAATTGATCTTACGTAAGATGATTTCTTTGAAGTTAGGGTGAAATTTTGGGCGGTAAGAAACATCCAGACGTTCCATAAAGCCCGGTTAATCCATCCTTGATTTCCTGGAAGTTGTAACGAAGGTAACTTATCAATGAAAGGTGGTTTGTATGAATCGAAAACCTCAAGCGTCAACCATCGTCGCGATTTGTTTGATAATCTGACCTTAGGGACAGATCTCGAACCTTCTGGTGTGTAACAATCTCCAATTGCAGCGTTTCTTCTCCATCCAATCCAGTCTATTGACTCTAGATGCTTTTTAAAAGCCATTTGGTGAAAGGGACTCCCTAATCCAAATCCATGAAATTTTTGCTTAGATAAAGAGCGGAATTTGGCTACCCAAGCTGCAACGTCATAAACACTACCCTTCTCATTGATTTTAAGTGAAGAGACCATTCCTCCCAATCCAATATTCGGAACTGAGTAATCTGATAAGTTGATATTGGGAAAATGAACGACTGGAAGAATAGGATGCCTAATTCTATGAATCAATGTTAACCAATTCTTATATGACTTTCTACGATGTCCGATAATATCAAGATTCACAATTGAATCGCAGTCATTGACCTCTATATTCTTAAGAAAGTTAAGATAATCTTCTACTGAGATAGGTTGACCTGAATGATGTGCACTATAGGCACCAGAGTCAATCATTATTGGGCCATCGAATGAAAAATAGTCATGCAATCCAACTGATTTAATTTTATGAATATATTTTCTAAATTGCCAAAATGAAAATAATATTCCAAACTCCTTCTTACGCATGTATTGATGGATTCGTTCTTCATAAACCCAAGGTAAAAACCCATTTACAACACCTAAATATAATCTCAAGAGAAAATTTCCCCTAAATCTTTATTATCGATCAACTTTCTTTTAGATAAATAATAACGTAATCGAATATTATTTTATCCTAAATTTTACAGTGCGAGATTAAAGGTGAAATTATATGTCATCGCCGAAATACCTCCTAATTATATCCTGTGGGAAGAAAAAATCAGAGGTACTCAAATATCATGCGTTGAAAGCAGAGGAGGCATATAAGGGTCCAATGTTTCAAGTCATAAATAAAGCAAAAAGAGAAAATAGATGGCCAGATAATCTGAAACTAGGTATCATTTCAGCAAAATATGGATTCTTACGATCCAGTGATCAAATCACCAATTATGATTTAAAAATGACGAAGCTTCTGGCCAAACAGCTACAATCCCAAATTGTCCAGAAAATTCTAAATTGGCACGAAATTGAATCTTTTTCACATATTTATGTACTTATGGGTAGAGATTATTTAGCAAGTGTTGAGGGATTGGATGATGCCATTAACAGTAAGGTGAGAATCGAGAATATGGGTGGATTAGGGATTGGTCAGCGTAAACTCTTGGATTTTCTTAATTCAATAGTTAATTCTAGTTTAGAGAAATGAGGAAGAGATAAAATGAGTTTTGCATTAGGAACTCCCATCAGTGCTCGCATACGACCATGGAAATATGATTGGATTGTAAAACCTGATGCTTTAATGATCTCAGCCATAGATTTAATGGAAAGTCCAAATTTATTCGAAACAATAAAGAAAGAAGGAATTCGTAACTATTTAGAATGGGATGGTCAACTAGTTTGTGATTCTGGAGCTTTTTCTGCCATTAATCGGAAGAAGAAGATAAAAACAAGCCTTGGACAGCTTAAAGTCTATTATCGTGAACTCACAGACCAAGATCCTGATATAATTAAGATAACACTAGACTATCCTGATGAAGATATCCTAGCGAACTATTTAGAATTACTCCCCTACGAAATCCAACCAGTTATCCCCTACAACCAATTACATCTTTTGGATCAAATTGTTTCAGAATCTGGATTATCTGACTGGAACTTCATTGGTCGTCTTGTACCGCTAATGAGAGGAGGAACTGGATATAAAATCAGACTTTTTACTGCCCTCACTGAATTTAAAGCTAAATTAAAGGAATATTCTTCTAGTGAGAATTGTAAAATATGGGCTTTGGGGGTTGGAGCTCCTAGTATTTTACCTGAAGTACTCACAGTTGTGGATGGGTGTGATTCTTCTCGCTGGAGAATTACTGCCTCCAATATGATTTTGCTTCCTCATGGAGGTGAACGGGGAATCGGTAACAAGACAAAATGGAGGGGAACCCATCATAGGATTGAAGATGGGGAAGAAAAAGCAGTAGTGATAAGGGTCTTAACTCAAATAGATACTCTTTGTGGAGGGTTAGAGAATCTAGATAAGTCTTTAAGGGTGAAGAATTATCCCAAGCAACTTAAAGATAATTTTGAAGTCAATTTGCCAAAAATTGGGGACATACTAGACAAATTAAAAGGTAATAATCAAAAAATTTCTGTTTATGACTTAGAACTACTTCTCCGGAGTTCTGGAAATCTACGCCTTATATTCAATTATTTTGCAGCATTGAATTACAAATTAGAGAAAAGAACTAATGACAAAAGATAAACGAATTCGTAGAAAGCTCAAGATCGAGAGATGAGTTCAATGGACAATCCGAGTGAAATCAAGGAAGATTCTGATTCAAAACGTGGATCAGATGATTTTTCAGAGAATCGGATAATAATATGCCCAGAAACAGCTAATCTCGTGGATAGTCTTGTTCAACAAAAGAAAAAGGATCCAAGATTGATTATATATGACATTTCTCACCATTATTATCCACCTGACATCGAAGTAAATCAAATTGGTAAAGTCAAAGAGATTTATAATTTGAATCCCTCACTTAAATTTCATGATAAAACCTCTCTTTACGAATTTTTGAATGAAATCACTCATATCTTGAAAATCTCGTATTCTATTTTGAGGATGGATGGTTTTTTAGCTGTTAAAGTGAATGGTACAATAAAAGCATATGTTAAGCAAATTCTAGATTCAGTGTTTCATCAGGAGAATTTTATGAACGAGGTTTTGATAAATTCCCCCCTAAAAATACACTATTCCAAAAAAAATGCTTTTTTTGAGAGGACCGATTATTTCTTATTGTATAGTACTTCAAAAACTCGAAAAATAAATCCAGTATACGATGAAAAAGAAAGTGGAGGATACTGGCACTCGTTTGTCTCTAAAGGCCAGGGAACCCCTAAATATTTTCTAATTAATGGAAAAAAGATGCTATTGGATCCCCCAAGTGGGACACACTGGAAATTGAGGCAAAAATCAATTCTAGAACTATGTGAGAAAGGACAGATTAGGTTAAATAGGAGAGGGAACCCTGAATATTGGGTACCCCCCAAAATTGGGCAAATAGTAGACTCTAACTGGCTCGATTTAGATAATTCAACACTGTCTAAGCACCAAGGTTCATACTATACACGACTATTCAAAGTGTTACTGAGTTCAAATCAGATTGTGATGGTGATCAACCCGAGAACTACTAGTTCTTTAATAGAGGCTTCAAACTATAATTTGAATTGGATATGTATGATACAGGATAAACAGGTCCTCGAATTGATAAAATATGAGCTTTCTAGAGAAAACATTAGTTATTCTGTAAAGTTCCACAGAAATTTTATTGATTCAGAGATAAGATTGACTAAGAATCCTCTTTCTGTAGACCAAACGGAATTTCTACCTTCCTCCAACAGTAAATCTTCCACGTTAGTACCTATTTCATTCTATCCAAATGATCGGAACATAGAGACTCAAGCTAAGAATTTATTGAACAATAGGTTAATACAGGGAGATTGTCTAAAAGTTTTGCGTTTACTGAAAGAAGAATACTATCAGGCCATAAAACTGATCTATATCGATCCTCCCTTTTATACTGGGTACAATGAATCGATTTATATTCCAGTTCAGAGTATTAGTGACTCAAATTTAATAGAGAAAAAGGTTACGGATAATTCAATTAAAACGTTTGCCTATAAAAACTTATTTTTGAGTAATACGCCAATAGATGATTTTAAAACTTGGTTTCGGAGGCGAGTTACCCTGATGAGACCATTATTACGTCTAGATGGTTTTATTTTTGTTAGATTTGATTATCATTTCGGACATTACGCGAAGAAAATCTTAGATGATACTTTTGGTCAAGAAAATTTTGTAATTGAATTTATAATCCGTCGTATGAAGAAAAATTTGTCAGATAAACAGTTGAATCAACAATCTCACTTAATAGTGCATTCTGATTCATTGTACGTCTATCGTGGAAGTAATGAGGCTAACTTTCACCATGATTTGATTAAGAAAAGTGTTAGAAGAGGCCAAAATAAAGCTGAAATTGAATACTTACATGACAATCTTTGGATTGACATTGCGGGATACCAAAAAGTAAAAAGAACTCTCTACCCAACAGAAAATTCTGAGGCGTTATTAAAAAGAGTAATTGACATTAGTACTTCAGAAGGTGATATCGTAGCTGATTTCTTTGCAGGCTCGGGAACTACACTTGCAATGGCGGAAAAATCTAGAAGAAAATGGCTAGGTATTGACATCGGAAAGTTATCCATTAGCGAAATTCGGAAGAGAATCTTACAGGTAGTTGATAGGTCACCATTTGAGTTTCATAGAATAATAGATGAGAACGGAAACCAGGATTCGGAAGAAGAGGATATTTTTAATTTCGATATAAAAATTGAGAAACATCCCCTCACCCAAGGAAATGAAATAGTATTAACGTTAATAAACATGCAGTATTCTTCTTCCATGCATGAATTACAGAATTATTCATTTATAGATATAATAGATTATTGGGAAATTGACTGGGATTACGATAAATCAGTCGCAGCGATAGAATGGTGTTCTAATCGACAAATAAAAAGAAAAAAAATTGAGAGCAGTGTAACTGTTTCTGTTCATCATGAATATTCTGAGTTTAGAGAATTTAATATCTGGGTGAATGTCGTTGATATTTTTGGGAACTCAAGCCATAAGACAATTCAAATTGATTTAGCATAGATTTGATAGATAACAGATTCAAACATTAGCCAAATAAAGATATACATGAAATTGAGATGAAATTTAAAGAGTAAATTATTTTTGGAGGATAAATTTATGACTGTTATGCATTTGGAAATTAAATTATCTAAAACTTACGAAACTGATATTATAGATATTACTGATAGAGTAGAAACCGTTGTAAATCAATCTAGAATCAAGGAAGGTATAGTTAATATATTTAATGCAGGGTCTACTGGTGCAATCATAACTTTGGAATTTGAACCAGGGCTTCTGAAAGATATTCCTGATTTTCTTGAAAGAATTATTCCTAAATCGTTAACGTATCAGCATGAGCAGACGTGGCATGATAATAATGGCCATAGTCATGTTCGTGCTTCTCTAATGGGTCCTTCCTTGACTGTACCCATCCATAAAGGGAAATTAATTCACGGAACCTGGCAACAAATAGCTTTTCTCGAATTGGATGACAAACCTCGTGTTAGGCATCTAATCGTTACGATTGTCGGGGAATGATCTCTCTACCAGAAATCTTTCAGCTTAATCAACAGCCTTAAAAACATCCTAGATAACCAGACTTAGTCAAGTAAAAGTTAATCGGAGATAACGAGAAAATCGTCCATTAGAAATCACTTAAGTGAATTTAAGGATAGTTAAAATAGTGACTGTGTTTGAGGACGCCCATGGATACTTGAATAGCGCTATAAGGGTTTACGTAAACGCAACCACTACACTAGATAAATTATTTGCCGTTAAACTCGTGGTACTAAGTATGATCATCGCTGTTGATGCGTTGATGGAGACTGTTGGCACAAGTAGCAATACACCATTCCAAAGTCATCTAGAGGATTCCAATTTCTTCTTACCTATGGCTGCATATGAACAACGGGTTACAGAGTTGCAAATGCTGGAAGAGAATAATTCTCAAATAAAAGATCTATCTTTAACCATCCGTTTACAAAAATCTATTGACACACTGAAATTTGTCTATGGTAAATATGGTTTTCGATCATTACTGTCCTTGAACATTAAGGAGTTTATCAACAACGCGCTATTTTTTATTTTAGAAATAAAAGAAGTGGTGGAGACTTAAGCTCCACCAGGTGTACGGAAAATGAGGTATTTAAGCTTTAATTGAAGTCCTTTTTTTGCGTACCCAAGCGGTAGGGTCTTTTATTATGACAGGTTTTGCAGCTGCACCTCGTTTCACTTCAAACTTTTCAAGCCCTAATCCTCGAGCTAATTCTTTAAAGCGATTTCTGATAGTAACGGGTGTAGTTCTTGCTGGAACGGCAATTTGTTGTTGAGTTCGACGCTCACCAGTCTGAATGGATGCAATGTAGATAGCTGCTGCTGCTAGTGACATGGGTATTTTCCCAATGGTCAAATTTTTCTCATGTGCCTCAACAAGAATATCAATGGCAATTTTACGGGTATACATCGTTAAACCTAGATTTTCTCCAAGACGATTTACCAGAGTTATTGGATCTGTTGCAGTTTTATTCATATTCACATTTTGAAGGAAAATACGAATACATCTACCTAATTCTTTAGAAGATATATTAGCGACTTCAGAAGTATCTTTCAAAGTAATAGCTGTACCTTTTTTACGGCAGGCTAAATATATTGCAGCACTCATCATACCAATTACAGAGCGTCCTTTTATCAAGTCCTTTTTAAGAGCTAATTTGTAGATATGGACAGCTGTTTCACAAGTATCATCAGATAAATTCAAATGCGATCTGATACGTTTTAATTCCATTAGTGCATTTTTCAAGTTTCTTGTAGTCCGATCTTGAATCCTTTCATCCATTACAGTTAAACGAGCAAATTTTGCTTGTGTTTCTGTGTTTAGTGACTTACCATAGGAGTCCTTAGATTTACCACCAATGATTGTTCGCAATTCGTTATTATTCAGTAAGGTTGTTGGTAGTCCAACCCTGACTCTTGATTTTTCTTCTTGAGCATTATAGGCTCGCCATTCAGGTTCGTGACTGAATATCGCACTATTAGCTACTAAACCACATTCTGCGCAAATAATTTCACCGCGTTGATCATCGTAAACCATAGCGGGACTATTACACTCATTACAACTCTCATAAGCCATGTTAAAACTCTCCAAAGGAATTTGCTGATACTAAGCAATTCTTAAGTATCACATTACTCAGTGAGCGATTTGTATTTCGCAACTTATATAAAAATACCTAGAGAATCTATCCTTAATATATGAAAATAATGTGATTATAATGTTAATATATAAATCTATAGTTTTTATAAATGTTTTAGCGAAAAAGTAGATCTATAGTCAAATCAAATTTAGAACGATCTCCAGTAAGTCTAGCAGAAGAAGTGATCTGTAAAAAGTTACGATGAGATTAATTTTCTAGGAAAGCATTCTTACTGAAAATTGATTGAGTATAATATCCGAAAAAGGATACCTAAACGAATTTATGAAGAATTATTAAAATGAGAGATACAACGTTTCTAAATAGACCATTCATATGGTATCTTCTGAAGTAAACCGATTAATCCCCTATTTCTCATCATCCAAACAAATTTTACAATTTTCGTGGGTAATTCCATATTGGCGGTGAAATTTACACAAAAATCCACCGTTATCGATAAATTTTAGGATTCGTTGGACTTCACGTGGGGCGTAACTATCTTCCTCTGCAATTCGACGAGCAGATTCAAGGATTTCACTCATTACCTCTGGTTCGAAGTCAATTTTGTTCCCACGAGTACTTTTTTTCCCTTCTTTATCTTTATATTGTGAGATAGCGGGTTCGGTGAGTCTAAATTTCTTTGCAATTTCCGTTTGAGGCATGCTATGGTCATTAATCAGTGTATTTGTTAATACTCGACGGATTGCAGGAAGAACGTACCATACAATTACCTCTTGGGGTTGTACGAGTTTTTTCAACCGTTTGGGCCCAGTTTTTGTATTAGTTTTAGTACCCGACATAGTCTTTCAAGTCAAAAGGGATTTCAAAGTAAGATTAACAATCGTTATTACGTGTTTGTCTAGTCAAGATCAGATTTAAAAACCTTTTTAGAAGAAGGCCGTCGAAAATAGAGTAAAAAAGGACATTACTTGAATCATGCAAAACAAATTCCCTGAATACTCGGAATTCTTCTTTGAATGAATACTTATAATCGGAAGTGAAAATTTTAAAACAAATGGAAACAGATTTAATGGAACCAAGAGGGGAATGCATATTATTACTTCCATATCCGAACACAAAGAATGAATTGTTTCTTAATCATGAAATGCGACTACTTGTGAAGTCCTCAAATTATAAGATCATAGAAGAGGTTCAATTGAGAATAAATAACCCTAATTATCTCTTTTCACCAGGTAGATTAATTGAAGTGAAGTCCAAGATTGAAGAGCTAGTTGATACTTTCATAATTGTTGGAGTTCATCTATCAGCTAAACAGCACATAAATCTGGAGAAGAAACTGGAATGTTTGATACTTGATAAATTTGAGTTAGTTCTCGAGATTTTTGCACTTAGAGCAATGACAGAAGAAGCTAAAATTCAGATTCAACTAGCTCAGCAAAAATATGAAAGTCCAAGACAAAGATTAAGATTGATGAATCGGCTAAGCATAGAGGGAGCATGGCATACAGAGCGTGCAGGTTTTCGGGGAACAGGAGAAAATCCATTACACGATTTTGATGCAGGAACAAAGAAACGTGAGGCTTACCTAAAGGGAAAGCTAGCCTCTTTGAAACAACAACGTGTGGAACGAAGAATTAACCGCATGAGATTTCATCACGATAGTGTGTATGTGAGTATTGTGGGTTATACATCTGCTGGAAAATCGACACTGTTGAATGCTTTGACAAAAACCGACGCAGCAAGTGTCAGTTCACGACTTTTTGAAACACTAGATACCCGCATCAGGAGTTTTCAATTAGACGACTTGAAAATTTTCGTTACAGATACTGTAGGATTTATAGAAGATTTACCTACTTTTTTAATAGATTCTTTCCGTTCCACTCTAGAAGAAAGTTTAGCTGCAGATATTATTTTGATAGTTATTGATGGTAGTGAATCTTCACTAGATTTAATTCTTCAGAAATTGAACGTTACTATTAATACTGTAAATGAAATTATCCCTCAAAATAATCGTGTTTTAGTTATTAATAAAATAGACTTATTGTCAGAGGATCAACTTAAAATACGGAAAGAACTCCTGAAAAAACATTTTCCAGAATATAAATTAGTTTCCATCTCCGCAGAGGAAAATGTCGAACCCGTGCTTAAAGCCATTGAAAAATTTCGTCCCCCCAAAAGATATTTACTTAGATACGATCCAAATTTTAATTTTCGCTCCTTCTGCCATGAGTTTACGAAGGTTGAAGAAGAATCTTTTGTAGATCCATGGCAAATGGTTTTCTCTATTCGAAAACCGACTTATGGTCTTGATTTCATTAAACGAAAAGCAGAGGATTTAACAATTCAAATAAAGATTGAGGAGCTATAGTTTCCTAATGAGCCGTTCTTGTAGGAGAAATTTAATTTCTTTTATTTGGACAATATTATTTTTGAGCATATTGATTCACCCCATTTCTATTTGCGCCTCACCTACATCTTATTATTGGAATATTGAAGAAGTGGGTATTCCAGCTGCATGGGAGTATACCCAAGGCACTCCGAACATTATTGTTGCGGTTATTGATTCAGGTATCGATTTGGGTCATCCAGATTTGATAAATTCCAGTTGGAAGAATCTAGGTGAGATTAGTAGTAATGGGAAAGATGATGATGGAAATGGTTATGTTGATGATGTTATGGGGTGGGATTTTCAGGATAATGACAATAATCCCTTCCCTCCTCCCAATACAATTGGCAGTAAACACGGTACATTTATTGCAGGATTAATTGCTGCCGATGATGATAATGATATATTTGTTGGAGTTGCTCCAAATGTCAAGATAATGTCCTTAAGATTCCTACGTTCCGACCTCAGTTTTACTGAAGATGACTGGCCGAAACTTGTTGAGGCTATTGATTATGCAGTCCTAAACGGGGCAAAGATCATTAATCTTTCTCTTGAAGCTAGGGGAGTTCCACCAATTTATGTTTATGAATCAATCCGTCGTGCTTATGAAGCTGGCGTTATAATTGTAGGAGTGACTGGGAATCATTCAGGTAAGGTTACTTATCCAGGTAATTATAGTGAAGTGATTGCTGTATCCGCTGTAACCAGTTCTCAAAAATTGGCCTATTTTTCTGGATATGGCGCGGAAAATGAGATTTGTGCTCCAGGAAAGGATGTTTATTCTATAACCGGTTACAATACTTCAATTGTAAATGGTTCAGGAACTTCCTATGCAGCTCCCTTAGTTTCAGGTGTGATTGCTCTTATGCTTTCGATAAACCCTTCTTTACCAATCGAATCAATAAGAGAGATTCTTCATGATACTAGCACTGATCTGGGAGATATTGGAATGGACCCAATGTATGGTTATGGCTTAATTAATGCATCTGCAGCTCTCGATGAGTTAATAGCCGATCCTTTAATCTATACATTAGAAGGACATTCCTCACACGTATGGGACATAGATATCGCACAAAACGACAAAATTTTAGCATCTGTTTCCTCTGATTCAAGTATTCGTATATGGGATATTGACACAGGGTTGTATATTAAATCATTGACAGGTCTTACCGAACCAATCCTGTGTGTTGTACTTCACCCTAAAGGAGATTTACTGACTGCTGGTTCATCAGATGGTAACATCTATTTATGGAATGTTACTTCCGGTGATTTAATTAGAAGTGACATAGGCCATACTGCCTCTGTTTTAAGCCTATCCATCAGTTCTAGTGGGATTATATTAGCATCAGGATCTGCTGACGGAAAAATATTGCTTTGGAATGTTGCCACTGGTCAAATTCTGTTTTCATTGACTAACCACACTGATTCGGTCGAGTCTGTGGAGTTTAATCCTGATGATAGTCTCCTAGCCTCAGGTTCTCTCGATAAGACAATCAAAATCTGGAATACTAGCAATGGAGAAATACTCCATAACCTACAAAATCATACTGCTGGTGTTTTAGATGTTGCTTTCAATCCTAATGGCAACCTCCTCGCCTCTGGTTCGCTTGACATGACCGTTAAATTATGGGAAGTGGAGAGAGGTATTTTGAAAGAAACATTACAAGGTCACAGTGGCTCTGTTCCAGCTGTAAGTTTTAATTATGACGGTTTCACCTTAGCCTCTGGCTCTGAAGATAGTACTATAGTTGTGTGGGATGTTGAAACAACACAGTTCATGTTGAGGATTTTAAGCCATAATTCTTCGGTTGTGAGCCTTTCTTATACTACAACAGGGCAGATACTTGTTTCTTCATCTACCGATGGAACTATTAAGTTATGGAATGTTACTGATATAGATTTTGATGGAATGTCTGATCGATGGGAGCGATTATACAATTTAAATCCAAGTTATTTCAAAGATAGATTTGAAGATCCTGATAATGATAATTTGATGAATTTTCTTGAGTTTGTATTTGGTACTAATCCTCGCATCAAGGATACAGATGGTGATCTGATTCCAGACGACTATGAATTTCAACATTTATTGAATGGAAATCATAATGATTCCTATGACGATAAAGACGCTGATGGTATGCCAAATCTCTATGAATACCAAAATGGACTATTAGCTGGATTTGACGATGCAAATAAAGATTTAGATTATGATGGATTGTCCAATCTCCAGGAATATACTTTAGGTACTGATCCAAGGGATTTTGATACTGATGACGATGGATGGAACGATGGAATCGAATTTCAAATGGGAACAGATCCTCTCTCATCTGACTCCAATCCTTTTACTCTTATTTTTTTCAATCTCCTTCCACTTGCATCAATAATTGCAGTTACAATCATTTTTCTCCTGCAATTGCGAAAATCTCTAAAGATTGAATCTTAAATAGAAATTTTGCTATACTACTGCTCTTTTTAGGAATTAAAAGTCTTCAGTAAGGTTCTGATTAACATCACGTATGGTTTTGTTTTCCACACTTGACTTTGGTGATCAAATCTGCAACTTCCAAAAGATCGGAAGTTTTTGGTACCAATTTCTTTTGAGCCCCTTCACTTAACGAAACTGATCCTATCTCGGTTCCATTAAGGCATACCATTTGACCAAAATTATTGTTATTTACAAGTTTTATAGCTTGTAACCCTAGACGTAGCCCTAAAATTCGATCAAATGAATTTGGTGTCCCTGCACGCATTGTATGGCCAAGTGTCACCTCACGTATGTCATAAGCTACATCTTTTTCAATAAAGTACTCTCGAAGTTTGTTTTGGTTATTTAATTCCTTCACGAGAACTTTCGACATGTTTAATTTCGCGAGTAAAGGGTTACCAAAATCATCCTTAGGAAGATGATCAATATCATTCTGAGATATTGTTGAAAAATCCCGTTCAAATGATTCTCTTGTCGGAATTGCTCCTTCACTGCAAGCAATAATGTGATATTTACGTCCAGAGTCTACACGATCTCTCAGAATATTAATAATGTCATTTTGTAAATCAAATGGTTTTTCTGGTATTAATATGATATCTGCTCCAGCAGATATTCCGCTAACTAGTGTTAACCACCCTGCATCCCTACCCATTACCTCGATAATAAATATGCGTTGATGTGAACGGGCTGTAGTAGTGATGTTATCCATGGTATTAGAAGCGAGTTGAATTGCTGACCAAAAACCGAATGTATAATCAGTACTTGATAGGTCATTATCAATGGTCTTTGGAACTCCAATAACATTTGCTCCAGCATACTTATACATAGCTGCAGCAACTCCTAATGTGTCATCTCCTCCAATGGTAATGAGTGCATCAAGTTTTAATGTCTTGATTTGGGAAGCCATCATTTTTGCAGTCTCTTTAATCGCTTTTTCTCTTTCCACAGGTTCTTGAATAGCTTTAGCGTTTTTGTATGGATTTGTACGGGATGTGTAGATCAATGTCCCACCTACAGTATGCAAATCATCAAGGGAAGAGACATCTAATTCTCGTGTACGATTTTCTAAAAACCCCTTCCAGCCTTTTTCGATACCTATTACTTTATAACCAGCATCTGCAGCCTTCAAAAGAACACCGTAAATCACGCTATTTAAACCTGGACAATCTCCTCCGCCAGTTAATATTCCAATTGTTTTTACCATCATACATCAATCCATTGAGTCCTTTCAACAAGATAGGTGATTTTCTTCTAGAGAAATTAATACTTCTCTCTTCAAGAAAATGGTACAAGGGTTAGACTTGAAAGAAAAAAAAGGGAGAGGGCTGTATTTGCGCTCTATCGTAATTTTCCATAACAATGTGGGCAGAAGAACGCATTGCTGGGGACTGATTTTCCACAAAACTTACATCCAGCTTGGGCTCCTCCTTTCGGCACTGCTTTTTTCACAACAGTCTTCTTTTGAGAAGATTTTGGTTTTGTTGAGGAAATAGCCATTTTTGGTCTTTTCTTATTGGTACTGGGTTTGGCTCCACTCGATCCACCACCCCATTGGAGAGTGGGTTCCCATCCACTGGCTGGAGTAGCTTTTCTACGTTTCGGCTTTGGTGCTTTTCCTTGTCTTAAACCTACCACAGCTACAATAGCTCCACTTAACAAGAGTAGAATCGGTGTAAGAACTCCTAGGAATTGAACCACCACAACACGACGAGTCAAAATTCTGATTGTTGAGGATCCATAGTTATTAACTTTGATATAAATATCAAATGACTCTCCTATGGACAAAGGATCAAAAAATGACAGAGAAATTTGTTTACCAGATGTTCCGTCTGGTTTATCGTAGCTTCTGAGTGTACCTTCAAGAGCCGCTCCAGGGTGCGGGTAATTGTCATTTTTTAGAAATAATTGAAAATCACATGAGTAAGCATTATCTGCAGAGAAGATGAAAACAACCTTTAGATTTAACATTAACGGAGATGCGGGTACAGTACCTACTAAGGCTTCACCATCGGATGTACCAGCAGAAATTGTCACTTCGTTAGTAACGTCCGATGTTCTTCCCCCAAAAGGCGGAAAAACGATCCATACAATATTAAATAATGAAAAGACTAGAATTCCAATAATTGCTAAACCGATTCCAAGAACACTTAATTTCGACGCCATTTTTACCACTCATACCTCGTTAAAACCGGACTTTTTTATGACTTAAATACTTACTATTGGGTTTTCATTTAGAAGTTAAATAAATATTTCGAATTTAACAAGTAATTTTGACTATTTCATGGGTATTAGAAGGTAAAAAATAGTTTATCAGTTTTGTATAAGGGTAAACTTGGGGTATCCAATTTATTGTTACAGAATTGGCCGATTTAGAGCTTTAGCATAGAAGTAACTATAAATAGATTTTAATAAGGAATTCTGTAGTTTAAAAAGTCAAAATTAATATTGGTGATAGAAATCATCGAAATTGATATTGAGGTATGTGTAGGTTGCGCCTATTGTGAACTTATCTGTCCTGTTAGAGGATTTAAAGTTGAAGGGTTATCACATTTTTTAAATAAGTGCAATAAATGTCGTCGTTGTATCAATAATTGTCCAGTAAATGCAATACGTGCAACATGGAGGGATTCGTGATGATTCATAAATACGATGCAGTAATTGCTGGAGGTGGTCTCGGAGGATTACTAACTGCGGCACTATTGTCTCAACAGGGAAAATCTGTTTATCTGTTAGAACGTTTGCCTTTTTTTGGTGGGCGATTTACAACACATAAGCTCGATGGGTTTGAGATTCCTTCTGGCGCTGTTCATATGATACCACATTCTCATAGAGGAATCCTCGGTCAAACACTCTTAAAAGATTTGACCTTACCTGTAAAAATTGTGGATACACATAATTTTACTACATGGTATTGGACCAACCGTAATCCAATAAGTCATAGAAGATTCTGGGGTATCTTTCGTGCCTTTCCAAGCTGGAAGCAAAGGTATTTCATGTTTAGGAAGCTACTATTAACTCGTGATCAGGTTCCTAATAAGTCAATAACATTTCATGAGTTTCTGTCGTCAAAAACTGATGATCCCCAAATCTTCAAGTTCTTCAATGCCGTTACAGGGTTCGCACTAAGTTTAGATATCTCAGAAATGACCGTTTCTACAATGTATCAATTCTTAGATCGTCTATTCAAGAGTGGAAAAGCGGGTGTACCTATTGGAGGTTGTAAACGGGTAGTTGACAACTTAATCAGCTTCTCACAGAGAAATGACGTGATTCTGCATAAAAATCACGAACTCATTTCACTAGAAAACAATGGTTCTGAAATAACTGCAGGAGTTGTTCGTAATACACGAACAAATGAATTAACCGAGGTAAAAGCAAAGGAGTTTGTTCTAAATTTAGGTGTCAATCAAATCAACACTATTCTAGACACAAGTAAATTTGATTTTCGTTTACCTTCATCACCTGTTGCAAAGGGAGGAGGATTTGCTTTCAAATCAAAAGCTTCTTTATTAAAAAAATCTACTGTGGCGCAATTTCCTGATTGTAATTTTGTAAAAGGAGCTGTAGAACCCACTTTAATCTCCCCAGAATTAGCACCAAAAGGATATCATCTCTTTCTGACTCACCAGATTTTTGGATCCAAGAATATAGTGACTGCTACAAAACACGCAAGGGATGAGATTTTTGAACTATTTCCCTCTCTTCAGGAGGAAGATGAATTATGTGTGCATACTTTCCATCGGGATTGGCCAGTGAATAATACAATGCAAGGAGCAGATAATAAAAATTTCTCCGAGGTATTTCCGAACTTGAATTTTGTAGGAGACGGTTTTAAAGGTAATGCAGGTTGGTTTATGACTGAGGGTGTAGCATATGGCACTCATCAAGTCGTTAGAAAAATCTTGAGTCAGAAAAACTATGCTAAATAGCTAATCGTGAGAACCACTTATCCTTCAAATCTAGGATTCCAAGAAAATATATTTCCCGATCAAATCGAAAGGCATAAATGATTCAAAAATGAAAATCTTTCATTAATCTTCATGAGGTCTCACAATGAAAAAACAAGTTGTTACTCTATTTGTGTTGTTTTTCTTCATACTTAATATTCAACCACCTGAAGCAAATAATGCTTCAGTGAACGAACCCCTTCAAAAAGTTGCTGTGATAATAGATTCACCTGAATTCTATCATTCTTCGTATACCGATGACATTCTCAATGGATTTAGGTACATTAATCGGACTTATCAGGTGGATTATGACGTCTTTCAGCTCACAGAATATACTCTTGTCAATGCAGATCCATATGAAATTTCTTATATTTACAACGGTTCGATAACTAATCATACTCAGCTTATTGAGACTTTAATTCAAACTAATCAATACGATTTATTTGTTGTCATTGGATACGAATTGAGGCGATCATTTGATGTTTCTACATATCCTGAAACTGATTTTCTGTTTTATGATTTGTCAGGAGAATTTCCTTCTTTTGATGGTGGAAGCATCCCTGAGAATCTTTTCGTCGTAAGTTTTAAAGAAAATGAACAAGCATTCCTAGTGGGAGCATTAGCAGTCACGGAATATTACCCTTTACCATCTAAGATTGGAATTGTTGGATTTTGGAAAGGTGATGCGCGGACTCGACAATTGATTGCTGGATTTCAAAGTGCGATCTTTAGAAATACTACCAATGTAGATATAACGATATCTTATCTTGATACCTGGATTGATCAAGAAAAAGTCCGAGTAATAGGTACGGAATTCGAAAATCAAGATATCAAGTTAGTATTTGCTGCTCTTCAGGCCAATAATACTCTGACTATGGTAAACTCATTCACAAGTGGGAATGTGGTTTGTGTGGATCTGAATCAATCTATGAGCGTTATGAAAAACAATACTCGTGTTTTGACAGAGATTTTCAGATCTTTCAATGATAGTCAAGGATTTTTCGGCGGTATTTCAGCTACATTTGGTATTAGCGATAATATTTATTATCCTAATGGCTGGTCTGATCCCTTTACAGTGAATAAAACCATTGTTGAATTGAAAGAGGAAATTGTAGAAGGTGACCTCGTTATTCCAACAGACATAAAACTTGCATCAAATACTCCTAGTTTTTCTTTATTAATGGTAATTTTAATTGTTTTACCAATTTTAGCAAAGAAAAAAAGATCTAGGTAATCAAACTGATCTTTAACCTGATAGGATGAATTAGAATGAATGAAGCACTCTGTATCATAGGTGGGTCGGGTTTCTATGATTTTTTACCTTCACCTCAAGAAAAATCTGTGGAAACTCCATTTAGTAACGAGGCAATTCTCCTTTATCATTCCGTGATAGAGAATCGTGATGTGTATTTCTTGCCCCGGCATGGGAAGGGCCATTCAATTCCACCCCACCGAATTAATTTTAAAGCAAATATATATGCGTTGCACCTCCTTTCCGTTTCTAGAGTGCTATCAACAAGTGCAGTAGGCAGTGTTCAAACCAAAATCAATCCTGGTAGTTATGTACTATTGGATCAATTTATTGATTTTATTCGTCCTATAACCTTTTTTGAAGACGATTTTAGTGTAAAATTTCCAGATGGGAACGAACTATCGGGTGTTATTCATACTGATATGACTGATCCGTACTGTACAGATTTACGTCACCATATTTCTGAAGTTATTTCTAAGTTTTCACACTCTCGATTAACTGGTACGTATTATTGCGCCGCAGGTCCGAGATTTGAAACTCCTGCAGAGATTAAGGCTCTTCAATCAATGGGTGCAGATGTGGTGGGTATGACCAATTCTTCTGAAGCTATTCTTTGTCGTGAACTCGGTATATGTTACAGCTCAATAGCTTTAGTGACCAATTTTGCTGCAGGGCTTCAAAAAGTGGTAAATCATCAAGAAGTTATAGACCTATTTAACCAAAGAGCGTCTGAACTCAAAAAAATTCTGAATGATGTGATAAAACTCATTCCCATTGATAAATCATGTTCGTGTAGAAGTCATATAACTAAATAAAGCCACTTTCGTACTCGGATACAAATTCTACCTGATTAAATCTTATGTGCTACCCGTTGTAGTAACAAACCCTCCGTACCCTTTGTGGTGCATAGCGAGATAAAGAACACTACTCTTAAGTAAAAAACCCTTTCTCATCTGTCCCAGTGATTACTCATCATTCCAGAAATTAAAACACGGAATTGTGAGGATATGGAAGGTTTATAGAATGGTTCAAACGGAACATCTTTTTACATCTGAATCAGTGACTGAAGGGCACCCTGATAAAATGGCTGATGCAATATCGGATGCCATCCTTGACGCAATATTAACTAAAGATCCTGATGCCCACGTTGCTTGTGAAACTTATCTTACAACTGGTATGGCCCTTGTTGGTGGTGAAATTTCCACTGATACATATGTAGATATTCAAAAAGTAGTTCGTCAAAAAATCAAGGAAATTGGATATTTAAATTCAGAAATGGGTTTTGATTACAATAGTGTAGCTGTTCTTAATGCAATACATGAACAAAGTTCTGATATAGCACAGGGAATAAAACGGCCCACTCCTGAAGAACAAGGAGCAGGTGACCAAGGAATGATGTTCGGGTATGCCTGCGCAGAAACTAAATCCTTTATGCCTTTACCGATTACGTTAGCACATAACCTTACCAATCGGCTAGCGGAAGTACGGAAGAATGGAAGTATTAATTGGTTACGACCTGATGGAAAATCTCAGGTAACTGTTGAATACAAAGGTAATACACCCATTGCAGTAAAATCTGTTGTCATTGCCGCCCAACATTCAGAGGATGTAACCCATTCGCAAATTAAAGAAGAGATAATTGAGAATGTCATAAGGCCTGTAATTCCTTCCGTGTATCTTTCAGAAAATACTGAATTCTTTGTAAATGAAACAGGAAGGTTTGTGATCGGAGGCCCTCATGGCGATACTGGGCTTACTGGGAGAAAAATAATTGTAGATACTTATGGTGGAGTGGGCTCGCATGGTGGTGGATGTTTTTCTGGAAAAGATCCCTCAAAAGTTGATCGATCTGGATCATATGCTGCTCGATGGGCTGCAAAAAATGTTGTAGCAGCAGGATTAGCAGAAAAGTGTGAAATACAAATTTCGTATGCAATAGGAATCTCTAAACCATTATCCATATATCTTGAGACCAATGGAACAAACAGAATTCCTGAAAAGATAATTCTGGATCTCATTAAATCGCATTTCGATTTTCGACCTGGAATGATCATACAAAGATTAGATCTTAAACGGCCAATTTACACAAAAACTGCTGCTTATGGTCATTTTGGGAGAGAAGATCCAGATTTCACATGGGAAAAAACTGATATCGCTCCCCTCTTAAAAGAAAACGCAGGGTTATGAATATTTAAACAGAAATGACCTCAAAATCATTCATGTGTTTTCTGATCCTTTAACCATTTCGTATAATTCCGCAAACAGATAGGGCAACAGAAAAAATGACGAGTTTCTTTAATTTTTATTGACTCATAATCTTCTGAGATTTTTTTTCCGCAATACTCACATTTTAGATTAAGAATTGTCTCGTGTTGAGGGATTCGGTGGGGTTTGGAGAACACTTCCTTCATTACAATCTGAATATGTGAGTTTTTAATAAAACTTTGAGCTTGGAGTTTTTGATAGAGAATTTGTATCATATTTAAAGGTTGAAATTGTGTGATGACGAGTATATTAAATGGATCTAGAACTTCAAAAACTGATTTAATTTCTTCTAAGGAATGTAAATGCTCAAGAAATGATTGAACATCCTCTTTATTGACCTGAAAATAGAAAAGAGCAGAAGGATCTCCTGTTAACTTATGAGGGTTCAAGTAAGTCCCGAAATGATTTATTACACCCATCTTAAGCAATTTATCAATGCGAGATTTCACAGTAGGAACAGTAAGCATTAACTTCTTTGCTAATTGGGAATAGGTCACTCGTCCGTTTTCATTTAATTGATTTAATATTGTTAAATCAGAAGTATCTAGGTCTATTAATGGCATTGTTACACTTCAACTAAATTGGTAGTTTTGAACTAAGTTACTTTCCTTTAGACTATATATTGAAATTTTAAAGTGAAGATTAAATTGACTAGCTTAGTTCTAGAAAATGTATTTTCGAAAAATGATTTTCCTCCCTTATATTAACCGAAATCTATAATCTGTCTTTGTTAATCAGAACACTTCTCGTCCTTTAATTTTTAAGTGCGTGATTCTTTAAGGATAATATCGATTGGAATTATATGAGTAAGAGGACTTGAATAAGGAGTCAATGCAAATTTTCCTATTTATTTGAATTAATTTACCTTTAAATCCTCATTCCATAAAAATCAATAATATAATTAGGCGATAGAAAAATGTCACAAATCTTAAAGTGCGTAGAATGCGATTACACAGAACCTGTTCCAATGCATTGTAGAAAACCTATGCATATCGAAACAGTTGATGGGAAAAATCAGCTAGTCTGTTGGATGGGTCCATCATGTGGAGTTCAAGAATTATCTGAGCATCATGGGAATCCTATGGAGATTATTGAGCTATTAGAGGAGATACAAGATAATAATCAGGAAGATAGTAATCCTAGCCAAATAAAAGTAGAAAAAACGACCTTAAATGAGGTAGTTGAAGAAAAAATCGGATCTCGGCTTGAATGCCAAGAATGCGATTATACTGAAGTTATTCCTATGCATTGTAAGCAACCAATGCATATTGAGACACTTGAAGGTAAAGAACAATTAATATGCTGGATGGGGCCATCGTGTGGTGTAAAAGATCTTCCAACTCATTGTGGAAAGCCTATGATTATAGGAGAAGGAGTTGGCAATGATCTATCTAATCCCCCTGAGTTTAAAGAGAAAGAGGTAATCGACTCTTCACCCAACGAGGCACAAAAATCGTTAGATGATTCAACTTCTCTAAATAGTGCAGATCTATCAATAACAGGAATGACTTGTGCTTCTTGTGTTGCATCTGTAGAAAAGAAATTGAACCAAACAGTTGGAGTAAATACTGCCAATGTTAATCTTATGACCGAAAAAGCCAGTATTACTTATGACTCAAATAAAATATCTCTAGAACAAATAATTACTGAAGTTGAGAGTATTGGTTATGGAGCAGTGAACCTAGAGAGAGCGGATGACTCTATAAGTCAATTAGATCTAATAATTGAAGGTATGACCTGTGCTAGTTGTGTTAGTTCTGTTGAAAAAGCGCTCACCAGTGCTAATGGGGTTGAAAATGTTACAGTAAATTTAACTACCGAAAAGGCTCGAATA